>VBDX01000138.1 GCA_005881885.1 Chloroflexota bacterium
CGAAGTCCCGCACCTTGGCGCGGTCGGGCACGAGGAAGAATCCGCCGTCGCTGCCCGAGTACTGAAGCTCGCAGTGGGGGTAATCGCCTCCACATGGGTAAAGCACTTCGCTCCGGATGGCGCTGCCATCTATCCCTCTTCCGAAGAGCGCGAGCGAAGGCACGTTCGCCGGATCGAAGTTCGTCTGCACCGCACTGCCGACACGGTCGACGATCGCGGGAAGGCTGCGCAGGAAATCGCCCTCGCTCAGTCGGATGCGCAGTGCCGAGAGGACCAGCTGCTGCCGCTGCGCGCGGCTGTAGTCGTTGGCGTCGTGGCGCGAGCGTGCGAAATGCAGCGCCGTCGAGCCATCCATGAGCTGGGGGCCGGTCGTGATGTCGAGGCGCTCGACTCCATAGTCGGGAGTGGGGTAGGACTCATCGCGGACCGGACGCCGGACGTCGACGATGACGCCGCCGACGGAGTCCACGATCTTCGTGAATGCGTCGAAGTTGACGAGCGCGTACGCGTTCAAACGGATGCCGAGCAGATCTTCCACGACCTTCCTGGCGAGCTCGGGACCGCCGAACGCGTAGGCCGCGTTGATCTTGTCGACCAGCGCGCCGGGCCGGTTGATGTACACATCGCGTGGGATGGAGAGCATCGCCGCGGTCTTATTCACCGGATCGAGGCTGAGGACGATCATCGTGTCGGTGTTCTGCGTGGTCGACGAATCAGGACGCGAGTCGATCCCGAGGAGCAGCACGTTAACGCGCTCCGTGCCGGTCCATGCCGGCAGAGACGGGTCCTGCCCGGCCGCCGCAACGAGCGGCGCGTTCGCGATCGGCGCGAAGATCTTGGCGAAGAACCCGGCCCACGGCGCCGATCCGCGGTACGCGGCCGTGTAGAAGGCGACGAGAGAAACGCAGACGACGCCGAGGATCGCGTAATCGAGCAGGCGGCGTCCGCTCAGCGATCCCATCCCGCGGAGCTTGCCCGCGAACGCGTCCGCGACGACATAGAGGTGGTACGTGAAGAACGCGCCAGCGACGAGGAACGTGAACGCGGGTGCGTTGCGGAGCACGAGCGTCGTGAGCGGATCCGCGATCGCGATAAAGGCTCCGGCGAGAAGGACGGTGAAGATCGGCAGCAGGATCATGAGCATCCCCTTCACCCATCTGCCCTGATACATCTGTCCAAGACCCGGGAGCAGGCCCGAGAGGACCGCGGCGAATCCGGGTGAGCCGCTCACGCGGGGCCCTTGCAGCGTACGGACGTGCGGCGAGACGGCCGACGACGCTCCCCGATTCGACACCGAACCCTTAGGGTACGAGACTCGGCGTCCCGAAGATGGAGCGCTCCATTCCGGCCGATTCCGCCACGCTCCGCGGCGCTCGCGCCGTCGGCATCGTCTGCGCCACCCTCTTCTTCCTTCCGGTGATCTTCGCTCTCGCGTTTCCGTCGGCGTTCCTCTTCACGCCGTACAACCGGAGCTACGAGCGGATGATCGCGTCGGTCCTCATCGCGCTTGGCCTTGGCCTCTTGCTGGCGTTGCGCGACCCCGTCCGCAACGCCGGGGTATTCGCGATCGCCGGGCTCACGACGGGCCTCCTCGGCGCGTCGGTCGTGTACGCGCTGATCGTCGACGGCGCCGATCCCCTTCACTGGGTCGCGCAGGTCCCGATCCTCGCCGCGATCACGGTGACGCTCGTCATCACCTACACCCGACTCAGGCGACCGAACCCGATCGTGGTGCGGATCGTGGTCGCCGCGGTCGTGCTGCTGCCGTTCGCCTTCTATGTCCACGACCTCGCGTACGCGGCGTTCGTCGCGGGGCGATAGCGTTCGAGTCATGCCACCGGTCGTGCAAGTGAATAACCTGCGCAAACGGTACGGCGAGATCGAGGCGGTGCGCGGGATCAGCTTTCAGGTCGAGACCGGCGAGGTGTTCGGCCTCCTTGGCCCGAACGGAGCCGGGAAGACGACGACAGTCGAGATACTCGAGGGCCTTCGCAAAGCGGACGACGGGTCCGCCGTCGTAGCGGGCGTCGACGTGTTTGCCGATCCGTCTCTGGTGAAGCGGCGCATCGGTGTGCAACTGCAGGCAAGCGCGTTTCCCGAGAACCTTACGGCCAAGGAGACGGTCGAGTTCTTCGCTGCCTGCTACGACCTCGATGTCGACGCCCTCGCGCTGTTGCGCTTGGTCGAGCTCGAGGAGCGCGCCGGGCAGCGGCAGGAAACGCTGTCGGGCGGACAAAGGCAGCGCCTCTCGCTCGCCACGGCGCTCGTGAACTCACCGCAGGTCCTCTTCCTCGACGAGCCGACGACAGGCCTCGACCCGCAGGCGCGGCGGAACCTGTGGGATCTCATCCGAGGCATCCAGAGTCGCGGCACCACCGTGTTCCTCACGACGCACTACCTCGACGAGGCGGAGATCCTCTGCGAGCGGGTCGCGATCATGGACGAGGGACGCATCGTCGCGCTCGACCCGCCGCGCAAGCTCATCGACGACCTGTTAGCGAGGGGCTTCAGCAAGCCGGTGCTGCGGCAGCGGGCGAACCTCGAGGATGTCTTCCTCGATCTCACCGGTCACCAGCTTCGCGACGCATGAGACAGACGGCGCGGCTCACGGCGTTGCTCCTGCGCGCGTACCTGCGCGACCGTATCGCGCTGTTCTTCAGTCTCGTCGTCCCCCTGATGCTCATGGTGATCTTCGGCTACCTGAACCTCGGCGACTTCGGCCGGGTCTCGCTCGCCGTCGACGACCAGGCGAAGAACGACGCGAGCAAGCAGCTCCTGAGTCTGTTGAAAGGGATCGAGACCTTGCAGATCACCGAAGAGAGCACGGACGAGGCGTTGAAACGTCTACGGCGTACCGAGCTGGACGTGCTGGTCGTCATTCCGAAGGACTTCGCGATCGCTCCGGCGCGGCCCGGTCAGACGGTGCCCCAGCTCGTCGTCTACGGCGATGACGCGCGCCCGCAGCAGGTCGTGGTGGGGCGGCAGATCATCGCGCAAGTCATCGACCGGCTGTCATTCGCGGTGACGCAGACGGCGCCGGTGGTCGCCGTGAAAGACGAGACGGTGCAGGGCGTGCGCCTCCGCTACGTGGACTTCCTGGTGCCCGGGATCCTCGGGGTGAACATCATGCAGCTCGCCGTATTCTCGGTGGCCTTCGCGCTCGTCGGCGACAAGCAGCGCGGCGTCCTGCGCCGGATCATGGCCACTCCCGTCCGCATCCCGAACCTGCTGGCGGCGCACGTCGTGACCCGGCTCTTCATCGCCGCCGGGCAGGTGGCCGTGCTCCTCCTCGTGGCGCTCGTCTTGTTCAACGTGACGATCGTCGGTGGGCTCGGGGCGCTCGTCGTCGTCGCCCTCCTCGGCACGATCCTCTTCCTCACGATCGGCTTCGCGCTCGCCGGCTGGGCGCAGAGCGAGAACCAGGTACCGGCCATCGCACAATTGATCACGCTGCCGCAGTTCTTCTTCTCGGGCGTCTTCTTCTCGAAGAACGCCGCACCAGAAGCGATCCGTCCAATCACGAACCTGCTGCCGCTCACGTTCTTGAACGACGCGCTGCGCGAGATCAGCGTGCAGGGCGCGTCGCTCTGGGACGTGCGGACGCAGATCCTGGGATTGCTGGTGTGGATCGTCCTTGGGTTCGTTCTGGCGGTCCGGCTCTTCCGCTTCGAGCGCTTCTAGCTTTCTTTCGCCAGCGCCTCGTGGACCACGCGGTGCGCGACCGCGCGGAAGCGTCCCCAGTCCGCCCAATCCCCGCCGATGTCAACTGAATGCATGCTGGTGACGCGTTCGAGGCCGTCCGCGACGGCCGGGAGCTCTGCTGGGTCGACCTCTCTGTACTCCTCGATCCGCTCCTCGCGATCGCGCGCCTCCAGCATCCCGCCGACCTCGTCGAGGAGGAACGCGAATGTATGGAAGATGGGCGGTCCGTCCGGCGAGGACCGCGGGCGATAGGCGATCGCCGCGAGGAATCGCCGGATGGTGGTTTCGAGCCCCGTCTCTTCGAGCGTCTCCCGTACGAGCGCGTCGAAGATGCCTTCGCCGTGATGGATGCCGCCGGTAGGGAGCCGGTAGGCGCCACGCGGATAGAAGGTCTTGATCGAGAGAAGGACTTTCCGGTTCGGGCGCCGCACGATCATGCAGACCTCGCCGACGCGGTCCGGGTTGTGGATCGGATCGAAGAAGCCGTCGTTGATCGTCGCGTCGACCCGACGCGGTTCGCCGTACCGGCCCGCGAGCTCAGCAACCTCCTGGTCGAACTCCGTCACTCACTCGCGATCGTACTTGCGCAAGACGTCCTCGAGCGCTTCACGGAGGAGCACGGCCTCCTTCGTCTTCTTCCGCTCGGCAAGCGCCTTGAGCCGCGCGAGCTGGGCGGAGCTGTAGTACGACGATTTCAGGACCATGTCTTCGGCCGGTGGCAGGCCGACGGCGTTCCCGCCCTGTTCCTTGGCGGCGTAGAGCGCGAGATCGGCCTTGCGCATGAGCTGCTCGGCGCTCTTGGCGTCGCGCGGGACGTTGGCGACGCCGATCGTGGCGGTTGCTTCGAACCGTGCCGGAATGGATTTGCGCAGCGCGGCGGCAAGTTCGGCCCGAAGACGCTCGGCACGAAGGAACGCGGCCTCGAGCGGAACGCCGGGCGCCACGAGGGCGAACTCGTCCCCACCGATGCGGCCGAAGGTCCAGCCCTCCGCGTTCGCCTTCGCGGTGAGCACGCGCGCCGCCGCCGCGATCGCTTTGTCGCCGAGTCCCCGACCGCCCTTCTCGTTCAGGACCATGAGGTTGTCCAGGTCGACCAGGAGGAGCGAGGCGCCTCCCTCGGCCTTGATCGCTTTCTCGACCGCGCTCCCGAATCCCGGGGCTGGGACGGCTTTCGGTCTTGCCATATATCGTCAGAACATATATACGCATAGACGATGTATGTCAAGAGCGGCGCGGTAGCCGGCTCTCTCCATGGACAGGGCTTGGGACGCGTGGCAGGCCCCCGATCAAGGTGGCCTGGACCGCGAATGGCCCGCGAAGGGGCCGCTCCGAGCTTGTCCACCGGCTAGACTTGTGAGAACAGGCGCCTGAGGGGCCATCGACCCCGAGCCGCCGGAAGAAAGCCGCTACCGCGGCGAGTAGAGCCGGCCGGAAACTGCTCCGTTAGCGGCGGATCGAGTGGACGCGCACGGCGTCAACTCGGGTGGTACCACGGCATGCGCCGTCCCGAGATGTTCGGGACGGCGTTTCTGTTTTTTGGAGGCGAAGTGGCAAAGGCGACAGAGAAAACGAGGTTCCGGCCGGTCGGCGCGAAGCTCGACCTGGCCGAGGTCGACCACCGCACCCTCGATCTCTGGGAGCGCGAGCGGAGCTTCGATCTCCTCCGGAAGAAGAACGCCGGCGGGCCGCGCTTCAAGTTCTTCGATGGTCCGATCACCGCGAACGTCGAGGGCATGGGGGTGCACAGCGCATGGGCGCGTACGTACAAGGACGTCTACCAGCGTTACAAGGCCATGCAGGGATACGACCAGCGCTACCAGAACGGCTTCGATTGCCAGGGCCTTTGGGTCGAGGTGCAGGTCGAGCGTGAGCTCAACCTCAACAGCAAGCGCGACATCGAGACGTATGGCATCGCCAGGTTCTCGGAAGCCTGCCGCGCCCGCGTCGATCGGTCGGCGGCCGCGATCACGAAGGGTTCCATCCGTATGGGTCAATGGATGGATTGGGAAAACTCCTACTACACGTACAGCGATCTGAACATCTCGCACATCTGGCACGTCTTGAAGCTCTGCCAGGAGAAGGGCTGGCTCTACAAGGGCCACCGCTCGATGCCCTGGTGTGCCCGGTGCGGTACCGCTCTCTCGCAGCACGAGATGATCGACAGTTACCGCGAGATGACCCATCTGTCCGTTTATGTGCGGTTTCCTATCGTCCGCCCGGGCCCGGCTTCGCCGGCCCCGGGCGAGCCCCAGTCAAAGGAAAGCTTCCTCACGTGGACGACGACGCCGTGGACGCTTCCGGCGAACGTGGCGCTCGCCATCAATCCCGAGATCGAGTACGTGCGGGTAGAGGTCGGCGACGAAGCGTTCATCGTGGCCAAAGCCGCTGCTGAGCAGATCTTTGACCGAGCGGTGATCAAGAACCAAAGCGCAATAGACGCCCGCAAGCTCCTGGGCCTGCGCTACCGCGGACCGTTCGACGAGCTTCCCGCATCGAGCGCGGGGGTCGCGGGGCATCGCGTCATCGAGTGGAAGGACGTGACCGCGGCCGAAGGGACTGGGCTCGTGCACATCGCCCCGGGCTGCGGTGCCGAGGACTTCGCGCTCTCGAAGACCGAGAAGCTTCCGGTGCTGGTCCCGATCGACGAGAACGCGCGCTTTGTCTCGGGCTACGGGTGGCTCCAGGGGAAGGAAGCGCGCGACGTTGCGCGCGAGATCGCCGACGACCTCCAAAAGCGGGGCTTGCTCTTCCGCGCCGCCGACTATGTCCACCGCTACCCCGAGTGCTGGCGTTGCCACGAGGAGATCGTCTTCCGGGTGGACGACGAATGGTTCATCTCGATGGACGAGCTGCGGCCGAGGCTCATCGAAGCGGCAGCGAAGGTCACGTGGCTCCCGCCGGCCGCCGGCCGCCGGATGGAGAACTGGCTGCTGAACATGGGCGACTGGAACATCAGCCGCAAGCGCTACTGGGGCCTTCCGCTTCCTTTCTATACGTGCGCGAACAAGCACTTCTTCGTCCTCGGAAGCGAAGAGGAGCTGCGCAAGCTCGCGAAGAGCGGACTCGACAAGCTGCGCGAGCTGCACCGGCCGTGGATCGACGAGGTCGTCGTCGGCTGCCCGCAGTGCGGCGCCGACAGCAAACGCGTCAAAGAAGTGGGGGACTGCTGGCTCGACGCGGGGATCGTCCCGTTCTCGACGCTCGACTGGCTGCACGATCGGAAGTACTGGGAGCAATGGTTCCCCGCCGACTACATCGTCGAGATGGTCGAGCAGGTCCGCCTCTGGTTCTACTCGCAGCTCTTCTTCTCTGTCGTGCTCACAGGGGAAGCGCCATACCGCGTCTGCGAGTCATTCCAGCCGATGCTCGCGGCGCCGGGCGAAGAGTTCCACAAGTCCGGCGGAAACATGATCGACCTGAATGAGGCTTGCGAGAGAGTCGGCGCGGACATCATCCGCTGGGTCGTCGCCCGCGAGGACCTACAGGAGATCATGTACTTCAGCTTTGAGCCCCTCCAGGAGCTCAAGCGGAAGCTCCTCATCCTCTGGAACACATATTCGTTCTTCGTGACGTACGCGAATCTCGACGGCTTCGATCCGGCGGAGAAACGAGTCCCGGTCGCCGAGCGGCCAGTCATGGATCGCTGGCTGCTCTCCTCTCTCGCGCGGCTCGTCGCCGAATCGCGGGCGTCGATGGACGCCTACGACGTGCGGTCGGCGATCTTCAAGATCGAAGCGTTCTGGGAGGATCTCTCCACCTGGTACGTGCGCCGCAACCGGGCACGCTTCTGGAAGGCCCGCTCGCAAGGCGATTCGCTCGCCGCGTACCAGACCATGTACGAGACGCTCAGCACCCTCATCCGTCTGATCGCTCCGGTGATGCCGTTCGTCAGTGAGGACATGTATCAGGGGCTCGCCCGCGAGGCCGCTGCGCCTGGCGCGGAAGCATCCGTCCATCTCACCACGTATCCCGAGGAGCGACCCGATCGCCGCGACGATGATCTCGAGCGGCGCATGCGCGCTGCGCGGCGCGTCGTCGAGCTCGGCCGCGCGGCGCGGGCCTCGGCCGGCGTGAAGACGCGGATGCCGCTGCCGAAGCTGATCGTCGTCTTCGACGCGGCCGATCGCGATCGGGGTGCGCTCGACGAGCGTTCCGAGCTCGCGGACATCGTGAAGGATGAGCTCAACGTGAAGGAGCTCGAGGTCCGCGACCAGGCCGAGGGTCTCGTGAGAGAGACCGTCAAGCCTGACCTGAGAGTGCTCGGACCGAAGCTCGGCAAGGACCTGCCGCGGATCCGGCAGGCGCTCGCCGAGGGACGATATGAACGCCGCGATGGATCGATCGCGGTGGAGGGACTCTCGCTCTCGCCGAGCGAGGTGTTGGTCTCGCATGAGGGCGCGCCTGGCCACGCCGTGGGCCGTGACGCCGGAGCGACGGTGGCGCTCGAGACGAAGCGTACGCCCGAGCTCGAGCTCGAAGGCCTCGCGCGCGAGATCGCCCATCACTTGAACAACTTACGCAAGGAAGCCGGGCTCGAGATCGCCGACCGAATCGCGCTCCGCTACGCCGGGCCGATCTCGCGCGCGTTCGAGCGCCACGGCAACTTCATCGCCGAAGAGACTCTCGCGACGAAAGTGACGGCGGGCCTCTCCGGCCGCGGTCATGCGTGGAAGGGCGAGCTCAATGGGGTCGCCGGCGAGATCGAGATAGAAAAGGTTTGACCGCGGCCGGCCGGATCGTCGCGGTGGGACACGTCGGGCTAGCCGCTCGCGATCTCGATCGCCTTGCGGCGTTCTATCGCGAGACGATCGGACTGGATCAGTCGGTCGTGCGGCCCGGCGTCGTCGCGATATTCGAGGTGGGCGACACCGACGTCTTTCTGCTTCCCGGTGAGCCCGCGAGCGTGGAATTCGATCTGGCGGCAGACGATGTGGATGCGCTCTACCGGCGCCTTCAGAGCGCGGGCGTCGAATGCGCGGCGCCGCATGAGGAGAAGCAAAGCGGCCATCGGGGGTTCTCCTTCACTGACCCAGAAGGCAACCGCGTGCGCGTGGTCAACGCGCACGCGCGCCTAAAGCGCTAAACCCCGCGCTTGGCGACTACCGAGTAGTCGAGGGGGTCCGTGACTCCAGCAGAGACTTCATCCGCTCCAGGCTCGCCTGGTCCGTCCTTCTCGCGATCGGCCGAATAAGGATCGGCGACAGGAACTTCAAGGGCCCACGAAAATCGATGTCACCCGCACGAACCACCCGCGTGCCGCCGTTCTCAGGCGAGAAGGTCCAGATCAGCACATAGCGGTAGGGCTTGAGACTCTCGGTCACGAACCGCGTGTTCGGTTTGAATTCACGCACGGTCGCGTCCAGGTCGCTCGTGCGACCAAGAAAGCGCACTCGCGAGCGGATCGTCGTACCCACATCGACGGGCGTTTCCGAGGCGCTGGAAGCCAAGACCGTCGAGTTCCACTTCGGCGAGTTCGTCGGATCCGTGACGTACGCGAAGACCTCGCCGACTGGTCGAGCGATGTGAACGGAATTCTGAACACGTCCCATGGCCCTGACCCTCCCGCTCAGATCCCCAGGATCTGCTTCTTCTTCGCCGCGAATTCCCCGTCCGTGAGGACGCCTCTGCGGTGCAACTCAGCGAGCATCAGAAGGTCGTCCACTCCGGCGTGATGTCCAGGCGCGGGGAGCGCTTTGCCGGCCGGCCTGATGCGGCGGTCGACGTGCTCCTGGAGGGTGTTCTTCACCGGCGTAAAGACCGTCGCGACGACGAACAGGGTCATGACGATCGCGAGGTCAGAGCCCTGACCGCTCATCGCGACGAAGAGCCTCTGGAACAGAGCGACGGCGCCGGTGTACACGCCCGCTAGCACTCCGGTGAGGAGCACGTAGACGAGGGTGCGATTGATGATCAGATCGATGTCGTACAAACCGTAGCGAAGGATGGCGATGCCGACGGCCGCCGGCAGGGCGGTCAGCGCGAGCAAGGCCACCGCGTCGCTGGCCAAGCGAAGCGACGCGACCGAAGGGAGCGCGCGCGCGGCCGCCTCGATCAAGAACGCCGCGAGGACGAGCGCACCGGCGTAGCCGAACCACTTCAGCTGTTGACGTTCGTCGGCGTTCGCGTGTCGCACGCGGTCGAAGAGCGCAAGAGCGCCGATCACGACGAGGACGAGGAGCAGCGGCTGCATGATGCTGTCGACGACGTCGAAGGCGGCGCGGTACTGGTCGAGGCCAATCGGATTCCGAATGGACGGATAGCCGGCGCTCGCATAGGTCGCCGGCGCGATCGTCGCGACCGCGACCGCGACCACGACGACGCCCGTCGCAAAGTACGCCGCCGGCCGCCACCGGGCCGACGGCAGATGCCCGTCGGGGAAGAGGAGCGGCAGGAACAGCGCCACAACGGCGATCCCCGGCATGTCGACCCAGAAGCCGAACCAGGCCATGGCGTATCCGAACGGCAGCGTGCCGGGCACGACCACCAAGGCTTGGATGGCATATTGGCGGGAGAAGAAGCCGACGCCAAAGCTCAGCGCGGCCACGCAGAACATCCAGCCGATCGGATGCCCTGGCCGGCTGTTCACGATGAGAGCGCCAACGAGCGCCGACGCGAAGATCGCGATGACGATCCAGACGTCGGTGAGGCTCGAGCGCCCTTCCTGCGACACCTCCAGCGCGAGGCTGGCGGCGGCGAGTATCGCGTACAGGATCACGCTCGACCAGCCGAGCCACCCCGCGCGCGAGGGCTCCAAGCGAGTTTCTGCGATCGCTCGTGCCGCCGTTGTCTCCACGCCATACAGCCTAGGCGTGGGTGCTAGAGGAGGGCGCTTCGAAGCGCCGAGGAGATGAGCCGCGGAGCTCGGCGCCCGCCCGGCCCGGTGAGAGCCGTGCGCCACGTCGGATATGAAAGGAGCGCGTGCGCCAGAGCCACCGCGTCGCTCGACCGCATGCGCAGCTCGCCGCGGCGCGACAGATCGTGGAGGGTGCGCGAGATGATCCCCAGACGCACGGTATCCAGCTCCTTCAGAAGCGCGGCGACGTCCCGGGGCAGCGCGCCGTCGACGAGGGTCTCCAGAAGAACGGACTCGGCGCGGTACTCGCGCTCGTGCATCGCGATCAGCTCGCCGAGCACCGCGTCGGCGCTCTCGCCGCGGGGTCGCCAGCGCTCGATGCGTCCGGTGAGCGCCTGCGCTCGCCCGCGAAGCGCGGTCTCGACAAGGCGTTCCTTCGTCGGCGCGTGGAGATACACCGTGCGCGGCGAGACGTGCGCGCGGCGCGCGACGTCGACGACGCGAAGATCACCAAATCCGTGGCGAGCGACCTCCCGCAGCGCGGCACTCTCGATCGCGACTCGTGTCCGCGCGGTGCGACGTGCGCGCTCGCGCTGTACGTACGGCCGTGAATTCACTACAGAGCGAGTGTATCGGAACACTCGGTCGCTCTCGACTGTCGGATGGCTCGGAGCTATCGTTATCTTCTCGTGGGCGACCTGGCGTTCGTTTTCCCTGGGCAAGGTTCGCAGATCGTCGGCATGGGCCGCGCGGTCTACGAGTCATCCGCGCGCGCGCGCCAGACGTTCGACGAGGCGGACCGCATCCTGGGTTACGAGCTCTCCAAGATCTGCTTCGAAGGGCCGGCCGAAAAGCTGAACGACACATCGGTCGCGCAGCCCGCGGTGCTCGCGACGAGCATCGCGATCCTCGAAGCTTTCATCGAGTCGGTGAACGAGAAGCTCGGACGTCGCGTGAGCGACGGGACCGAGCCTCGCGGGGTGGCCGCGCTTCCGGCCGCGCTGCGGCCCCGCTTCGTGGCAGGGCACTCGCTCGGCGAGTTCACCGCGCTCGTCGCCGCCGGCGTGCTGACGTTCCAGGAGGCCCTCGGGCTGGTGGCCGAACGCGGCCGTCTCGCGGCATCGCGCGGCGCCAAAGGCGCGATGGCGGCTATCGTCGGGCTGCCTGCGGACGAGGTCGACCGCGTGATCAAGGACACGCTGCCGCTCGGGAACGCGGTGGTCGCGAACGACAACGGCCCCTCGCAGGTCACGATCGCCGGTGATACCGAAAGCGTCGCCCGCGTCAGCGAGGCGCTGACAAGGCACGGAGCACGGCGGATCGTGCAGCTACGCATCTCCGCGCCCTTCCACTTTCCGGATATGGGCAGGATCGGACCGGACCTCGCGTCGTTCATGCATACGCTGCACTTCCGGGAGCCGGTCGTTCCTGTCGTCGCGAACGTCAGCGCGTTGCCGCACGTATCGGCATCGGCCATCCCGGATGCCCTCGTGCGCCATCTCTCGCATCGCGTCGAGTGGCTTCGCTCGGTGCGCTACATGGCCGAGCGTGGCGCGTCGACCTTCGTTGAGATCGGCGCCGGTCAGGTCGTGAACGGGCTCGTGAAGCGCATCGCCGATGTGAAGCTCCTGAACGTTTCCGATCCGCTCTCGATCGCCGGCGCCCTGTCCGTGCTGAAGGAGCGCACAGCGGCCGCGCGGTCATGACCCGCCGCATCGTGGTCACCGGCCTCGGGGCGGTGACGCCACTCGGCCTCGATGTGGCGACCACATGGGAGGCGCTCGTGCATGGGCGAAGCGGGATCACACGCATCACGCGCTTCGACCCCGCCCCCTACGAGACCCAGATCGCGGGCGAGGTCAAGGGTTTCGACCCGACGAAGTGGATGGACCGCAAGGAGGTCCGCCGCACCGATCGCTTCGCCCAGTACGCGGTCGGCGCGGCCACTCAGGCACTGGACGACTCGGGCCTGAAGGGCGGCGGTGAAGATCGTGACCGCATCGGCGTGGCGATCGCGACCGGCGTCGGCGGGATCGAAACGCTCATCGACCAGGTCCTGCTGATGAAGGAGCGCGGACCCTCGCGCCTTTCTCCTTTTCTCGTCCCGATGCTGATGGCGAACGCCGGCTCCGCGCAGATCTCGATGCAATTCGACCTGCGCGGGCCAAGCTTGACGCACGTGTCGGCGTGCGCGTCGAGCTCGCACGCGCTCGGTGAGTGCGCCGAGCTGATAAAGCGCGGCCAGGCCGACGTCATGGTGGTCGGCGGCGCGGAGGCGGCGGTGCTGCCGTTGCCGATCGGCGCGTTCGCAACGATGCACGCGATGAGCCGGCGCAACGACGCCCCTGAGAAGGCCTCGCGGCCATTCGACAAGGACCGCGATGGGTTCGTGCTGTCGGAAGGCGCGGCCGTCCTCGTCCTCGAGGAGCGCGAGCGTGCCATCAAGCGCGGCGCGAAGATCTACGGCGAGCTCGTCGGCTACGGCGCGACCGCGGACGCCTACCACATCACCGCCCCGGCGCCCGAAGGCGAAGGGAATGCGCGTGCCATGCAGATGGCACTCGATCAGGCGGGCATGAAGCCTTCGGACATCGAGTACATCAACGCGCACGGCACATCCACGCAGCCGAACGACCGCGAGGAGACCGCTGCCATCAAGCGGGTCTTCGGCGACCACGCGAAAAAGCTCATGGTCTCTTCGACGAAGTCCATGACCGGTCATCTGCTTGGCGCCGCCGGAGCGCTCGAGGCGATGGCGTGCATTCTCGCGATGCGCGACGGGTGCATCCCGCCGACCATCAACTACGAGACCCCCGACCCAGCCCTCGACCTGGACTACGTGCCCAACCACGCCCGGGCTCGTCCGATCAAGACGGCGCTCTCCAACTCCATGGGCTTCGGCGGTCACAACGCGTCACTGATCTTCCGCGCGGCTTGATCTGGCACCGCGGCTGCATTCGAGGTGATCGTGCCCCAGCGTGAGGGCGGCCCTCCGCGTCCGCCCGAAGAATGGAAGAGCGGCGACGAGCCGATGACCGCGTCGCAAGCCTCCTTTCTGAAGCGCCTCACGAGCGAGGCCGGCGAGTCGTTCGATGCGACTCTGAGCAAGGCGGCGGCATCGCGGCGAATCGATGAGCTGCTGTCTCGCGACAAGGGTTCGCCCCGGGGCCCAGGCGCAGGCAAGAAGACTCGTACTCGCGCGCCCGAGCGGCAGCCACCGACGGGCGAGGAACCGATGAGCGATGCCCAGGCCGCTTATCTCAAGGAGCTCGCCGAAGAAGAGGGCGGCGCATTCGAGCCGGGGCTCTCGAAAGAGCAAGCGGCTCGGCGCATCGGGGAGCTCTTGATCAAGCAGATGGCGAGGCGATCCCCAACGGAGCCCTCCCGCCGCTGACCAAGCGGCCCTGCTAGTTTCGGCGCCGCATGAAGCTCGAGGGCCGGACCGCGCTCATCACTGGTGGCGGTCGCGGGATCGGACGCGCCACCGCGGTACGCCTCGCGCGTGAAGGCGCGGACGTTGCGATCAACTTCAAGGGCAACGCCGCCGCGGCCGAGGACGCGAAGCGCCTCGTGGAGGGCGCCGGCGGCAAGGCGACGCTCGTCCAGGGCGACGTGTCGGTGGACGGGCAAGCCGATGAGGTGGTGAAGGCGGCGCTGTCGTTCGGCGGCGGACGTCTCGACATCCTCGTGAACAACGCCGGCATCACACGGGACAACCTCCTGCTGCGGATGACCGCGGAGGAGTGGGATGCCGTTCTCGACCTCAACCTGCGTGGCACCTTCTTGGTCACGAAAGCCGCGATGCGGCCGATGATGAAGCAGCGCGCCGGCCGAATCGTAAACGTGGCTTCGATCGCCGGCGTCGTCGGGAATGCGGGACAGGCCAACTACGCGGCCGCGAAGGCCGGCATCATCGGATTTACCAAGACGGTCGCACGCGAAATGGCGAGCCGAAACATCACGGCGAACGCCGTTGCTCCCGGATTCGTGCCTACCGATCTCACCGATCCGCTCCCCCAGCAGGTCAAGGACGATCTCCTGAAGCAGATCCCGCTGGGGCGATTCGGCACGGTCGAGGACGTCGCGAACGCGATCGCCTTCCTTGTCTCGGACGAGGCGAGCTACATCACCGGTCAGGTCCTTGTCGTGGACGGAGGAATGGTCACGGCCTAGCCAATACGATTTCCCCGTGAGTCCCCGACGTCTTGCACTCGTGGCCGCCGTCGCGGTCGTCGTCTTCATCGCCGATCGGCTGACGAAGGCGTGGGTCACCGAGAACATCCCTGTCAACACCGCGCGACCCGTCATCGGCGACTACGTGCGTATCGTCCACGCTCAGAACACCGGAGCGGCGTTCGGCCTCCTCCCGGAGCGGACCACGCTGCTTTCAGTGCTCTCGGTCGTGGCGGTGCTCGCGATCGTCTATTACTACCGGCGGATCGCGAGCAATTCGGCGCTCGTGTCAGCGACGCTGGGTATGCAGTTGGGCGGTGCCTTTGGCAACCTTCTCGACCGCGTGACCCAGGGCTATGTCGTCGACTTCGTCGACGTCGGACTTGGCGACATCCGCTTTTGGGCGTTCAACGTGGCCGACTCGTCGATCGTCGTCGGCATCTTTGTCGTAACGATCGCGCTCTGGTACGAGGAGCGGCGGGCGTCAACGACGAAGATCGCCTAGTGGCGGAACGGATCGCGCTGCGCGTCGACGAGGGCGGGCAGCGCGTCGACCGCTTCCTCGCGGCGCATAGCCAGCTTTCGCGAAGCGCCATCGCGCGGCTCGCGCGCCATGGGCTCGTGCGGGTGGACGGCGGCGTGGTCGAGCCCGCATACAAGGTCCGCGCCGGCCAGGAGTTGGTCGTCGACGTTCCGGATGCCGAGCCGGCCCCCTCGCTGGCCGCGGAGGACATACCGATCGACGTGCTCTATGAGGACGCCGACGTCATCGTCGTCAACAAGCCCGCCGGTCTTGTCGTGCATCCGGCGTACGGCCATGCCACGGGGACGCTGGTGAACGCCGTCGTTGGACGCATCAGCGCGGTGACCGGCCGCGCCGCGTCCCGCCCTGGCATCGTGCATCGGCTGGACAAGGACACGAGCGGGGTTCTCGTCATCGCGAAGAACGACGTGGCGCACCTCGCGCTCGCCCGCCAGCTCCAGGCCCAGAAGTTCGGCAAGGAATACCTGGCGCTCGTGTGGGGCGATCCTGGCGAGACGCCGGCCGTGGTGGAGGCGCCCCTCCTGCGCGATCCTGACGACCGCCGCCGGATGGTCGTGCGCGCGGGCGGGCGTGACGCCACGACGCGCTTCGAACGCATCGCGGTCTTCGGCGCTGGCGCGTCGCGCCAGGCCCTCCTCCACGTGCGCCCGCTCACCGGGCGGACCCACCAGATCCGCGTGCACCTCGCTTACGGGCGACTCCCTATCGTTGGCGACCCGGTGTATGGAAAGCGCGGCGACCGAAGCGGACTGGAGCGTCAGTTCCTGCACGCCTGGCGGCTCACGGTGCGTTTGCCCCACGCCGGCGAGCGCACCTTCACCGCTCCGCTCGCGCCAGACCTCGCGGCGTACCTTGCGTCCCTGGGCGTGCCGATCGCCCCCACCGCGGTCCTGGAGCAGATCCGCTGACCGGCATCGACGGAAAAGGCCTCCTCGTCATCATCTCCGCGCCGTCGGGCGCCGGTAAGGACACCGTGATCTCCCGCCTCGTGAAGTCTCTCGACGACGCCGTCGTGTACGTGACGGCGACCAGTCGCAAGCCGCGGGCGAACGAGAAACAGGGGGTCGACTACTACTTCTACGAGCCCGAGAAATTCCGTGCGGAGATCGAGGCCGGGAACTTTCTCGAATGGTCTATGGTCCACGGCGACTTCAAAGGCGTACGAAAGGACGCGCTTGCCGACACCCTTCGCGACCATCGGATCGTCATCGTCAAGCCCGAGCCGCAAGGGATGCGGAAGATCAAAGCCAAGCTGCCGGAGGCGCTGACCATCTTCATCATGCCGCCGTCGCTCGATGCGCTGCAGAAGCGCCTGCAGCAGCGGGGCACCGAGTCGCCCGAGGAGTTCGACGTCCGCATGCGCAACGCCCCGATCGAGATGGCCGCGGCGCCCGAGTACGACTACGTCGTGGTGAACGAGGATGCAAAGATCGATAAGACCGTGAAGGAGATCGCCGAGATCGTGCGGAAGGAGATGAAGAAGCCTCGGCATTACGAGCTATGACCACCCGTACGGCGGAGGTCGCCGTCTTCGCCGGCCTGCGCGGGCCCGCGCGCACGTTCAGCTACCTGATCCCGTCCGGGCTCGATCTCGAGCCCGGTCACCTCGTCCGCGTGGGCCTCGGCCAGCGGGCCGTTGCCGGCGTGGTGATCTCGCTCAATGGCGCGGTCATCGCGCGCGAGCTGCGTCCGGTCGACGCGCTCGTGCATCCACTCCCGCTTCTCCGGCCTCATCAGCTAGCGCTCGCGCGCTGGATCGCGGAACGGTATCGCTGCGGCCTCGCCGACGCGGTCCGAGCGATGCTGCCGCCCGCCCTGGCGTCTCGCGCGCGGAGCACGAAGCTCGGGACGGCGCGCGGCGAGCGTACCGAAACGGTCTTCGCGATCGCGCCGGCCGGCAAAGAGGCAATGACGGGCGGTGTCCGGCTCGGCGCCCGTCAGCTCGTGACCTTGCGCGCGCTCGCCGCCGGGGCGGTGACCGGGCACGACCTTGCGGACGCGGGCGGTTCCGCGGTGGCGGCCCGCGCGCTCGCGCGGCGAGGCCTTGCCATCGAAGGCACGCGCGCAGTCCGGCGGATTCCGGCGGAATTTGCGCTCGCCGGGGAGGACCCCTCGCGCGATGCCGTCGCCACCTCGGCGCAGGCCGCGGCGCTCGCCGCGATCATCGCCGCGCTTGGGAGCGGGCGCGGCTTCCTGCTGCACGGTGTGACCGCGAGCGGGAAGACGGAGGTGTATCTCCGCGCGGCAGCCGAGACGCTCGCGCGAGGAGAGGGCGTCATCGTCCTCGTGCCGGAGATCGTTCTCACCGCACAGGTCGTCGCGCGCTTCATCGCGCGTTTCGGCGATCGCGTGGCGCTGCTGCATAGCGCGCTCTCCGCCGGCGAGCGCTTCGACGAATGGCGCCGGGTCCTCGATGGCGCGGCCGACGTGGTCATCGGCTCGCGATCGGCGCTCTTCGCGCCGCTCGAGCGGATCGGTCTGGTCGTCGCGGACGAGGAGCAGGAGCCGTCGTACAAGCAGGAGAGCGACCCGCGGTACCACGCGGTCGACGCGGCGCTCGCGCTCGGGCGCATCTCGGGCTGCGCCGTCGTCCTGGGAAGCGCCACTCCGCGCGTGACCACGTACCACGCCGCGCGCAGCGGTGAGCTCACGATGCTGCCGCTGCCCGAGCGGGTCGGCGAGCTTGGCATGCCGCCCACGACCATCGTCGATCTGCGGCTCGAGCTCCAAAGCGGGAACCGCAGCACGCTTTCGCGGGCGCTGCGCGCGGCGCTTCAGCACACGGTCGCGAGCGGCGAGCAGGCGATCCTGTATCTCAACCGCCGGGGATTCGCGACGGTCGTGCTCTGCCGCGACTGCGGGTTCGTCGCGAAGTGTCCGGCCTGCGACATTCCCTACGCGTATCACGTGGACGGGTCACTGGTCTGTCATCGCTGCGGACGGCGTGAGGCGCGCGCCCCGGAACGGTGCCCGGTCTGCGGCAGTCCGCGAATCAGACAGCTGGGCGTCGGAACGCAGCGCGTGGAGGAAGAGGTGCGAGCCGCGGTCCCGCGGGCGAAGGTCATCCGATTGGACCGCGACGCCGTGCGCGCGAAGGGCTCGCATGCGGCCGCCTACGAGCGGATGCGCTCGGGTGATGCGCAAGTGATCGTTGGCACGCAGATGCTGGCGAAGGGCTTCGACCTGCCGCGGGTGACCCTCGTCGGTGTCGTCAACGCCGACACGGTGCTCAACCTGCCGGACTTCACCGCGGCCGAGCGTACCTTTCAGCTGCTCACGCAGGTCCTGGGACGAGCGGGCCGAGGTGCTGCCGGCGGCCGCGGCATTCTTCAGACGTACCTCCCCGAGCACTACGCGATACTCGCCGCCGCGGCGCACGACTACCTCTCCTTCGCGGAGGCCGAGCTGGCCGGGCGCCGGCGTTTCGGATATCCACCCTTCGGACGGCTCGTGCTCCTGTCGACGCAGGCGAAGAAGGTCGAGACGGTCGAACGTCGAACGGCCGAGCTCGCGGAATGGCTGCGGGACGCCGCCGCCGCCGACGCCGAGGTGCTCGGGCCGGCACCCGCGTTCGCGGCGAAGCGGGCGGGGAGCTACCGCGCGCAGATCGTGTTGCGCGGTGCGCATCCCGAAGTCGTTCTCGACCGCGTCAGCCTGAGCGACGAGTGGACTGTCGACATTGACCCGGTGACACTTCTCGGATGACATGGTCGATGGGGGCTACGCCCCCCTCCGACCCGCCCGTTGAGCAGCCTGCGGGCCCCCCAGAGGCTCCGCAAGCGCCGCCGCCCCCGCGGCTCCGCGTGACGAAGGGTGCCCCATGGCGTATCGATGCCGGACGGCGCGCCAAATGGTCCGCGCGGGAGTTCGTCTCGGCGAACGCCGTCGAAGTCCGGCAGATCGGCGATCCGGTCCTGCACGGGCCTGCCAAGAAGCCACGTCTCTCACGCCTGGAGATCGAGTCGCTCGTGGCGAGGATGTTCGCATCGATGGTCGTGGCCCACGGCATCGGCATCGCGGCACCGCAGATCGGGGTGCCCCTCCGCGTCGTGATCATGGACGTGGACGAGGCCGGGATCGTCGCCATCGAGCCGAAGGTCGAGTGGACCAGCCCCGAGCAGGAAGAGACGACCGAAGGGTGTCTGTCGATCCGCGGGATGTACGGGGTGCTCGATCGACCGCTGGCCGCGCGTCTGGTGGCGAACGACATCGCCGGCAAGCGCTTCACGCTCGTCGGCGACGAATTCGGCGCTCAGTGCATGCTCCACGAGACCGACCATCTCGACGGCCTGCTCTACGTCGACCGCCTGAAGTCGCGCGAAGATCTCCATACGGTCGAGCCCGAGGAGGAGGAACCGGTTTCGGCCTAACAGAGCGCGCGCTGTTCCTCGGCACTCCCGAGTTCGCCGTGCCCTCGCTCGAGGCGCTCGAGCGCCTGCGTGAGAAGGGGACGGTCCAGGTCGTGGGTGTCGTCACGCAGCCCGACCGCCCGGCGTCTCGTGGGATCGTCCGCGAACCCGTCGTCAAACGGAGCGCCCGGGAGATGGGGCTCACGGTGCTCCAGCCCGAGCGGCTCGATCCGAAAGCGGTCGCGGCGCTGCTCGCGCTCCGTCCGGAGCTGCTCGTCTGGGCGGCGTACGGCAACCGGATCCCAAAGTCGCTGCTCGATGCGGTGGCCGGGCGCGCCGTGAACGTTCACGCGTCGTTGCTCCCGCGATGGCGCGGCGCCGCTCCGATCGCGCACGCGATCCTTGCGGGCGATTCCGAGACGGGCGCGACGTTGATGGAGGGAACCCCTGACCTGGATGCGGGTCCGATCCTCGCGCAGGCCCGGACGAAGCTCGCGCCGACCGAGAACCGCGGCGAGCTCGAAACACGGCTCGCGAAGCTCGGCGCCGAGCTTCTCGAGCGAGAGTTACCGCGCTATCTCGATCGAAAGCTCGTCCGCCGTCCGCAGGATGTCCGTGAGGTGACGCTTGCGCCGAAGCTCGATCCGCGAAAGGGAGAGCTCGACCCCAGTCGCCCCGCCGAGGAGCTCTCGCGAGTAGTGCGCGCGTTCGCGCCCGACCCCGGCGCGTTTGTGACGTTCCGCGGCCAGCGCATCAGGGTCCTTCGCGCGACGGCGGTCGGCCGCCGCGGCGCCGATCACGGCACGTTCGAGATCCAGGGCGGCGTTCCGCACGTCGCTGCCGGCGGGGGCTGGCTGCGCCTGGATGAAGTGAAGCCGGCCGGCAAACGCGCCATGACGGGCGCGGATTGGGCGCGCGGCTTGCGCGATGTCACCACGCGCGAGCGCGTGCCTTCTTGAGCATCGCCGGTACGCTCGAAGGCATGACCAGGGTCCATCCGGCGATCAGCGACGTGAGCGATGCCGCGCTCCTGGCTTGGCTTCGCAAGCGCGGCGAGCCCGCGTACCGCGCGAAACAGATCCGCCGTCACGCCACGCACGGGACCGCGGCCGAGTTCGCGGAGCTCACCGACCTGCCAAAGCAGCTCCGCGAAGCTCTCGCCGCGTCCTTCTCCTGGACTTCCGTGGATCCGGTGCGTGAAGACGCGAGCGCCGACGGCGAGACGCGAAAGGCGCTCTTGCGTCTGGCCGACGGTCATCACATCGAGACCGTGCTCATGCCGCACCACGGCGCCCGCAACGCGGTGTGCGTGTCGACGCAGGCGGGCTGCCCGATGGCCTGCGCCTTCTGCGCCACGGGTGAGATGGGGCTCGTGCGGAATCTGACAGCCGGCGAGATCGTCGACCAGGTCCGCCACTGGCAGCGCGAGCTCGCGCAGCGCGGCGAGCGTGTGTCGCACGTCGTGTTCATGGGGATGGGGGAGCCGTTCAACAACTACGACGCGACGCTCGCGTCGACCCGGGCCCTCATCGATCCCGAAGCGTTCGGCATCAGCCCCCGCAGGCTGACGATCTCAACGTGCGGAGTCGTCACGGGGATCGATCAGCTCGCCGGCGAAGGGCTGCCGATCAACCTCGCCGTCTCGCTCCACGCCCCTGACGATCCGACGCGCGCGCGCATCATGCCGATCAACCGGAAGTGGGGCGTCGAGGAAGTCCTCGCGGCCGCAGCGCGATACGTGAAGCGAACGAAGCGCCGAGTCACGTTCGAATACGTGCTGCTCGCAGGCGTCAACGACTCCGAGGAGACCGCGCGCGAGCTCGCGGCGCTCATCACGAGGCACGGCCCGACGAAGGATGCTCACGTGAACCTCATCCCGTACAACCCCGGCGCGGGCGGGTTTCGGCGGCCGTCGGTCGAGCGAATGGAGCGCTTCGCGGCGTTGCTGCAGGAGCATGGGATCGCAGCGACGCTGCGGATCAGTAAGGGACAGGACATCGCGGCGGGCTGTGGGCAGTTGAAGGTCGCCGAAGGCAAGGCGGGGTTGCTTCCGATCTGATAAGGGTCGCCTCAAACGGGGGCGATAGCGTTGCGCGGGATGTCGTCTGAAGCGACCAGGCGCGGACTGACATCGCAGATGGCCGTGATCTTCTTCGTCTCGGCTGGTGCACTCCTCTTCCAGGTAGCCCAGACGCGGCTGTTCAGCACCGTATTCGGCTACCACCTTACGTATCTGGTCATCAGCGTCTCCTTGCTGGGCGTCGGTTGGGGCGCGACTCTGAGCGCGGTCTTCGACGCGCGGTCGCGCCGGCCCTCGCTCGGCCAACTCGGTCTCGCCGCGACGGCGAGCATTCTTCTGGCGCTGTTCGTTCAGGCGCATGTCGATCCGTCGTCCGCACTGTGGCTTTCTGTGACGGCGGCCTATGTCCTCGGGTTCCCTCCGTTCGCTTTCGCGAGCTGGATAGTCGTCCGCAACCTGCGGGAACGTCCCGGAAAAGCCGGGACCCTCTATGCAGCGGATCTCGCCGGGGCCGGCACAGGCAGCGTGCTTGCGTTCCTCGGCCTTCCGCTCCTAGGGGCGCCGGGCCTCTATGGTCTCGCGGCGCTGCTCGCGGCACTCGGTGCCGCGACGACCTTCAGCGGTCGGTCGCGCCTTCTTCCGGTCTTGGCATGCGTCGCGATGACCGCCGCGCTCGCCGGATGGGGTGACCGCATCGCCCCGCCGCAGGTCGGACCCGACAAGAGCCCGGTCTACGGCGCGGGAATCGAGCATCTCGCCACGCGTTGGGACCCGTACGCCCGCGTCGACGTCGTTCAGTACCCGGAAGAGCCGAGCGAGGAGCGCTACCGGTATCTCGTGGACCCGGCGTATACGAAGCCGCGTCCGGATGCGCACGTCATCTATCTCGACCTCGGAGCGGCGACGCCGATCCTGGACGGCAGCGGCGACATGAACGTGCTGCGGGAGACCATCATTGCCGCGCCGTACGAGCTCGTCACCGATCCGGCCGTTCTCGTCATAGGCCCGGGCGGAGGGATCGATATCCAAAACGCGCTCGTCCATGGGGCGCGGGCCGTGGACGCGATCGAGGTCAATCGCGCCGTCGTCGGATTGATGCGCGGTGAGTTCGCAAGCTACAGCGGAAACCTCTATGCGGCGCCGAGAGTCCGTGTCGTCGAAGATGAGGCTCGAAGCTATGTTCGCCGCTCAAACGAGCGCTATGACCTGATCGTCATGACGGTCGTCGACAGCTGGGCCGCGCTCGCGAGCGGTTCGTATGCGCTCACCGAGAGCTATCTGTACACGGCGGAGGCATTTGAGGATTACCTCGCTCACCTGAACGGTCGGGGCGCCCTCGCCGTCGGCCGTTGGTACCGCGACCCGCCGGTGGAGATGCTTCACACCGCTCAACTGGCCGCCACGGCACTCCGGGCGCAGGGCGTCGCCCACGTCTCCGACCACCTGATCGTCCTTCGCTACATGAACTTCGGTCTGCTGATCGCGAGCCCGATGCCGTTCGATCGCGACTCCGTCGAGAGGATCCGCACCTTCGCGGCGGTTCGCAGCTTCGTTGTCGAATATGACCCGCTCGCTCCATCCGGCCCCTTCGTATCGGCCGTGCGGGACGATCGTGGGATCCCTGCGACCGACGACCGTCCTTTCTTCTTCGCCGCGGACACGCGTTACGGTGGCTTTCCGGTGGCCTACGGCATCCTGTTCGTCGCACTCGTGCCGGCGGTCTTGTTGTCCTACCTGCTCCTCGTCCTGCCGCTCCGACGCAGGCTGGGTCCGCTGCTTCGAACGGAGGTCGGCCTGGCAACGACGCTCCGCTCCCTAGCCGTCGGGCTCGGTTTCATCGGCGCCGAGATCGTCCTCCTCCAGCGACTCACCCTGTATCTGGGTCAACCGGCGCTCGCCTTGTCACTCGGCCTCGCCGCGCTTCTCATTGGCGCCGCGATCGGATCGGGATGGTCGTCGAAATTGCCGAGCGATCCGGACAGAGCCTCGGCGCTCTGCGCGATCGCCGTGCCGATCGTCCTCGTTTTGCTGACCTGGGTGGCGGCGATCACCCTTTCCTGGCCGTCATTCCTGCGCGCCGCGGTCGCGGTGATGGCGTCTGTCGCGCTTGGCGTTCCGCTCGGTGCGGTCTTCCCCAAGGTCGTGGCGATCGCCGGGGCGACCGATCCGAGGCTGGTGAGCTGGGCTTGGGCGATCAATGGCGCCGCATCGGTGATCGGCTCGATCCTGGCCGTTGCCTTCACGATCAACCTCGGATTCACCATCGTCGGCTTCGTCGCCGCTGGGTGCTACGCGCTGCCGGTCCTGGTGGGACGTTTGCGGATCAGGCGGCTCCTGGTTGAACGGATCGAACGCACATCTGCTGTGGCGCCCTGAATCGGCCGAGAGCTTAGCGGCGAGCGCGCTCCCGCTTCTTCGCCATGCGGGCGTCTTTCGTCTGAGTGCGGCGGCAACGTGTGCACACCAGGAGCTTGGTGCCGTCGATGACCGCAGGATGCAGGTTCGCGTCGAATCGGCGGTGCGTGTGCACCTTCGAGTGACTGACGTTGTATCCGTACGCGGCGGTCTTGCCGCAGATCGCGCAGGCGCGTGGCATCGCAGGCAGGTCTCCTTTGGGAATGTGATCAGCCCGACGTTATCTCGATGTTACAGTCGCGCGCATCGTTACGCAATTCGACGGCGCGGCTTTGCTGCGTGCGCTCGAGGCGTCGACGGCACGCCTCGAGGCGCGCGTAGATGAGGTCAACGCCCTCAACGTCTATCCGGTCCCCGACGGCGACACCGGGACGAACATGCTTCACACGATGCGCTCCGCGCTCAAGCAAGCGCGGGCCGCGGAAGCCACGCTACCAGCCATCAGCGCCGCCGCTGCGCAGGGCGCGCTCATGGGCGCGCGCGGCAACAGCGGCGTGATCCTGTCGCAGGTCTTCCGTGGCGTGAAGGAGGCGTTCGCGAAAGCGGATCATGCCGGGGTCCGCGAGATGCGGCGCGCGGTCGAGCTCTCGCGACGGTACGCGCACGAAGCGGTCAGCGCTCCTGCGCCGGGGACGATGCTGACTCTCACGGTCGCGATGGAGGATGCGGCGGCGCGCGAGGGAAGCGACGTCCTGGACATGCTCAAACACATCGTCCGGGAGTCCGGTCCCGCCGTCTCGCGAACCCAGCTGGAGAACCCGACCAACCGCGCCGCGGGTGTCGTCGATGCGGGCGCGCGTGGCCTGCAGCTCGTCCTCGAGGGCGTGCTTTCGGGTTTCACCGGCGAGCAGATCCCGCTGAGTCATATCGAGACCGTCGCGACCAAGACGCCTGCGACGTCGGCGGCACCCTCCTGGGAGGGCGGGTACGACGTGCAGTTCCTCGTCCAGCAGCCATCGCGGCCGATCGCGCAGATCCGAGACGAGATGATGAAGTTCGGCGCGGATTGCGTCCTGGTGGTCGGCGACGAGTCTTTGATGAAGGTCCACGTCCATACGCTGCAGCCCGACGAGATCGTTCGCATCGGGCTGACGGCCGGTCGGATCGGAGACGTCGTCGTCGAGGATCTCGACGCGATGACCGCCGAGCACGAACGCGCGACGGGCATCGTCGTCGCGCCTTCCTCGCGCGGGCCGGCGGCGCTCGTCGGCGTCGTCGCCGTCGTTCCGGGAGACGGATTCGCAGCCGTGGCGCGCTCGCTGGGAGCGTCGCCGCTGCGTGGCGGGCCAACGATGAATCCATCGACCGAAGAGCTCGTCGACGCGATCAACGCCGCGAACGCGCGGACGGTCGTCATCCTGCCAAACGACAAGAACGTGATCCTCGCCGCGCAACAGGCCGCGAAGATCGCGGGCGTTCGGGTGCGCGTCGTCCCGACGAAGAACGTCGCGCAAGGCATGGCCGCCCTCGTCGCCTTCGATCCGACGAAAGACCCGGACGAGGTCGCGCGAGACATGGCCCAGGTCGCCGAGCGCGCCCACGGCATCGAGGTCACCCGCGCGATCCGTGACGCGACGATCGACGGGGAGCGCGTGCGGCAAGGCGAGGCGATGGCGCTTCTCGATGGCCGAGTCGTGGCGCACGGAGAGGATGAGGTCGCGGTCCTCTGCGACGCGGCGCGCCGGCTGACCGACGCCGAGATCCTGACGCTCTACAGCGGTGCGGGCGTCGACGAGGAACGGGTGCAGCACGCTGTTCAGCGGCTCCGCGCGGCGTGTCCTCGCGTGTCCGTCGAAGTGGCGCACGGGGGTCAGCCGCACTACGCGTTTATCGTCGCGGCGGAATAGTCCTTTCCGGTCTCTTGACAAGTTTAGCGAATTAGCTAAATACTGAGGGCGTGCGTAAAGCTGCCCGCGTCTTTCGCGCGCTGGCCGACCCCACGCGCCGGCAGATCCTGGAGGAGCTGAAGCGCGGAGAGCTTGCCGCGGGCGAGATCGGGGCGGGGTTCGCCATCTCAGCGCCATCGATCTCCCGTCATCTTGCGATCCTCAAAGCGGCTGAGCTGGTGAGCGAGCGCAGGGACGCGAATCGGATCCTGTATCGGCTCGAGCCGGACACGCTTATCGAGAGCCTCAATGGCTATCTCAGCGCGGTCTGTCCGACGCAGGTTCGGCAGCGTCGGCGGATCGCCTCACGCCGCGTATGAAGATCGCGATCACCGGCGGAACGGGCTTCGTCGGCCGCCATCTCACGGTAGCGCTGCTGGGCGAGGGCCACGAAGCGATCATCGTCGCGCGCGGCATCGATCGGCGTGACCCTTCCATCCTGGGGAGCGGCGCGCGTTTCGTCGCAGCTTCCACGGACGACGCCGAGGCCCTACGCCGAGCGTTTTCCGGGTGCGACGCGGTCGCGCACTTCGCGGGCATCAACCGCGAGATCGGCGCCCAAACGTACGAGCGCGTGCACGTCCAGGGAACCCGCGCGGTCGTCGACGCGGCGAGAGCCGCCGGAGCTACCAAGATCGTCTACCTGAGCTTCCTGCGGGCCAGACCCGCATGCGGCTCGCCGTATCACGAGTCGAAGTGGGCCGCCGAGGAGCTCGTGCGCGGATCCGGGATCGATCACACAATCCTGAAGTCGGGGGTGATCTACGGCCGTGGCGACCATCTGCTCGACCATGTGAGCCGCGCCCTCTACACGTTTCCAGTCTTCCCACTCGTCGGACTGCGACCGACGCGGCTGCGACCGGTCTACGTCGGCGACGTCGTTCGGCTCGCGCGCTCGGCGCTCACGGATCCGAGGCTCTCACGGCGCACCGTCGCGGTGCTCGGGCCGGAGGAGCTCGCCGCCGGAGACGCGATCCGCCGCATCGCCGCCGCGGTCGGCCGCGAGGTGCCGGTCGTGCCCGCGCCGGTGTGGGTCCATCGGATCCTGGCCTGGATCTTCGAGCGCACGATGACCATCCCGCTGGTCGCCGCGGCGCAGGTGCGCATCCTCTCCGAGACCGTGGTCGAGCCGCTGCCGTTCGCCGATGTGCCGCCTGCCGACCTCGCCCCGGCTACGATGTTCTCTGTCGAGCGCATCCGCGCGGAGCTTCCGCCGGCCGGTCCGTTCGGCCTCCGCGACCTGCGCGTTTTCGCGCGCTGACGCCTGCGGAGCACCATGTCCCCATCGTGACATCGACCGCCCCCCGCGTACGCGCCGCCAGCGAGCCGCCCGCGACCTCGCTGGATCTCCCCGTCACGCGCATCCCGGGCATCGGCAGCGAGTCGGCCAAGCTGCTCGAGCGCATGAAGATCCAGACGATCGGCGATCTGCTCTGGCACCTCCCGACGCGGTTCGATGACTTCTCCAAGTTCGTCCCGCTGCGGCGTCTTGTCCCGAACGCGACTCAGACCGCGGTCGCCGTGCTCGGTCATATCTCGCAGCGGAGGACCGCGACCGGAAAGCTCATGACCGAGGCGGAGCTCCACGAGGAGGACGGAACTCCGACCCAGGTACGCGCGACGTGGTTCGGCCGGGCCTTCGTGAAGGAGACGCATCCGGAAGGCGAACGCGTCCGTATCTCCGGAAAGGTCCGCTTCTTCGGCCGCACGCTCCAGTTCAGCCAGCCGACGCTCGAGCGAGCCGACGCGGAGGCGGTGCATACCGGCCGCCTCGTGCCGATCTATCCGCTGACCGAAGGCATCAAGCCAGGGCAGATGCGCCGCTGGCTGCACACGGCGATCGAGGGCGGACCGCGACGGACCGGAGTCGTCGGCGAGGTACCCGATCCGCTGCCTGCGGCGATCCGCGAGCGCCACGCGCTCCCCGATATCGCGTCCGCCTTGCGACAGGTGCATTTCCCGGACGACGAGCGCCGCCTGCTGTCGGCGCGCCGGCGGCTGGCCTTCGACGAGCTTCTCGTTCTGCAGCTCGCACTGGCACAACGCCGTGCGCGCTGGACCGCGCAGGCGTCAGCGGTACCACTAGATGTGCCCGACGCTGAGCTCGCCGAATGGGTCGCGGGGCTGCCCTTCACGTTGACCGGCGCGCAGCAGCGGTCGCTTCGAGAGATCCGCAAGGATCTCGCCCGGCGCGTGCCGATGTCGCGCCTGCTCGAGGGAGACGTGGGGTCGGGCAAGACGGTGGTCGCGGCGCTCGCCGCGCGCATCGCGACGGCCTCCGGAGCGCAGACCGCGCTCATGGCGCCGACCGAGCTTCTCGCCGAGCAGCACGCCCGCTCGCTCGGGGCGCTATTCCGAAATGGCGGACCCACCCACGCGCTCCTCACCTCGAGTGTGACCGGTGACGCGCGCCGGGCGATCCTGGCCGGGCTCGCCGAGGGCTCGCTCGACGTCGTTGTCGGGACGCATGCGCTCATCGAAGAACACGTCGCGTTCAAGCGCCTCGCGCTCGCCGTCGTCGACGAGCAGCACCGTTTCGGGGTGAGACAGCGTGCGACGTTCCGCGAAAAGGGCAGCGGGACCGATCCGCACCTCCTGCTCACGACCGCGACGCCGATCCCACAGACCCTGAGCCAGACGATCTATCGCGACCTCGACATTTCGGTGATCGACGAGCTGCCCGTGGGCCGCAAGACGATCACGACCCACCTCCGTACCCGGGATCAGCTGCCGAAGGTGTGGGAGGGCATCCGCCTGGCGGTCGAACGTGGACAGCAAGCGTTCGTGGTGACCCCGCGGATCGACCCCCCGGAAGACGGCGAGGACGATGTCCCGAGCGCGATCGCGATGGAGAAGGACCTCCGCCAGGGGGAGCTCCGCGGCCTGCGCCTCGCGCTCATGCACGGCCGAATGGCGGCGAAGGAGCGTGACGCGATCATGCGCCGGTTCGCCGATCGCCAAGTCGACGTGCTCGTTGCGACCACCGTCGTCGAGGTCGGGATCGACATTCCAAACGCGACGGTGATGGTGATCCTCGGCGCCGAACGCTTCGGTCTGGCGCAGCTGCATCAGCTCCGCGGTCGCGTCGGTCGCGGGACCGAACGCGCGTACTGCGTGCTCGTGTCGGAGGCGGCCGACTCCGAGCGCCTCGCGGCGATGGTGGAATGGAAGGACGGACGCCCCCTGAACGGCTTCGAGCTCGCCTTGCGCGACCTCGAGATCCGCGGGGCCGGCGAGTTCCTCGGCGAGCGGCAACACGGCGTCCCGGAGCTTCGTATCGTGGATCTCGCCGACGTGGACCCGAGACTCATCAGCGAGACCGCCGAGGAGGCCGACCGGATCCTGATCGGCGACGCCACGCTCGAGCGGCCAGAGCACGGGGCGCTTGCGGACGCGGTCGACCAGCTCTGGCGCCGTTACGCGCTGGCCTGATGCGGGTCATCGCGGGAGAAGCGAAAGGGAGAAGGCTCGTCGCACCGCGTGGCGGTGGCACCCGTGCCGCGACCGACCGGATCCGCGAGACGCTCTTCGCGATCCTCGAGCCAGAGCTCTATGACGCGCAGGTGCTCGACTTGTTCGCAGGCGCCGGCACCTTCGGCATCGAAGCAATCTCCCGCGGCGCGAGCTCGGCTACGTTCGTGGAGAGGGATGCCGAGGCGCTCAAGGCGCTCCGCCGCAACCTCGAAACCACCCGCTTCGTGGAGCGCGGGCGCGTCATCCCGGCGCACGTCATCGCATTCCTCGATTCGCGGCCGGCGGGACCGTTCGGCGTGGTGTTCGTGGATCCGCCGTTCGTAGACGTCGCGACCGCCGAGGCGACGCTTGGGCATGATGCGCTGCGCGCGGCACTCGCGCCCGACGCTGTTGTGGTAGCGCGCTCGCTGCGCAAGCACGCACCGGCGCCGCCGGCGAGTGCACGCGTGATACGCGCGAAGAACATCGGCGAGGAAACGCTGTTATTCCTAAGGTACTCTCACTCGGCTGCGGGAGGGTGACGTGGACATACAGTTCCTGGTCGAACGGCTCGAGGCGCTCGTGGTCAATGCGCGCAAGGTCCCTATGACAAGCCAGGTCATCCTCGAGCAAGCCGCCGTCCTCGACCTGATCGATCAGCTACGCGTCGCGATCCCGGAAGAGGTGAAGCAGGCCCGCCGCATCAATCAGGAGAGCGACCGCGTGATCTCGAAGGCCCGCGAGGAGTCGGAGGGGATCATCGGCGCGGCGCAGGAGCAGGCAGCGCTCTTGCTACAGGACCAGTCGATCCTCCGCGAAGCGGAGTCGCGCGCGCAAGACCTCCTGGACAAGACCCAGACGAAGGCCGAGGAGACGATGCATGGGGCCGATCAGTACGCGGCCGATGTCCTCGTGCGGCTCGAAAGCGATCTGGTGAAGACACTCTCGGTCATCAAGAAGAGCCTCGAGGTACTGGAAGAGAGACGAGCCCAGCCCACGGAGGGCGAGACACGTGAAGGTGAACGTCGCGCCGTTACTTAAGCAGCCGATCGGCGCGCAAACGGATTACGAAGTGGTCGAGTCGCCCATCGACCCGCGCGGCGAGAACGCCGGGTTGATCGAGGCCGGCGTCTCGAGCATCGACGCGGACATCGTCGCGACGCACACCAACCCGGGGGCATATCTCGAAGGCGACGCGCGCGCGAGCGTGTCTCTGCAATGCAGCCGTTGCCTCAAGCCCATCGAGGCGCCCGTGAACGCCCACTTCGCGGAGCAGTACTACGCCACGATCGACGTCGTCAGCGGCGACCCGAAGGATCAAGCGCCCCGTGACGCGAAGACGATCGGCAGCGACTTTTGGGTCGACCTCACCCCGCTTCTGCGGGAGGAGCTCATCCTCGTGACCCCGCTCGCCCCGCTCTGCCGCCCCGATTGCAAGGGGCTCTGCGAGGTCTGCGGGCGCGACCTGAATACCGACCCTCACGAGCACGACACCGGAGCCGACGAGCGCTGGACCAAGCTGCAGGAGCTCAAGAAGTTCCGCGCCGACAGATAGAATCGTTCCAACCCCCGTCGAGGAGATCGCTTTGGCAGCTCATCCCAAGAAACGTATACCGCGCGCGGCGCAGGGCGAACGCCGCAGTCATCTTGCGCTGCGCGCCATGACGCTCGTGCCGTGCCCGCAGTGCAAGAGCCCCAAGCCGCCGCACCAGGCGTGTCCGCACTGCGGCACGTTCCGCGGCCGACAGGTCATACCGATCAAGGCCAAGCGGGCGACCGCATAACCTCGCGGTCGCCATGAAGATCGCCGTCGACGCCATGGGCGGCGACTACGCCCCGGACGAGATCGTCCGGGGCGCGCTCTTGTATCGGGCGAGCGGCGGCGAGGCGGATCTCGTCCTGGTCGGCCGCGAGCAGGAGCTGCGACGGATCATCGCCTCCTCAGTGCCGCCGGGCATCACCATTCGGAACGCGACGGATGTCGTGGCGATGGACGAGCACCCCTCGAGTGCCCTCCGCCGACGAGGCGACACGTCGATCGGGGTCGCGACCGAAATGGTGAAGCACGGCGAGGCGGACGCGGTGGCGTCCGCGGGCAACACCGGGGCCACGATGGCCGCGGCGCTCCTTGTGCTTGGCCGGATACGCGGGATCGACCGCCCGGCCCTCTGCGGGCTCTTCCCGACCTCGCAGGGGAAGCCGGCGTGCCTCCTCGATGCCGGCGCGACGATGGACGCGACCGAGCACAACATCCTCCAGTTCGCGCGAATGGCCTCGCGCTTCATGGAACGGCTGCACGGTGTCGAGCGCCCGAGCGTCGGCCTCATCAACGTTGGCGAAGAGCCCGAGAAGGGTGGTCGGATGCAGCTGGCTGCGCACGCGCTGCTCGCCGGCGCCGAGGATCTGAACTTCTTCGGGAACATCGAGGGCAAGGATCTGCTGAAGGGCGTCACCGACATCTGCGTAACCGACGGCTTCACCGGCAACGTGCTCGCGAAGGGGATGGAGGGCGTCATCGACGTCTTCGTCGATGGGATCCGCAACGACATCTTCGGCGGAGCCTGGGGCAAGATCGGGGCGCTTGTCGCGTTCCCGGGGCTTCGCAAGTTCCGGAGCCGCATGGACTACGACCCCTACGCCTCGGCGCCGCTTTTGGGCGTCGCGGGCGTGTCCGTGGTGACTCACGGGCGCGCGCGGGCGAACATGATGCGCCGGGCGATCGAGGTCGCCGAGCGTGCCGTCGCGACCCGTCTCATCGAAGCCATCGGCCATGGCGCCTCGACGACCGCCGCGTGAGCACGAGACCGCCGCGCGGTGGCCGTCATCCTGCCAGGCGGCTTGCTCTTCAGACGCTTTTCGAGATCGACTTCAATCGCGCCGATCCGCGCGAGACCCACGATCGCGGCGCGTTCCGTGCGGGACTCACCGAGGAGGCCGCGGGCTTTGCGTGGGAGCTCGTCCAGGGAGTTCTTGACCATCGCAAGGAGCTCGACGCCGAGATCGCCACGCTCGCACCGGAGTTCCCGATCGACCAGATGGCGCGGATCGACCGCAACGTGCTCCGGATCGCGCTCTACGAGCTCCGCGTCTCCGGCGACGCGCCCGCGGGTGTGGTCATCGACGAGGCCGTCGAGCTCGCGAAGATGTTCGGCTCCGAAGCGTCGCCGAAGTTCGTGAACGGCGTGCTCGCGACGGCGATCGGTGGCCGCGAGCAACCTTCCGCCTAGCGCCGCGGCGAACCCGTCGTTACCTACCGGCAACGAGGCCCCAGAGATCCCTCTCGCATTTCGACCGGCAGAGCTTCCGGAAGAGCCCCTACGCCGACAACGAGGAGCCACGTCGGCAGCTTCTCGATGGTGTCGAGGCCCGTCTGATGCGCTCTGACGAACGCCTCCTGGGCCGCGTCTTCGGCCTCCACCGGGTCGCGGCCGATCGCGAGGGGTGCCCTCAGTAGGTGCGGGTACTCGCGTTCGTAGACCTCGCGCCAGCGGTCGATCATCGGGCCTCACCATAAAGAGGCGTGCCGGCCCTCCTTTCTTTAGCCCCCGATTGACAGGCCAGATGGCTCGCCGTGACACTTGCGCGGACCTGCCGCCGTGGGCGGGCGGGGGAGGGGTCGCACTCGACCCGGAGGAGGACATTGTTGGCGCAGGGAAACACCTACGAGCGCCTCAAGAAGATCATCGTCGAGCAGCTCGGCGTGGACGAGGGCGACGTGAAACCCGAGGCTTCGTTCGTGGACGATCTCAACGCTGACTCGCTCGACCTGGTCGAGCTCATCATGAGCCTCGAGGAAGAGTTCGGGATGGAGATCTCGGACGAAGAGGCCGAGAAGATCAAGACCGTGGGCGACGCGCAGGAATACATCGAGGAGCACGTCGCTTAGCGCGCACAATCACACCGTACGCAGGGCACAGGGGAGGCAGGGGCGTCGGAGCCCCTGCCTTTTCTTCGCTTATGAAGGAGAGGACCGAGATCGAGATCGCGGGGTACCGCTTCAAGGACGAAGCGCTGCTGGAGAACGCGCTCACGCACAGCTCGTATCTGCACGAGCACGTGGACGAGGCGGCGCGGGACTTCGAGCGGTTGGAGTTCCTCGGCGATGCCGTCGTCGACCTCGTAGTCGGCGAAGAGCTGTTCCGCAGATTCCCCGACGCGACCGAGGGAGAGCTCACCGCGCTGCGCGCAACGCTCGTGTCGTCCGCTGCGCTCGCGGAGGTCGGGCGTCGTCTCGGTCTGCCGGAACGCGCTCGCCTAGGGCGAGGCGAAGAAGACACCGGCGGACGCGCGCGCGTCGGACTCGCGGCGAGCCTCTACGAGTCGGTAGTGGGCGCCATCTATATGGAGAGCGGACTCGACGAAGCGAGCGCGCTCGTCCGCCGCACGATGGGTGACGCGATCGCCGCGACGGTCACCGCGCCGCGCAAGTCGCCCAAGACGCTGCTGCAGGAGTGGGCGCAGGCCGGCCATCACCCGCTGCCGATCTACCGGACCCTCGACGTGAGCGGACCGGAGCATCGCCGCGATTTCGTCGTACAGGTCGAGGTCGCGGGGAACGTCGCGCAGGGAAGCGGACCCTCGAAGCGCGTTGCGGAGGAAGCGGCCGCGGCGAAGCTGATGGAGGTCGTCACGCAGTGAGCGACGAGCTGAAGGTCATCGAGGGCGGCGCCTCTGCTCCGAACGCGGTCCTGAAGACGCTCACAATGACGGGCTTCAAGTCTTTCGTACACAAGATCCATTTGGAATTCGCGCCCGGGATCACCGCGATCATCGGTCCGAATGGCAGTGGCAAGACCAACATTGTTGATGCCATCCGCTGGGCCCTTGGCGAGAACAACGCGCGCGTGTTGCGGGCGAAGCGTAACGAAGAGCTGATCTTCGGTGGCTCAGAGTCGCGTAAGGCCCTTGGTTTCGCGGAAGTGCTGATGCAGCTGGACAACTCGTCACGCCGTCTACCTGTTGCGTTCTCAGAGGTCGAGGTCGGTCGGCGTCTCTACCGGAACGGAGAAGCCGAGTACCTCGTCAATCGCAGCCGCGTGCGGCTCCGCGACATGCAAGAGCTTCTCGCCGGCGCCAATCTCGCGGACAACGCGTTCGTCGTCGTCGGTCAAGGTCTCACGGACCAGATCCTCGCGCTGCGGCCGGCGGATAGACGCACGGTGATCGAAGAAGCCTCAGGGACCCGGCGGCTGCAGCTGCGTCGCGAAGAGGCCCTTCAACGTATGAAGCTCTCGGAGGCGGAGCTCGTCCGCGTCAACGACATCCTTCGCGAGATCGGACCGCGCGTCGAAGCCCTGCGGGACCAGGCCGCGAAGTGGACCGAGTACGAGACGATCCGGAACGAGCTCCGGCGCCGCGCGCTGCGCTGGTACAAGGCCTCGTTCGGCACGACCGCGGACCAGCGCGCCGAGCTCGCCGCGAAGATCGTCGGCGTCGATCGCGAGATCGAGCGTCTCGTCGATTTCGTCTCCGAAGGCGAATCCGCGACGGCGGGCAGTGATGAGGACCTGCGTGCGGCGCGCCAGGAGGAAGAGCTCCGCCGTATCGCCGCGACCGACGCGTCGGCGGTCGAGGGCTCGGCGCGCGAGCGC
>VBDX01000139.1 GCA_005881885.1 Chloroflexota bacterium
GAGGATGATCTTTCCATCCCACTCGAGTCGCCAGAAAGCCGATGAGTCATGCGCCACGGTTCGACTCGCCTTCTGAACGCCTGTGGAAGCTCGGCGCTTTGCCCCTAAGTGTACCGGGCTGACCTGCCACTTACGATGCCGCGCGAATGGATGCGCTAACAGGCGCGGGCATCGCGCTCGCGACGTTTCTCCTTACCTCTTTCGTTCAGCTCTGGCGCGACAGAGCCGCCGAGAATCGTGCGATCAGGGCGGAGAAGCGTGCTGATCAGCGCAACCTCCGGGACGCCAAGCTCGCCCGCTTGCGGCGAGCGTTCGAGACTGTGCTGATCGCCACCTGGGGTGTCCGGTCGGCCACGTCGCAGTTTATTTACAGCATCGGGGACGCGCGGGCTAATGCCGCCAAGATCCTGAGTGAATCGATCGTGGGCATCAACGAGGCCCGGGCCCAGCTGATGCTCGAGGGCGATGTCCACGACGTCTTCAACGAGCTCGACCGGATACGAAAGGCGTTTAACACGATCGAGTTCGAGTTTCGGGATAGAGCTTCTGGTCAGGGCGAACCCGAAGCCGTGAAGCAGGCTTTCGGTGACGTGACAGACGGCGGCGCGAACATCGAGAGACTCGTCGATGCCCACCTCCGCAGGGTCGAGCAGTCGGTCTAGGGTTGAGAACGGACGCGCGGGTCCCGGACCTCGTCCCCTAGGTGATTACACTCTTCCGTCGCGTGCTGCGGTCATCTGAGGAGCTCGACAAGATCGCGCGGCGAACGATCAGCGAGCTGAGCAGGCTCCCATCGTGGCAATGCGAGGTCATCGTCAGCCGGATCGTGGCCTATGCCCAGACGAAGCGGATCCGGCGGACCGCGACGAACAGCCTTGCCGCGGTCGTGCGGCGCGACTAGTTATGTAGACCCGACCGGCTCTCTTCCTCGGGTCACACGGAGGATCCGATTCCCGGTGCGGTCGTCGACCTCGAGCTTTGCGTCCATCTGCCGAAGGTCCATCCGTGCCGCGAACTCGACCGAAGTTCGACTTCTAGATCGGCCTCAGTTCGGCTGAAGCGTCAGGTCGCGAAGCTTCCCCTCCGCCCAATCCTCGACCTTCGAGAGGGCGTCGTACAACGCGAGTTCCCGCGCGACTCCCCAAGGGTCGAGCCAGGGCAACTCGGTCGGAAAGCGTCTGGGTTCTGGCTGGCCCAGCCCTGACCCCTTGGACAACACTCGACCGGGACGCACCGGGAGCTTGAGAGCAGACGCGAAGCGTCCGAGACTGATGCCTTCGTAGAGCGGTGGCGCAGGTCGGCTGCGCGCGCCAACCCGAAACCCGCGCTCGCTCACCACGTACTCACACACGCTGCGGTCCTCGATGACGTGATGCCGAACCGCCGCAGGAGTCGCTGCGCGATCGAGGCATTCGCCGGGAACGGGTGCTCGCTGTCGAAGTAACCGCCGTTCGCGCCGAGCGCGTAGTCGTCAGGGTCCGAGAGCTCAAGCGGGTCCGTCCACGCTGGAGGTTTCGAACTTCGGATTACCTCTCCCGTTTGGACATTGATCACGATGTATTTCGGGTCCGCCGGCGGATCGGACCCGAGTTCTGAATCCTTGTCGAGATCCTCTTCGAACTCGCTCGCCACTTTGGCAAAGGTCCCTACCAGCCACTCGAGGACGCTGAGCTTCTCCGGGGCGTCGAGCTCGTCGCTGCCTATACGAAGAAGCGGCAAGTCCGCAGTGACGCAGAGCCAGTTCTTGATGAGATCGCGCGAGATCTGCATGGGCGACTCGTGCCCGAAGCCGTCGAACTCGATCACGAACTCGGGCGAATGCCCCTCGTCCTCGGGGAAGATGACGAAGTCGAAACTGCCGCGCGAATAGAGGTTGAACTCGGCCGTGGAGAGCGAGTCGCGCCCTTTGTCGAGGACGGACTGAATCCTCGTCTCTCGGCTGATAAGCCACTCGCTGTCGGCGAGCGTCCGCCGGATGATCCGATCGGCAGCCATCTCCGGCTTGGTGCGGAGTCTCTTGACACGCATGGCTACTTGGCCACGGACCCAGGGTCCGGCGAGACGAACCCGGCGAGGTCCGCAGTCCCCACGGCGTTAGGGTACGCTGGGGCGATCTAGGTCGAGATGGACGAGGCGTCCTAAAGCGAGAAGGGCCCGGCGCTGCACCAACCCTGGCGGCCGCTGGATCGTCGTGAAGATGAGCCGCCTAGAGAAAGGCAAACTCCTCTGCACCGAGAAAGGCTGCCATTCGCTCTACGAGCCACGCGGCGTGATCGACCCTGCGAGCGACGACTGCCAGCTCGTGGTTCCGGTGGGCTGTGCTGGATTCGAACCAGCGACCTCTGCGATGTGAACGCAGCGCTCTAACCAGCTGAGCCAACAGCCCGAGCGCGTTCAAGGATAACGCGCGGGGTCGGTTCACCAGCTTCCGCCGCCACCGCCTCCGCCACCGCCACCCGCTCCCCCGCCCGAAAATCCGCTGCCGCCGCTCGACCCGGGGGTCGCCGCGATCGCCGAGCCGAGGTTCGACGAGAAGCCTTGGAGCGACGACGACAGGACGATCGCGTTGAACGGGGCGTTACCGACGTACCACGACGAGGTCTGCGCGGACGTATCGATGTCTTTGAACGCGTTCGCCCAGCGCTCCACGCATCCGAAGACGATGGCGTACGGCAGGTACGCCGAGAAGATGTTCTCGCGCTCGGCGAAGCGCTGCCGCTCGGTCTCGGCAACCTCCATGTACTGACGGAAACCGAGCGTCCGGCGAAGGAGCTCCGCGCCCGCGGCGGTCTTGGCCGGCATGAATCGGGCGATCGGTATCGCGACGGCACCGACGACGATCACCGCAACACCCACCAGGCCCGCACCGACCGACACCCCGAGGATCCACACGAGCGCCGCGCCCGCGACGATGGCGAGGATGGCGATGCCGGTGTAGGCGAGGCGGACGCGATCGGGACGACCCGCGAACCACTGGCGGTCCACCGAGTCCTTGTAGAGGTCGCCCTCCGCGGTCCGCAGCGAGCTCACAAAATGCGTGCGAAGCTCGGAGAGCTTCACCTCGGTCCGGCCGTCGAACAGACCCTCGTAGACGACCCGCTCGTACGGGAGCAAGCCCGTCGCCGGCGTGCCCGTCGCGCGCAGGACCCAGTCCTTTTTCGCGAAGATCCCGGTCGTCGGCTGCTCGGTGATGGTGAGCAACCCCCGGACCGCGAGATCGACGATCGTCGCGGTCACATCCTTCGTGTCCGCGCTCTCGTCGAGAAGGAGGCCGAGCTGGGCGGGACGGAGCGCGTCGGGCGGTTCGTACTCGGGCACGATTGTCTCGCGCTCCCGCAGGTCCCGGCCGCGGCGGTACCAGAGGTAGAACACGAAGGCCAAGCCGGCGACGAGGACGAAGATCGCGAGCGCGAGGAACGCCGGTTGCGTGTCGAAGTATGTGGCGACGTCCTCGGTATTGCGCTCGATGATCGGCGCGGGTGCGCTCACGGTCCCCTTGGCGAGCGCGGTCACGATCGTGAGCTGCTCGCCCACCGCGAGCACGCGGGTCGTCGCGAAGTCCGCTTGCGTCGCGGTGCTGGCACTGCGGCAAGGCTCCTGCGACCCGATCCGGCCCTCGAAGCAGGTCGCCCGCTGCACGCCGCCGGGCGTGTGGACCACCGTCGTCACGCTCTGCGTTCGGACGTCCCAACCGCCGCCGTTCACGTTCCAGAAGAGCTCGTCGTGATCGGGGAACGGGTTCATCGCGCCCGCCACGTCGTAGGCGATGCGGTAGCTTTTCGTGCCGCTCACGAGCACATTCGGGTCGCCGATCTTGATCACCGCGTACGGCCCGTCGTTGCTCGCCTCGTATTGGATCGGCCGTCCCTGCGCGTCGCTGACGGACCGGACGGTGAGCCGGTAGACGCGAACGTGCGTGGAGTCAAAGGTGTAGCGCACCGGGATCTTCCTGAAGATGCCGTGTTTTTGCTGCGCGCCGAAGTCGACGTCGATCGCCTCCACGACGCGAAGGGACGCATCGGGCTGTATCGAGATGTCCGCCGCGAAGCGCTGGATCGTCCAACCCTCGTCGGCCGACGCCGGCGCAGCGGTCGCCAATCCCAGGACGAACCCGCCGACAAGGCCGGCCGCCAGGAGGAATCGTTGCACCGTGGATATTCCTACAGGAATGACGAGAAGATCGTCGCGAGCCCGAGGAACGAGAGGAAGCCGGTGACGTCGGTGACCGTCGTGAGCACGATGGAAGAGGACTGCGCGGGGTCCTGGCCGAGCGCCTTCATGATGAGCGGGATCGACGCGCCGGCGAGCCCCGCGATGAGCATGGCCATGACCATCGCGCTTCCGATCACGAAGGTGAGACCGGGCGATTGGCTCCAAATGAATACGCCGATCATCGTCGTCCCGGCGATTGCGAGACCGTTGAGGATCCCGACGCCGGCCTCTTTGACGATGAGCCGCGGCCAGTGCTGGAGACGGACCTCGCGAAGCGCGAGCCCCCGCATGGTGACCGCGAGCGCCTGCATGCCGCTGTTGCCAGACTGCCCGGCCACGACCGGCATCAGCACGGCAAGGGCTGTGTACTTCGCGATCGTTCCCTCGAATAGGCCGACCACGAACGCCGCGAGGAACGCGGTCGCCAGGTTGATCTCGAGCCACGGGAGCCGCTGGCGCACGGCGAACGACACCCGCGAGAGTGCGCGCTCGTCCTTGCTCACGCCGACCATCGTCTGCATGCTCATCGTCGCCTCGGCCTCGGCGGCATCCACCAGCGCGCGGTAGCGGATCACGCCCACCAGGCGGTGGTCCGAGTCGACGACCGGCAGCGTCGCGACACGCTGCTCGGTGAGGTACGCGACGATCTCCTCGCGCGTCGCGGTGGCCGACACGGCAACCGGCGTACCCCGCACGAGATCCTTGAGCTTCGTCTCGGGTGTCGCGGTCGCGATCTCGCCGAGCGGTACGGTACCGACGAGCCGGCCGAGCCCGTCGGTGAGGTAGATCGCGCCGAGCTCCTTTTCCTTGAACGTGCGCATCTTGCGCAGAGCGTCGTCGACGGTCGTGTCCGGCTGGAACGCGGTGATGCGCGGGTCCATGAGCGCGCCGGCTGTGTCAAAGGGATACGTGAGAAGCTCGCGGACTTCCGACGCGAACCCCCGCGGCAGGCGCGCGAGAACACCCTCGCGCTCGTTTGGCTCGAAGCTCGCGACGATGGGCGCCGCGCGCGCGGGATGCATCTGCGTCAGCGCGATCTTCGCCGCCTGGGCCGGCATGTTGCGGAGAACGTCTGCCGCGACGCGCGGGTTCAGGCGCTGGAGGAGGTGGACCGCGGCTTCAGGTCCGGCGTCGTGCACCAGAAGCGCGGTGTCCTCAGCGGAGCGTCCGTCAAGGAAGAACGCGACCTCGTCCGGATGGTGCCGGAGGTACTGCGCGTTCAGGGCACGCCGCGCGTCGAGCTCAGTGCTCGCCGGGACGTCGGCCGTGCCGGTGGCCTCGAGCGGGACCGCCGCGATCGCCTCGCTCACCGCCTGAGTATCGCCGAAGAAGGGAGCGCTAGGCGGTCGAAAGGGTGTCCGTGCGCCTCACTTCCATCTTGCCGGCCGTCCCACGTACGTCGTAGTGGGGCTGGTCGAACACCGCCGGCCCGCGCACGACCAGGCCATCGCGCAGGCGGTAGCGGGACCCGTGGCACGGGCACTCGATCGTGTCGCCGACGACCTTCCCGCCGTCCGAGAGGTTGCAGCCCTGGTGCGCGCAGATGTCGTGAAGCGCGTGGATGTCCTTGCCCTGCCGCACGAGCACCAAGGTCTGAGCAGCGGCTTTCGCCTTCACGGGCGTGTTCTCGGGGAGCTCGCCGACTTCGACCGCCGTCCACTTCGTCCCACCACCCCGCCAGGCGTGACGATCGACCTGGCTGCCCATGTTGTAGACGAGCTCGCCGCCGACGTACGCGCTGCCGATCACGATCACGAAGCCGACGACGGAGATCCACACCTCCGCGTCCGATCCGCCCGAGCCGCAGCACCCGATGCGCAGACCGAATGAGACGAGATAGAGCACCGCGGCGAGAAGCATCAATGAGGAGTGCACGGTGCCGAAGCGCCGCGGCTTGCCCTCGAGGTCGATGTAGTCGGCGTAGCCGACGAGCGCGGCGACGATCATGAAGAGAACACCCACACCGATCGCGGCCGTCGCCGCCGGTCGCGCGCCCATGATGTCGAGCACGAGCGCGACGACGAAGGCTCCGATCGGAACGTCGGTGATCGCCGGATGCAGCGGATGGCCAAGCCACACGCCGTTCAGGAAGTCCTTGAGGATCGGGACCGGCTTATAGAGCGCGCCGAAGATAGCGACGAAGAGCTTGCCCAGTGGATCGGCCCATGCACCCTGGGCATCGAGGATCCTCGCGATCGCGCGGTGGAGCACGCCGCGAGTCTAGGGAACGCGTCGGTGCTGACTTCCTCGGCCGCATCCGGTTATCGCACGACGATCGAGCTCGCTCCGGCGTTGATCGACACGGTCACGCGATCCTTGGCTGCCGCGTAGCCGCTCGTCTGCACGGAGCTGCCGCACGCCACGCACCCGCCCGTCCCGCCGCCCTCGCCCAGCCGGCTGTTGTCACTGCGCAGGCTGAGCAAGCCACCGCTCGTGCTGACGCGCGCCTCGACCCCGTCGGGCACGGTGATGACGATCGTCGACGCACCCGCGCTTATCCGCACCGGGATGTCGGCGGTCGGCTTGGGGAGGACCAGCCGCGTCGTGGAGGCACCCGTATTCACCCGCACGTCGGTGACGCGGACGTCGGAGAGATCGACGTCGAACTCGCCCGCCCCGGCGTTCATGTCGAACGCGGTCGGCACGTCGCTGGCGATCTGGACCTCCACGTCGATGCCGCTGCCGCCCCTGAAGATCCCCTCCGGACCGATTTGATCGATCCGCACGTCGGCGCGACCGCTGCGCTCCGACGCCCGCAGGCGGAGATCGGGGCTCTGGCTATGCGCGGTGACGAGGTCGGTCGCGCCACCGCCGACGTGATAGCGGCCCGCCCCGCCGTTGATCGAAAGCGCAAGGGTGCTCGCGCTACCGCGCGGGGCGGACACGTCGGCGTCGCCTCTGCCCCCGCCGCCGAAGACGAAGATCCCACCGCCGAGCCCTGGGTTCGCGGCGACAAGCGCGAGACCAGCCGCGATGACGAGGACCTCGGCCACGAGGGTCGGCGCCGGCCAGCGTCGCGCGAAGGCGATGTCGAGCCCGACGAGGATCAGGAGCAGCGGCCAGAGGCTGAGGAGCGCGCGCCACGAGACGCCCGCGATGAAGCCGAAATTCGCGAGGAGGAAGACGAGACCGAGCGCGATCAGAAGAAGCGGCCAGAAAACACCGCGGCGGGCCGTCATGAGCGCACCCTCTGCACCAGGAACAGCGCGCCCACCGCTATGAGCACGACGGGCCACACCAGCTGCCACTGGACCACCCGAAAGAGTCCGGCGTTGCCGAGCAGGAAGATCACGCCGAGCGCGATCAAGAGGTACCCGAACGCCATCCGCCGGCGTTCAGTCTCGCGGGCCTGCGACTGCGGGTCCGCGACGACCGGGGTGATGGTCGTTGCGGCGGCACCTTCGCCCGGCGGAGCCCCATCCCCCTGGGGCCGATCGCGGAACGATTTGCTGATGTCGTCGGCAGTCTTGCGCAGCTGGTCGGCGACCTCCTCCACCGTGGCACCGGCCGAGGTGGCGAAGCTCGTCGCCGGGCGGCCCGGGAGCGGCATGAGAAAGACGAGCGCGACGTAGAGGATCAGCCCGAGGCCTCCGGTGACGAGGATCATGAGGAAGAAGAGCACGCGGACGACGGTGGCATCGACGGCGAGGTATTCGGCGATCCCGCCGCACACGCCTGCGACCATCCGGTTCGTGGCACTGCGCTCGAGTCGTGCGCTAGGCATTGGCTCGCTCCTTCCGGGTGCGGTACTCGTACGCGACTGCGAACGCGACCGCGGCGAGGGCCGCGATCGGAATGGTCGGCTGCTGCAGCGTTCGGACCGCGGGGTCGAGGGAGACCGCAACCAACGCGACCAGTGAGATCGCGGCAGCGAAGGTATCGGCCGCGACGGCCGGCGCGAGAGACCAGATCGTCATCGCGCCGACGGCGAGCAGAGCTGCGGTCGCCAGACCGGCGAACAGCGACGAGGCGAACGACGCGAGCCCGAGTGGCCTGTCCTCGGCACGAGCCACGATCGCCGCGACGTCGAGCGGAGGCGGGAGCTCGCTCGCCTCGAGGCGCAGCGCGCGGCGCAACGACGCCTCGTCGAACAGGTCGTCGTCCAGATGCATCCGGCTCATCCCGTCGCCTCGAGTGCGCGGCGCAGGAGTGCGCGTCCGCGGAGCAGCTGCACGCCCACGGTCGAGGCCGGCCTGCCGGTCACCTGCGCGATCTCGTCGACACCGAGCTCGTTGAAGTAGCGAAGCACGACGACCACGCGATAGAGCTCCGGAAGCGCGGCGACCGCGGCACGGATGCGCGCCTGGTCCTCGCGCGCGATCGATAGGGCATCCGGCGCGAGTGCGGGGTCGGGCAACATACCTGCCGCGTCCTCATCGGCTCTGCGACGCATCTCCCGCCCGCGCCGCCGCGCATGCGAGATGGCCTCGTTGGTCGCGATACGCAGCAGCCAGAATCTGACCGGGCGCGAGGGGTCGTACCGGTCGAACGCCCGATAGGCCTTGAGAAAGGTGGAGCTCGTGACGTCGAGCGCCGAATCCCGGTCGCCGGTGATGCGAAGCGCGACTCCGTAGACCTCGTCCTGGTGCTCGCGGACGGCGTCGGAGAACGTCACCTGGCGAGGCGTGGCGATCGCGGGAACGAAAGCAGCCAGGGCGACACTCGCGGCCATTCCTCTCCAGTACGCCGGCGGGTGCGCTCCTATTTCATCAGCCGGTCGAGTCGTGGAGCGGCCGACGCCGGGAGGCTCACCACCTTATCCCGAGAGGTCTCGCCCTGCTCGATGCGCACCTCGCTCGCGCGCATCCCGAGTGCCGTGGCGATCGCCGCCTGGACCGCGCGGTTCGCCCCTCCGCGCTCCGGCGCCGCAGAGACGCGGACGACGAGGCGGCCAGCGCGCATGCCGTCAAGACGGTCTTCTCTGGCGCGTGGGACGACGCGGATCGGGACCCGCAGCCGATCCACCATCGCCTTTACACCGGCAGCGGCAGCAGCCTCAGGAGGAGGCTCGTCGCGATCTGGATCAAAACGAACGCGATGAACGGCGAGAAGTCGATGCCGCCGAAGAACGGAATGGCTCGGCGGATCGGCCCGAGGATCGGCTCGCTCACGTTCCAGACGAAGTCGCCGAGGCCGAACGGCAACTTCAGATTTGGGACCCAGGAGAGGATCACCCGGACGAAGATCGCGACCGTCAGCGCACCGGCAAGTACGTTGATAAAGGCCTCGACGAAGACGATCAGGAGGCAGGCCGTGCACATGCGTCAGGGCAGGTCGAGGCGGTAGCGCGACGGCGTCGGTCCGGTCTGACCCTGATAGGAGGATCCGAGCTCAGGGGATCCGTACGGACGCTCCGCCGGGCTCGATAGCTCGAAGAACGAGAGCTGGCCGATGCGCATACCTCCATACAGCGTGATCGGGATCGTGTTGACGTTCGAGAGCTCCAGCGTGATGTGGCCATCCCAGGCCGGGTCGATGAATCCGGCGGTGCTGTGGATCAAAAGACCGAGCCGGCCGAGGGAGCTTTTGCCTTCGACGCGCGACACGAGGTCGTTGGGAAGCCGGAGCCGCTCCCGCGTCGAGCCGAGGACGAACTCGCCGGGATGAAGGATGAACGGGGTGCGCTCCGGCACCTCGACGAGCTCGGTCACGTCGTCGAGCGGACGGGCCAGGTCGATGAAGGCATGGCGGCTCGAGCGGAACACACGAAAGCGGTGATCCAAACGGATGTCGACCGAGGCCGGTTGGACGCATTTGGGATCGAATGGATCGATTCCGATGCGGCCCGCGGAGATCGCGGCGCGGATGTCACGATCGGACAGGACCACGGGAGCCGAGTATGGCCGGTCTAGCGGCGACGACGGCGCGGGACGACGGCAACGGTCTCGCCGATCGGAAGGACGATCTGCTCGGCGACGCGACGGTCACGCGCCTCCTGGCGGCGACGGACGAGCGACGCGAGCTCGTCGTACAACGCGTCGATGTCCTCGAGGCGCGAGTACACGATCTTGAACCGCAGGTAGCTGAGCGGGTCGCGCTCCGCGAGCCGCTCGAGCACCATTTCGCCGATCCGCTGGGAGGGGACCTCGGACACGCCGCTCTGCCGCAGCGATGACTCGAGGTCGTCGATCAGTCGACTGACGTCGTCTGCGACGAGGCCCTTCGACGCAGCCTTTTCGATCGCGCTCGCGAGCTTGCGGCGATCGAATTCCTGTTTCGTTCCGTCGCGCTTCTGCACCTGGATACGCGCGGACTCGCTGCGCTCGAAGGTCGTGAAACGCTCCTCGCAGCGATCGCAGACCCGCCGGCGACGGATGGACGTGCCATCCTCCGCTTCACGGGAGTCGATGACGCGTGTGTCGGGATTGCCGCAGGCGGGGCAGCGCACAAGCACAAGATATGGGACGGCCGGCCCCTAAATCTAGTGGTGCAGGCACGAAAAAGCGGCCCCGGCCCCTGATACAGCGGCCAGCCAACGACTGAAAAGGGGGCCAGCCTCCGCGAGTGAACTAGTGACCGATGCCCAGCAGGAACAGGATGATGATCAGGCCGAGCGGGACACCCAAGAGCCACAGCAGGATCAGGATCATCTCGTCACACCCCCCTTAGATGCGTGTGGTCCGGTCGCTCGCGACCGGCCCCGTCGTCATCCCGCGCGTCTTGTAATGCGTGAAGTTCATCGGCTCGCCCGAGCCCATCCATCCGCCGACGACGCTACCCGCCAGTCCGAGCAAGAGCGCGACCGCGGCGGCCATGGCTCCGGTCGCGGCCGCTTTCGCGGCGCTCGGATCGACCGCCTGTCCGGGCGCTGCCGGCGCCGAGAGCGATGGGCCGAGCGCGGCGTACCAGCCGTTGTAGACGCTGCCGCCGAGGGCCGCGAGGGCCAGGAGCACGACGGTCGCGACGAGGAAGCTGATGGCGCCGTGCAGCATCGCGGGTTCAGCCCTGCGGATCCCGCCCACACGTGCGGTGACCCAACCGCCAATCACGAAGGCGAGGAACGACGCGAAGACCGCATACGCGACAGCTGCGCGGCCAATGCCGCTGAAATCCCTTATCCGTGCGTCCGACCCGGCCTTGTAGGAGCCAACCGCCGTGCCGATCGCGCCGAAGAGGACGACTGCAACGATGGATGCCAAGGCGCCGACCAGGACGGGGCTCCAATAGACGGGCCACGCCGTCCATGTCTCATAGACGACGGGGCCTCTGTTTCGCAGCAAAGTGAGCACCCCCGCTCTCGTCGTTTTTCAAGCGAGGGATGCAGATTGGGTGCCAGCGTCTTCATGCGGCGGGCATGCCGCCGCTCAGTTCAGCGGCGCCGCAGGAAGCTTGGGACTTCGAGGTCGTCGGGGTCGAACTTCTTCGATTCTTCGGCCTTCGCCTGAGGCGCTGACACGGTCGACGTGGCCGCCCCCGAGACCGCGACACGCTCGACCGACGGCGCCTGCCGCTTGTACATCGGGCCCTCGAGCTTCCGTAGCGGGCGCGCCTGATCGAAGCCGGTCGCGATGACCGAGATCTTGACCTCGCCGCCCATCCGCTCGTCGATGACCGCGCCAAAGATGATGTTCGCCTCGGGATCCGCGGCAGCATGGATGATCTCGGCAGCTTCGTTGACCTCGAAGAGGGTCAGGTCGGGTCCGCCCGTGATCGTGAAGAGCACGCCACGGGCGCCGTCAATGGATTGCTCTAGAAGCGGCGACATGATGGCCTGACGTGCGGCCTCGGCCGCGCGCGTCTCGCCCTCGCCGTGACCAATGCCCATGAGCGCGGAGCCGGCACTGGTCATGATCGTCTTCACGTCGGCGAAGTCGAGGTTGATGAGACCCGGCACCGTGATGAGGTCGCTGATGCCTTGCACGCCCTGGCGGAGGACGTCGTCGACGATGCGGAATGCGTCCACCATGCTGGTGCGCTTCTCAACGACCTGCAGCAGCCGGTCGTTGGGGATGGTGATGAGCGTGTCGACCTTGTCCACGAGCTCGGCGATGCCCTGCTCCGCGATGAGCCGCCGCTTGGCGCCCTCGAAGCTAAAAGGCTTGGTAACGACAGCAACGGTGAGCGCGCCGACGTCCTTGGCGATCTCGGCGATGATCGGTGCCGCCCCGGTCCCGGTACCGCCGCCCATACCCGCGGTGACGAACACCATATCGGCTTCCTTGAGCGCCTCGTAGAGCTTCTCGCTGTCGTCCTCGGCGGACTTGCGGCCGACCGTCGGATCGGCACCCGAGCCGAGGCCCTTGGTGATCTTGTCGCCGATGCGCAGCTTGTGGGGGGCATCGGAGAGGAGAAGCGCTTGGGCGTCGGTGTTCACCGCGATGAACTCGACCCCCATCAGCTCGGCGCGGATCATCCGATTGACGGCGTTCGCTCCGCCGCCGCCGATACCGACGACCTTTATGAGCGCGAAGTTCTCTATATCGCTTCGGAGGGGCATGGACAGGCCTCCACGTCGTTCCATGCCGCTGCCCCTCCCCTAGCGGTGCGCTCATGGAGTATTCAGTTCGCGTGCTGACTATAGTCCGGACCTTCAACGTTTGGCGAGTGCCAAGCGTCACGGATTGGAGTGCGCGGTTCTCACGGCGCTAGAGCCGGCGCAGCTCCCCGGTCTGCTGGTCGTAGAGGACAAGGTGAAATCGCTTCCCGAGCGCCAGGATCTCATCGAAGACCTTGCGGGGCGTGTTCAGGGTCATCAAAAGCCCGACGCATCGGTCGGACGCTTCAGGTGTCATGCTCCACGGCGATACGCCGGGCTCGTCGACCTTGTCGTCGGGAAGATCCTCGAGCGCCGGGAAGCGCTCGAGGAGCAGTCGATGGAACGTGACGAGGTCCGGACTCGCATCGAAGGCTTGCTCGTCTTCCATTGCGAACCGCTCGAGGAGGTCCCCCGCGGCATTGGCCGATCTGGGCATAGGGGACTTCCAGAGGTAGAGGTCGTAGCTCAGGGCATCAGGCCCTTGAAGATCTTCCCGATCCGCGCTGTGACCCCCTCGAGCGCCCTGCCGCTCGCCCGTTCGTCGTCGGAGGGCCAGTTATGGGCCCCCCAGAGAAGGAGCCCGCTCGAGGCGGAAAAGGGCGGCGTCGCGATCTGGTCGGTCAGACCGCCGAGGCCGGTCGGCCCGACGACCCGCGCGCTCATCCCCAGGTAGTCGCGCGCAGCGCGCGCCACGCCGGTAAGGCTGGAGCCGCCGCCGGTCAGCACCAGCCCGGCCTGGAGGCGGTTCGTCGCCCCGGCGGCCTCGATCTCGGCGGCCACGAATCTGAAGATCTCGGCGACCCGAGATTCGACGATCTCGGCGATATGACGACGCGTCACACCATGCGAGGTCTCTTCGCCGATGGAGGTGACCTGGAGGACCTCGTCGGGATCGACGTCGAGCGGGATCGCCGACCCGTAGCGGAACTTCACGTTCTCCGCGACGTCCGGAGTGACGCGGAGGACGATCCCGAGGTCCGCCGTGACGTACCGGCCGCCGATCGGGATGCTGGCGCAGTGCGAGATCGACCCATCCTGGAAGATCGCGATGTCGGTCGTGTCGCCGCCGATGTCCGCCAGCACCACGCCGAGCTCGCGGTCCTCGTCGCCCAGCGTCGCCTCCGCGGTCGCCAGGGGCGCGAGAACGAGCTCGTCGATCTCGACCCCGGCGCGCTGCACGCACTTGGTGAGGTTCTGCACGCTCGTGCTCGACGCGGTAACGATGTGCGTCTCGACCTCGAGGCGCACCGCGGCCATGCCGATCGGGTCGCGGACGCCTTCCTGGCCGTCGACCACGTAACCGCGCGGGATGACGTGCAGGATCTCGCGCGTGTTCGGGATGGAGACCGCTCGGGCCGCCTCGATCGCACGGACGGTGTCGCCGCGGTCGACGTCGTGCCGGACGGCCACCATTCCGCGTGAGTTTTGCGAGTTGATGTGGCTTCCCGAGATGCCGACGAACGCCGACCTCACTTTGAGCCCGGAGAGGCGCTCGGCGGCATCGACCGCGTTGGTCACCGACTGGACCGTCCGGTCGATGTCGATGACGACGCCCTTCCGCAGCCCATCCGAGGGCGCCTGGCCGATGCCGATGACGTCGACTCCGCCGCGCTCGGCGACCTCGCCGATGAGCACGCAGACCTTCGTCGTACCGATGTCGATGGCAACGAGCACGGTCTGCTCAGCCATGACTCACTCCGAACGTGGAACTCTCCACACCAGCCCGCGCCGATTGTGCACTAGAGGAAGTGGCGGCGGATGACTGCCACGTTCTGGAAGATCCGCCAGCCGAACGCAAAGAGCGCGACGAGGTAGAGGTCGATCCCGAGGCGATCGCCAAGGAACGTCAACCCGGCCGCGAGGAGCGCGTTGGTATAGAAGCCGGAGAGGAAGATCCGCGTGTCGAAGTGGCCCTCGAGCTCGGCGCGGGCGGCTCCGAGCAATGAATCCAGCGCGGCGAGGATCCCCACCGCGGTGTAGCGGGCCCACTCGATCGGAAGGTTGAAGCGGATCGCGAGGCCGAGGAGCACCCCGGCGACGAGGCCGAGGAGCGGCAGAAGCACTAAGAGGCGGGGCTGACGACGTACGTATCCGGGGTGCGCACGTCGAGGTAGTCTAACTTTTTCTGCGGGTTTTCCCGAAGGAATCTCCTCGCGAGCGCGATCTTCTCGTCGATGCGCTCCGCTCCGCCGAAGCGGATCTCCCACCCCGCGGCGGTCCGCAGCACGAGCCCGTTCGCGCCCGCGGCGAGCACGACGTGAGGCGAGGTCGCGTCCGCGCGCAGATCGTTAGGACCGAGGCGCGCGAGCTTCAGCGCCGCGTCGACGAGCGCGGGATCGAGCCGATCGCCGGCTTGCCGCGCGCCGCGCTCGTCGGTGACGCGAACCTCGGGGGCCGCGCGCACGTCGATGGACGAGAACAAGACGCCATCGGCGTCGACGAACCACTCGAGGCCCGCCGCGACCCAGCGCCCGAGCGCCACGCGCTCCGTCACTGCGATGCGCGCTCGGTCCGGGACCGTGATCTCGATGCGTGCGTCCCGAACCGCCGGGAGGCGCACCAGGCGCTCGCGGGCGCGCGCCGCGCTCGCCATGAACGTCTGCGCACCATCCAGCGCGCTCGCGCTCACAACGGTATCGACGCTGACGTGATGTGTCCCCTCTACCGACACCTCGCGGATCCGCCAGAACGGCCCGATGGTGGCCGCGACGATCGCGGCGGCACACAGGACGGCGGTCACGCCGGCGACGGCGCGATCGACGTCCGCGAGGCGCGGCGCGCGGGGGACGCGGCGCGCTCGAGAGCGGGCCCGGGAGCTCAGCGCGCGCGCCGGCGCGCGTCGTCGAGAGCCCAGTCGATGAAGCGCGCGAGAAGGTCGCCAAACTCGATGCCTGCGGCGCGAGCGGCCTTCGGAAGCAGGCTGTTGGCGGTCATGCCCGGGATCGTGTTCACCTCGAGCGCGGCCATGCGTTCGCCCGACCACAGAAGGTCCGTCCGCGACATTCCCCGGCATCCCAGCGCCGCATGGGCGCGAAGAGCGATCGCCTGCGCGCGTTTCGCCACGTCCTCGGGGATCTCGGCGGGGCAGATCTCCTCGCTCTCGCCGGCGTCGTACTTCGCGCTGTAGTCGAAGAACGCTCGCTTCGTCTTGATCTCGATCACTGGCAGGGCTTGCAGATCGTCGTTGCCGATGACCGCGACGGTGAGCTCGCGGCCCGTGATCCGCTCCTCCACGAGCACGCGCGCGTTCGGTCCCGGTGGCTCGAACCGGAACGCCTCGGCGATCGCCTGCTCGAGGTCCTCGGCCCGTTCCACGATCGACGCGCCGACGCTCGATCCGCTCGCCACCGGCTTCACGAACACCGGAAGACCAACGGCGCGCGCGGCCTCGAGATCGTTCCGGCCCGTTCCACGCACGACGGCGCCGCGCGGGACGTCGATGCCGTGGGCGCCGAGGATCGCCTTCGCCATGACCTTGTCCATCGCGAGGGCTGATGCGAGCACGCTCGAGCCGGTGTACGGGATGCCCAGCGTGTCGAGCAGTCCCTGGATGCGCCCGTCCTCTCCCCAGGTGCCAAAAAGGGCAATCAGGACCACGTCGATCGGCTCCGCATTCGCCATCACGCGGGTCGCCGGAACGATCGCACGCGATGCGCTCTCGATCTGCTTTTCAAGACCGCGCGGCAGCTGGTGGTCGGGCTCGAGCCGGCCGCCGCCCTTGATGAGGCGTTGCGCCTGATCGCGCTGCTCGGCCGTGACCTCGGGGTTGCGGGCCATGAACGCAAGAGGGTCGAGCAGCACGATCTCGAAGCGCGCTGGATCGAGACTCGCAGCGATCTGCGCGCCCGCCGCGAGCGAGATGTCCCGCTCGGCGGACGCCCCGCCGGTGAGCACACCGACGCGAATACGGTGCGTCGGGGGCCGGGGGGCAGAGCCCCCCGAGTTGTTGCTCAATCTCCGGCCTTCGGCCAGGAGACACGCCCCAGGCGGGTTGACTCGCTCCTCCCGGCAGAGCCGCTCGTCGCTCGTCTCATTTGGTGGTTACCACTCGCCCACGAGCTCGACCTCGGGGATGAGGCGCACGCCGAAGCGGCGCTCGACCTCGGTCTGACAGAGCTTCATCAGGGCTCTGACATCGTCGGCGCTCGCGTCGCCGGTGTTGACGATGAAGTTCGCGTGCTTCTCGCTGACCATCGCGCCGCCGACCCTCTTGCCTTTGAGGCCCGCCGCTTCGATCAGACGCCCGGCGTGGTCTCCCGATGGATTGCGGAAGATCGAGCCGGTGTTGGGCTGCGCCAGGGGCTGCTTCTTCATGCGTTCATTCGCCATCTCTTTGATGCGCCGAACGGCAGTCGCGCGATCGCCGGCGGCGCCGCGGAAGCGCGCGCGCACGCAGATGGTCGGTGTGCCCTGAAGCTTGCTCGTGCGGTAGGCGTAGCCGAGCTCGTCGGCCGGGACCCGCCACGCGGCGCCGTTCAGGTCCATCAGCTCGGCGTCGACGAGCACGTCGGCGGTCTCGCTGCCGAAGGCGCCGGCGTTCCCGTGCACCGCGCCGCCCACGGTGCCCGGCACCGTCGCCATCCACTCGAGGCCGACGATCCCGGCCTTCGCGGCGACAGCCGCCACATGCGCGAGCTCCGTCCCCGAGGACGCCCCGATCGTCGTGCCTTCCACGCTGGTCTCCCGCCAGCCGTTGTGGAGCACGAGGCCGCGGATGCCGTCGTCGGCGACGAGCAGGTTGGTACCACCGCCCATCACGAAGACCGGCAGCTCGTGTTCTCGCGCGACCTGGATCGTGCCGACGAGATCTTTCTCCGTCGCCACGCGCACGAAATAGTCCGCGGGACCGCCGATGCGGAGCGAGGTGTGTGGCGCGAGCCTCTCACCCCGCGCTCCCAAGGGGCTTACGCTCATACCGTCGCCCGATCGCGCAGGAGCTCGAGAAGCCGCTCGCCCGCCGGCCGTATGTCGCCGGCCCCCAGGACGAGCACGAGGTCGCCGGAGCGGGCATTCTCCGCGAGCACTCGCGCGGCCGCCGCCGCGTCCGCGGCGTACGCGCCACCCGCGCGCGACGCGAGCGCGCGCGCGTCGGCGCGCTCGTCCGGCGACTCGCGCGCCGAAGCGAACGTCTCTGCGACTACGCGGACGTCGGCGGTGCGCAAAGCATCGGCGAAGTCGTCGAAGAACGCGCGAAGCCGGCTCGGGGTGTGCGGCTGGAACAGCACGACCACGCGCCCGGAGGTGCGCGCACGGACCGCCTCGATGGACGCCCGGATCTCGGCGGGATGGTGAGCGTAGTCGTCGACGACGATGATGCCATCGGCGGTTCCGAGCTCTTCGAGGCGCCGCTCCGTGCCCGTGAACGTGGCGAACCCCTGCGCTGCCGCGCTCGCCGGCACGCCGCACGCGTCGGCGGCGGCGAGCGCCCCGGCCGCGTTCCGCGCGTTGTGCGCTCCGGCGAGCCGCAACGCGACCGGCACCGCGGGTTCGAACGGCCCGGTGAGAAGAAACGACACGCCGTTTCGACCCTGCACGAGCTCGACCAGGCGATACGTGGCTTCATCGGCCGTGCCGTAGGTGGCGACGGTCCGGCCCGGCGCGTCGCGAGCGGCCTTCGCCGCGAGGCGTGCCGCGCCGCCATCATCGGCACTGGCCACGAGTGACCCGCCCGGCACGATGCGTTCCGCGAACGAGGTGAACGCCTCGGCGTAGTCGAACGGCGTCGGAAAGACGTCGACGTGATCGTGGTCTACGTTGGTTACGAGCGCGATCTCGGGCTCGAGCGCGAGGAACGCGCGGTCGTATTCATCCGCCTCGATGACGAGGATGTCGCCGCCGCCGGCGTACGCGTTCGTACCGAGATCCCGGAGGACGGCGCCGCACATGAGCGAGGGGTCGAGCCCGCCCGCGCGGAGGGCCGTCCAGGTGAGCGCGGTGGTCGTGCTCTTCCCGTGGGTGCCCGCGACGGCGACGACGCGCTTTCCCGTGGCGAGATGTCGCCAGGCGTCCTCGCGCTTCCACGCCGGAATGCGCTTCGCGCGCGCCGCCGCGACTTCAGGATTGGTGTCCCCGTACGCGCTCGAGCGGATCACCACGTCCGCGCCCTCGATATTCGCCGGGTCGAAGCTCGTCGCGACCGCCACGCCATCCGCGGCAAGCGCCGCGGCGAGCGGCCAGCTGCCCTGGTCCGAACCGCTCACGTCGTCGCCGCGCGCGAGCAGGAGGCGCGCGATCGCCGACATGCCCATGCCGCCGATCCCCACGACGTGGAACCTCACGCGCATCCACCGAGTGCGCGCACCTCGTTCGCGATCGCGGTCGCCGCATCGGGACGGCCGGCCGCGCGTGCGGCCTTCGCCATCCGCGCCAGGCGCGCCGGATCGTCGAGCAGCCCGGTGACGTAGGCGACCAGGCGGTCGGCGTCGAGCTGGCTCTCCGGGAGGAGGATCGCCGCATTCTTCTCGACGACGTCGCGCGCGTTCGCGGTCTGGTGCGCCTCCGCCGACGCCGCGAAGGGCACGAGGATGAGGGGGACGCCGAAGGCGAGCGGCTCCGCGATCGAGGAGGAGCTCGCGCGACCGACGACCAGGTCCGCCGAGGCGAGCGCTGCGCCCATCTCCTCGCGCAGGAAGCCGTACACGTGATAGCGGTCGCGAAGTTCCCCCGGGAGCGTCTCGCGCTTCGCGGCGATCGGCGCGAGGTGAGCATCGCCGGTGTGATGGATCACGGTCGCGCGCCGCAGGAGCCGAGGAAGCGCGCCGGAGACGGCGTGATTGATCGCGGCGGAGCCCTGGCTCCCGCCGGTCACGAAGACGACCGTGGCATCGGCCGGCAGTCCGAGCTCCCGACGACCCGACTCGCGCGTCCACCGGAGCAGCGATCTGCGGATCGGGTTGCCCGCGATCGTCGTGCGCGAGCGCGGCAGCGCGCGGAGCGACGCCTCGAAGGTCGCGCCGACCCGCTGCGACCAGCCGGCGAGCAGCCGGTTCACGCGACCGGGGATCGCGTTGCCTTCCCAGATGTAGACGGGCACGCGCAGGGTGCGCGCCGCGAGGACGATCGGAAGTGAGACCAGCCCCCCGCTCGTGCAGCACACGGTCGGGTGAAACTTGGCGATCTGGACGAGCGACTCGACGACGGCGACCGGCAAGAGCAACGCCCGAGTCACGAGCGACATGCGCGAGTCGGGGTCGCGCAGAGACGGCATCGCGGTCGCATGGAAGGGAATGCCCGCGGCGCGCACGGGGTCAGCCTCGAGCCCGCGACGACCACCGAGGAAGAGGAACGCGGTGTCCGGCGCCGCTTCGCGCAGGGCCTCCGCGACCGCGAGGAGCGGGCTGACGTGACCGACCGTCCCGCCACCGACGAGGAGCACGCGGCAGCTCCGCGCGCGCCCGGGACCCGGCTCGTCCAATGTTGAGGAGGATACCGACGGCGATGAACCCAACGCACAGCGAGCTGCCGCCGTAGGAGATGAAGGGCAGCGTGATCCCCGTCATCGGCACGAGGCTCGCGACGACGGCCATGTTCACCCAGGCCTGGAATGCGAGCCACACGGTGATACCGGTCGCGAGGAGCGCGCCGGTCGCGTCCTCCGAATGCAGCGCGATGCGCACGCCGCGGAACGCGATGACCAGGAAGAGCAACACCACCGCGAGCGCACCGGCGAGCCCGAGCTCGTCACCGAGCACCGCGAAGATCGAGTCGGTGTACGGATGCGGCAGATAACCGAACTTCTCGCGGCCGGCTCCGAGACCCTCGCCGAACGAGCCGCCGAGCGCGAGCGCATACAGCGTCTGGATCGTTTGGAAGCCCGCGCCCCGCGGGTCGGACCAGGGGTCGACGAACGTGAGCAGACGCTCGTACCGCTCCGGGTTGACGACGGCGAGCGCAAGCACGGAGACACCGGTGAGGACGCCGAGGGCGATGAAGATCTCCAAGCGCGCGCCCGCCGCGAAGTAGATCGCCAGCGCGACGACGACGATCACGATCGCGGTGCCGAGGTCGGGCTCGGCCACGACGAGGCCGAGCACCAGCATCGTGATCAGGACGAACGGCACGGTGACGCGCCACGAGCCGATGTCGTCACGCCGCGCGCCGAGCCAGGTCGCCAGATACACGATGAGCGCGAGCTTGGCGAGCTCCGCGGGCTGCAGCCCGACGAGCCCGCCGAATCGAAGCCACCGCGTGGCGCCACCGGCGGTCACGCCGACACCGGGTACCAGGACCGCCACGAGCAGCGCGACCGCGAGCAGAAGCAGGGGTACAGCGAACAGGCGCAGCCGGTGGTAGTCGACGCGCGCGGCGACCAACATCGCCGCGATGCCGAGCGCCGCCCAGGCGGATTGCTGTGCCAGGAACATGCCGGGGTCCTCGTTCGCGTCGAGCGCGGTGATCCCGCTGGCGCTATACACCATCGCGAGCCCGAGGAGGAGGAGCGCGAGCACGACGAGCACGAGCGGCAGGTCGTAGGTGGTGGTCCGCGGGAAGAGCTTCATCGCGCCACCGGCGTAGCGAATGCCTTCACGAGGGCGCTGAAACGCTCGCCCCGCTCGTCCGCGGACGAGAACATGTCGAACGAGGCGCACGCCGGCGAGAGCAGGACCACGTCGCCGGGCTGCGCGAGATCGCGCGCGGCGGTGACCGCGTCTTCCAACGACTTGGCGCGACGGAGCGGAAGCTTTCCCGCGCCCGCGATCGCTTGCTCGATCTCGCCCGCGGCGCGGCCGATGAGCACCGCTCCCCTCGCCCGCTCGACGAGCGCCCGCGCCAGCGCGCTGAAGTCGGCGTTCTTCGAGACACCGCCCAGGATGACGACCACCGGACGCTCCGGATAGGCCGCGATCGCAGAGAGCGTCGCCGCTGGCGTCGTCGCCGCGGAATCGTTCACCCAGAGCACTCCGTCCGCCTGGCCGACGGTCTCGAGCCGCCGGGGCACGCCTTCGAACTCGCGCAGCGCTTCGCCGATCGCCTCGGCCCCGACATCGAAGACGTCCCCGACGATTGCCGAGGCGAGTGCGTTCGCGACGTTATGGCGTCCGGGGACGCGCAGCTCGCTCGCCGCGCACAGCACCGCACGGCGGTCGCCGGACACGAGCACGAGGCGGCTCTCCTCATCGAGATAGGCGCCCCGCTTGGGTCGCAGGTTCAGCGAGTATCCGCGGATTTCGGACGCCGAGCCGGTGTGAAGCGACACGGTGGCCGGGTCGTCGAGATTCAGCACCGCGATGTCGCGCGACCCCTGCCAGGCGACGATGTTCCGCTTCGCCGAGATGTACGCGTCGCGCGTGCCGTGATGATCGAGGTGGTCCTCGAGCACGTTCGTCACGACGGCGACGTGCGGGCTGTGTCCCAGAGTCTCGAGCTGGAAGCTCGAGAGCTCGAGCACCACGATGTCCTCAGGGGTTAGCGAGTCCACGAGGTGGAGCGGCGCACCCGTACCGATGTTCCCGCCGACGATGACGCGCCGGCGTCCGAGCGAGAGCACGCGGTCGATCAGCGTGGTGGTCGTGGTCTTCCCCTTGGTCCCGGTGACGCCCACGATGGGGGCGGGGCACAGCCGGAAGAAGAGCGCCATCTCGGTCATCACCGGCACCTTCCGCTGCAGGGCACGCAGGATCGTCGGCGAGCGAGGGCGGATGCCTGGGATCACGAAGACGAAATCCGGCTCGGCGAGCGCGATGTCGTCGCTCGACGGCCCGAGCACAAGCTTGACGTCGACGCCCTCGAGCCGCGCGAGTCCCTCGGCGAGCTCCTCCTTCGGCTTGGGGTCGGTGATGGTCACCGTCGCACCTTTCCCGACGAGGAAGCGAGCGAGACCGGCGGTCGTGCGTCCCTTGCCGAGGCCGATGATCGTGACGCGGCTTTCGCGGAACTCGTCGGCGCTGATCTCGGGATCGAAAAGCATGGTCACGGCGGGCGCCCCAGAAATGCGAGCTGCGTTCCGTACCGGCCTTCCGCGTCGCGCGCGCGGTACGACCAGAGGTCCCGGCCGCCGCACTTCGTGCAAATCCCCGCGACCTCGATATCGCGGACGCCGTACGACTCGAGCTGCGCGAGGTTCGCCGACCAGAGGTCGAAAACGATCCCGCCCTGGCGCTCGCGAACGTGGTCGCCGAGGCGCCGCAGCATCTTCGCGCGCGACTCGTCGATGACATAGCAGCATGGCCCGATCGACGGTCCGAGCGCCGCAACGATCTGACTCGTGTCAGCGCCGTCGGCTTTGAGCGCGGCGATCAGCGAGCCGGCCACGCCCAGCATCGTCCCCTGCCAGCCGGCGTGAGCGGCGCCCATACGGCCAGCGCCGTCCGCGACGAGCACGGGCACGCAGTCGGCGGCCGCGATGCCGAGTAGCACGCCGGCGCGGTCCGTCCACATGCCGTCCGCTTCCGCGCGCGGCTCGACGGCGCGGTCGGCGCGCACGATCGAGTTCCCATGCACCTGCTTCACGCGCGCGATGGCGTCGAAGCCGAGACGGCGGGCCAACGCGTCGCGGTTCGCGGCCTGCTCCGTCTCCGGATACACCGACCCCGCCATGCTGCCGAGCGCACGCGTGGTGAACCCCGCAACGAGGCCGTGCGCCTCCAGCAGCGGCGAGCGCAGCGTGCCGTCCCGCAACGTCCAGGTGGGGGGTTCGAGATCTTGGTTCACTCGATCGGCGTCGCGAACGCCAGGATCGCGGCGACGATCCCGGCGAGCGCGGCGATGAGCCAGAAACGGATCGTGACCTTCTCCTCAGGCCAGCCGATCAGCTCGAAGTGGTTGTGGAGCGGCGACATCCGGAAGATCCGTTTGCCGCGGAGCTTGAACGATCCGACCTGAAGGATCACCGAGAGCGTTTCCGCGACGAAGATCACGCCCGCGACCGGAAGGAGCAGCACGAACCCTGTCGTGAGCGCGCACGCGGCGAGGGTCGCGCCGATCGCGAGTGCGCCGGTGTCGCCCATGATGAATTCGGCCGGGTGCACGTTGAACCACAGGAACGCCAGGAGCGCGCCAACCATCGCCGCGCAGAACACGACGAGCCAGTCGTAGTGGCGCGCCGCGGCGATGAACGCGAACGAGAGGAACGCGAACACGCTCGTTCCTCCAGCCAGGCCGTCCATGCCATCGGTGAGGTTCACGCCGTTCGACATCGCGACGATCGCGAAGAGCGCGAGCAGAACGAAGAGCGCACCGCCAATCACCCACTCGCCGACGAGCGGCACGAAGATGCCGGTCACGTCGAAGTGGTTCCGGATGTAGACCGCGGCGGCAAGGCCGACGATCACCTGCCACACGAGCTTGTGGCGCCCGCGGATGCCGAAGCCGTACGTCACGTTGACCCAGTCGTCGATCGCGCCCAGGAGACCCACGCCCACGAGCGCGCCGATCGGCACGATCGTCTGGGGAACGAAGACGTCACGCTGCCCTTCGGGGAGCAGCACCAGCACGAAGACCCAGAGGACGGCGACCACGATGATGAAGAGCGCGCCGCCCATGGTGGGGATCCCCTGTTTCGCGAAGTCGCGGCTCGGTCCCTCCCGCCGGATGTTCGCTCCGATGCGCAGCCGTCGCAGCAGCTGGATGTACGGACCGCCGAAAATGAGACCGAGCAGGAAGGCCGAGAGCAGCACGCCGAGCGCGAGGATGGCCGTCGGCATCAGACCGCGGCCGCCGGCCGCGCCAGGGCGTCCGCGAGCCGGTCCAACTCGAGCGCTCGGGAGCCCTTCACCAGGACGGTGTCCCCGCGGCGCAGGAGGCGTCGCAGCAGCACGAGTGCCTCGGGGGACCCGGCGACGGTGTGCGCTTCCTTCATTCCGGCAGCCCGCGCCGCGCTCACGATGGTCCGGGCGAGGTCGCCGACCCCGATGAGGACATCGGCTGATCGCGCGGCCTCGCGACCCACGGCCTCGTGCGCGTCCGCGGAGAGCGTACCCAGCTCCAACATATCCCCCAGCACCGCAACCCGGCGCGTGTCTACCGAGCCGAGCACCGCGAGCGCGGCCGCCACGGCCGCCGGACTGGCGTTGTACGAGTCGTCGATCACGACAAGCTGCGGCGTGCGGCGCACGTTCATGCGGTGCGCGGGCGCATCCATCGTCGCGAGGGCGGTCGCGGCCTCGTCGAGCGGCACGCCGAGCTCGGTCGCGGCCCCAAGGGCGGCGAGCGCCGCCGGCACGAGATGACGTCCGGGTATCGGCAGGCGCACCTCCTCGCGCTCGCCGTCCGCGTGCGCGACGAAGCGAACGCCCTCGATCCCGGAGGCGCGGACGTCGGTCGCCCGTAGCGCGGCGTCGGCAGATTCACCGTAGAGCACGACGCGCGCCCGGGTGCGCGGCGCGAGCGCGCGCACCCGCGGATCGTCGGCGTTGAGGAGGGCGATGCCGTCATCGGGAAGCGCCTCGATCAGCTCCGCCTTCCCCGCGGCGATGGCCTCGATGCTCGGCGTCCGCGAGAAGTGCACTGGACGCTCAGGGATCGCGGTGATGATCCCGATGCGCGGTCGCACGAGAGCACAGAGATCCGCGATCTCACCGGGCACGTAAAAACCGATCTCGATCACCGCCACCTCGTGACTCGGCTCGATGCCCAGGAATGTCATTGGGACGCCGATCTCGTTGTTGAAGGAGGCTGCGCTGCGCAGCACGCGGTAGCGGGCGCCAAGCGCCGCCGCGGTGGCTTCCTTCGTCGTCGTCTTCCCGACGTTGCCGGTGATGCCGACGGCCGGGATCGGGTGGGCGTCGCGAAGGGCCTCGGCCAGCCGGCGGAGCGCGTGCTGCGCGTCGGCCACCTCGATCAGAAGAGCGGAGTCGGGGAGATCGTGAACGGGTCGCTCCACCACCGCGGCTCGCGCCCCGTGCGCGAGCGCGTCGGCCACGAACCCATGGCCATCGCGACGATCGCGGAGCGCGAAGAACACGCTCCCGGGCTCCGCGATGCGCGAATCGAACGCGCCCCCAGTGAAGCGGTCCGACAGGTTCGGGACGCCGTGGATCACCCGTCCACCCGTCGCGCGGAGCATCTCCTCGAGGGTGAACACGCTCTGCCGAATGGTACGGTTGGGGGCCTCCGTCCCCCGGCCCCCGGTCCTCCTCATGGCCGATCTGGTTGCACCCGCGCGTACCTGAGCGCGTCGGTCGCGATGCCCTTGAAAGCCGTCATCGCCGGTAGGGTCCCGAGCAGCTTCGACTCTGGACGTTCCAGGACGACCACCACCACCAGTTGTGGGTCCTCCGCCGGGACGAATCCAGCGAACGATGAGATGTATGCGTCATCGACATAGCGGCCGTCATTGCTCGGGATCTGCGCCGTTCCGGTCTTTCCCGCGACGCTGTAGGCCTTCAGCGCGGCCGCGTTCGCGATCCCGTGATCGACGGTGGCGGTGAGCATCGTGCGGAGCGTCGCCGCCGTCTGGGACGAGATCACACGCCGCAGCGGTGCCGGCGCGGTGCGGTGCTCCCCGTCCGCATCGCGCCGGCTCGCCACGACGTAGGGGCGGAAGAGGGTCCCGCCGTTCGCGATCGCGGCGTAGGCGGCCGCCAGCTGCAGTGGCGTGATCGAAAGACCCTGCCCGAAGCTGATCGTGCCGAGGTCCACCGGATACCACTCCGCGAGCGGACGGACGCGGCCGGTCGTCTCCGCGGCAAGATCCACTCCCGTGGGCGCGCCGAATCCGAAGGCTTCTAAGTAAGAACGCAGATCGGGCGCGCCGAGCTGGCTCGCGACGAACACCGCGCCCGCGTTCTGCGAGCGCTCCAGGACCTGGGCCACCGTCGTGGGTCCATAGACCTTCCCGTATGCGTTCGAAAGAACGCGCCCGCCGATCACCGCGTAGCCCACGTCGTTGTAGGACGTCTTCGGCGTGACGACGCCCTTATCGAGCGCGGCGGCGATGGTGATCGCCTTCATCGTCGATCCGGGCTCATACGTCCATGAGATCGCGCGGTCGCGGAGCGCTTCGTTCGTCGCGGCGGCGACGCGCGCCGGGTCGTACGACGGAGACGATGCGAGCGCACGCACCGCGCCGTCGCGCGGGTCGAGGACGACCACCGATCCACTCGTGGCCTTCTCGCTTTGCACCGCCGCGGCGAGCTCGCGCTCAACCGCCGTTTGGATCGCGAGGTCCAGCGTAAGTACGAGGTCCTGGCCGTCCTTCGCGTTGAGGCCGGTGCGAAGACCGAGCGCGAGCTGGCGACTCGCCGGATCGCGCTCGACGACGAGACGGCCCGGCACGCCGCGCAACACGTCGTCGTAGCGGCCCTCGACTCCGTACTGCCCGAGCCCGTCGTCATTGACGAACCCGAGGACCTGCGCGCCGATCGCGCCACTCGGGTAGAGCCGCTTCGGCTCTTTCTCGAAGCCGAGTCCTTCGATCCGGAGGGCCGCGATCCGGTTCGCCGTGTCCTCAGGTAATCGGCGCCGTAGGTACAACCATTCACCGCCGCTCTCAAGGGCGGCGCGAAGGACGTCGGGACGCTCGCCGAGGATCGGAGCGAGCGCTGCAGCGGTCGCGCCGCGATCGACAATGCGCCCGGGGATGGCATAGAGCGAGCGAAGCTCGACGGTCGTGGCGAGGATCGCGCCGCCGCGATCGCGGATGACGCCTCGATGCGCGGCGAGCACCAGATCGCTTCGGACCTGGTCGGTGGCCTGGCCGAGGAGCTCGCCCCTCCCAATCGTCTGCCAGTACGCGAGTCGTGCGGACAGCACCAGCGACGCGACAGCGAAGAAAGCGAACAGCACGCGGAGCCGCGCATGCGAGATCGTCGCCGTCATCTTGACCTCCGGCGCTGACTTGGGGTGCCCGCTCCCCGCCGACAACCCTCGTGGGGGCCGGGGGCGGAGCCCCCGAGTTCTTCTCTTAGCGCTTGGCGGCGATCTCCAGTGCCGGTACGACCCGGATTGTGGCCGCCCGGACCAGACCGAGCCGCTGCGCGGCGGCCTCGATCCGCGCGGGCGAGTCGAGCCGCGCGCTCTCGATCTCAAGGAGGGCGTTCTGTCGTCGGATTTCGTCGCGCTGCGCCGAAAGACGCTGGGCTTCGTAGCCCGCCGCCGAAACCGCCGTGGCTTGGGCGAGATAGAGGAGGACGAGGAGAAACCCCGCGACGATCACGCCGCTCACGAGGAGGAACGAGCGGACCTCCCAGCTCGCGCTTCGAGCGACCGTCCGGCGATCCGCGGCACGGCGGTGGACGGCCTGCCGCAGGGGACGGTGCTGCACGCGCCGCACATGCGGCGCGCGCACGGCCTGCGCGAACGTCAAGGGAGGCGCTCGGCGACGCGAAGGGCCGCGCTGCGGGCGCGCGGGTTGCGGCCGACCTCCGCCGAGGCCGCACGTAGCGGCCGCCGGGTAACGACACGCAAGCCCGCGCGGTGCCCGCAGACGCAGGTGGGGAGGTGGGGAGGACAAATGCAGTCGCGCGATTCGCGCGCGAAGAACTGTTTGACGATCCGATCCTCGAGCGAGTGAAAGGAGATGACCGCGATCCGGCCTCCGGGGCGGAGGACGCTCATCGCGCCTTCGAGCGCCACCGAGAGGTTCGCGAGCTCGTCATTCACCGCGATGCGGAGCGCTTGGAAGACCCGCGTGGCCGGATCGATGCCCCGAGGACGGCGGGTCTTCACGCCCGCGACGAAGCGGCCGAGCTCGTCAGCGGTCCCGAAGGGCGTCTTGGCGCGGCGGCGGACGATCGCCCCGGCGATCCGTGCGGCTTCGGGCTCTTCGCCGTATTCGGCGAAGACGCGGCGAAGGTCGTTCCCGGACCAGCTGTTCACGATCTCGGCTGCTCCGAGGCGAAGGTCCGGGTCGGCACGCATATCCAGCGGGCCTCGCGCGCGAAAGCTGAAGCCCCGCTCTTCGTTGGCAAGCTGGAGCGAGCTGAGCCCGAGATCCAGGAGGACGCCGTCGACCGGTGCGAAGTCGTGCGAGCGGGCCACGTCGTGAAGACGCGCGAAGTTGGCCCGGACGAGTACGGCGCGATCGCCGAAACGAGCGAGCTCCTTCGCCGCGGCGGCAAGCGCCTCGGGATCGCGGTCGATCCCGAGGAGCTTTCCGCTCGGCCCGCTTCGTTCGAGGACGGCCGCGGCGTGGCCTCCGGCGCCGACCGTCCCGTCGAGATAGCGGCCCGCTTCATGGGGATCGAGCTGGGCGAGTACTTCGGCGAGAAGAACCGGCTCATGTGCGAGTCGGGGGGCTCTGCCCTCCGGCCCCCGAACAATCGGATTCCCACTAGATCCCGAGGTCCCTGAGGTCGCGCTCGATATCGGTCTGGACTCCGGCGAGGCGGGCGCGCCAGCGTCCGGGCTCCCAGACCTCGAGGTGGTCCGAGTTGCCGATGACGACGGCCTCTCCCGCGAGCGACGCGTACTCGCGGAGATGCGACGGGATCGTGACTCGCCCTTGGCCATCAGGGTCGGCGGCGTGGGCGCCAGCCAGCACGAAGTGCCGAAACCGGGCCACCGCCGGGTCGGTCCGCGGGCGCTTGGTGATTTCGGCGTTCAGGCTCTCCCACTCCGGCGCCGGGAAGACGGCAAGGCATTCACCTATCCAACGCGTCACGACCGCTCCTTCTTTGAAGCGGCCTCGGAACTTGGCGGGGATGGCGAGCCGACCCTTCTCGTCCAGCGAGTGGGCGAATTCGCCTGCGAAATAGCTTTCCAGGTTTCCTTCCGTCTTCGGGAGACGGTTCCCCACCGTCCCCCACTACTCACCACGCGAGCGGCAAGTTACACCTCGGACGGCCACTGTCAATAGGTGAAGTCGATCGATTTCCCTACGTGCCCGCATAGCTCGCGGGTCCTGTCCCCGGCTCGGGGCCGTGCGCTCGCCGCACCCTCCCCGCAGCCGCCCTCGCTGTCTCTTCCCGCCATCATGGCGGCGCGGGGCCCCGGGGCACCCGCGGCTCGCGCACAACCCTCTCGCCGGTGCCACCCGCGAGCCGCGCGCGTTGGCTAGATCGGTCGAACTCTTTCGACTACGTCTTCCAGGGCGCGCCCTGCCCGTTCGAGTCGTGAGAGTGGGCGGACTCCGTCATGAGCTCCGAACCACTCCAGGACGGAGGCGCCCCAGGTGAAGCCGCCGCCGAATGCGACCAGCAGCACCTTGTCACCCTTACGCAGCCGTCCGGTCGCCTCGGCCTCGCAGATCGCGATCGGGACCGAGGCGGCCGAGGTGTTGCCGTACCGCTGGATGTTCACGAAAACCTTCTCCGAAGGAAAGCGCAGGCGCTTCGCGACGCCCTCGATGATCCGCACGTTGGCCTGGTGCGGGATCATGATGTCGATATCGTCGAGCGTCAGTCCCGCATCGGCGATCGCCTCTTCCGCCGCATCGGCCATGGACTTCACCGCGAGCTTGAAGACCTCGCCGCCGGCCATCGTGATGAAGTGCAGGCCGCGCTCGAGGGTCTCCGTCGTGGCTGGCATCTTCGAGCCGCCGGCCGGCACCATCAGCATCTCGCCCTTCGAGCCATCGCCGTGCAGCACCGTCGACTCGATGCCGACCGAAGCATTCGTCGCTTCGAGCACCACTGCGCCGGCCCCGTCACCGAAGAGGACGCACGTCGTGCGGTCCTTCCAGTTGAGGAGGCGCGAGAGGGTCTCCGCCCCGATGACCAGCGCGTTCTCAATCGCCCCGGAGACGATCATCCCGCGGGCGATCGCGAGCGCCGAAATGAAGCTGGTGCACGCCGCCTCCACGTCGAACGCTCCGGCGCGCGTCGCCCCGATCTCGGCCTGGACCAGGCATGCCGTCGCTGGGAAGAGGTAATCGGGGGAGGCGGTCCCGACGATGACCAGTTGAACATCCTGTCCGCGCAGGTGGGCCTTCTCGAGCGCCTGACGTGCGGCGCGGATCGACATCGTGGAGGTCGTCTCGCCATCCGACGCGATGCGCCGCTCCTTGATGCCGGTCCGGCTGGTGATCCATTCGTCCGAGGTGTCGACGATGCGCTCGAGGTCGGCGTTGGTCAGGACGCGCGAAGGCGCATAGAAACCCCAACCGGTGATGACCGCGTTCTTCGCCATCTAGGAGCGGTCGGGCTCGGTCTTTACCTTGTCGCCGCGGGTGAAGAGAGTGCGGACGTCGCCGCTATAGGCCTCGAGGAACTCGTGCGCATCGATGACCTCATCGGCGCTGACCGCGGGCCGCTTCGGCCGCTCGGGCTCCTCCTTCACCGGGCTGATCGCCGCGCGCTGCTCGTCGACGACGACCAGGAGCTTGAACGCCGTATCGCATTTCGCGCACGTGACACGGACGATCCAAGCCGACTCGAGCTTTCCGAGCACACGGATATCGGAGCCGGCGTGATTGGCCCCGCACACGCTGCACTTGTAGTCCTTCGCCTGCTCGCGGAGGAAACGCAGGATGTTCACCCTTGGCCGAGCATAGCCGGTCCGTCCATTCCAAGGGACGTTCGCCAGGCGATGAACGCGTACTGATCGGCGAGGTCGTCGACCTGCTTGTCGAGTGGCTTCCCGATCCCATGCCCGGCGTCGCGATCGACACGCAAGAGCACGACCGACGCCGGATCCTCGCTCTGCGCCTGTAACAGGGCCGCCATCTTCCGCGCGTGCATCGGGTCAACGCGGCTGTCGCCTTCCGCGGTGGTGAAAAGCACCGGCGGATAGCGCATTCCCGCGCGGACGTTGTGATACGGCGAGTACCGGCAAAGCCATTTGAACTGATCTGCGTCCTCGGCGGATCCGTACTCCGCGATCCAGAAGCGCGCGATCCGGAAGTTCTGATAGCGGAGCATGTCGAGCAGCGGGACCGCGCAGCACACCGCGGCGAAGAGCTCGGGGCGCTGTGTCAGCGCCGCACCCACCAGCAGTCCGCCGTTCGAACCGCCCGAGATCGCCAGGCGATCGGGCCGCGTCCATCCCCCGGATACCAGCGCCTCCGCGGCGGCGTGAAAATCATCGAAGACGTTCTGCTTGTTCGCGAGCATGCCCGCGCGGTGCCAGCGCTCGCCGTACTCCCCGCCGCCGCGCAGATTCGGAAGAGCGAAGAGGCCGCCGGCTTCCACCCACGCCGCCGCACCCGGAAAGTACGCCGGCGTGCGGGAGATGTTGAACCCGCCGTACCCGGTGAGGAGCGTCGGTACCTCCCCCGTGGGCCGAACATCGTTGCGATGCACGAGGAACATCGAGACCTCGGTCCCATCCGGGGAGCGGTACGTCGTCTGCTCCACGGCGACGCGCCGCGGGTCGAGACGAGGCGGCATAGGGAGGCGTACGAGCTCATCCTGTTGGCCGGTCTTGGCGTCGGCCACGAACGCGATCGGCGGCTGCGTGAACGACTGGAACGTGTACCCGACGCGATCGCTGGCGGCCTCACCTTGCACGAACTCGATAGCGCCGAGCGACGGCAGATCGATCACGCGCTCGTCCGATCCCTTGAGGTCGTACGTCGCCAGGCGCGAGGTGGCGCGCACGAGGCGGAGCACGGCGACGCGGTCGCGCGTCCGATCGAACCCCTGGATGACGTGGTCGCCCTCCGGGATCACGGTCCGCCAGCGTGACGCCGCGGGCTCCTCGCACCAAGCGCTCACGATGCGGTAGTTCGGCGCGTCCAGATTCGTCCTGAGCCACAGCCGACCATCGTCGTAGGGCGCACCTTCGGCGATCGCGTCCAGCCCCTCCATAACGATCGCGAAGCCGCGACCCGGATGCTCGCGGTCCATCACGTAGAGATCGCTCCGCGCCCATCCCTTCATCGCAGTGAAAAGGACCCAGCGGCCATTCGGCGACGTCGCCACGAGCAGGATGTCTTCCTTCGGTCGGCTATCGCCGAACACGAGGACGTCCTTGGTCGGATCGTCGCCGAGATGATGGAAGCGGACCCGCCGAAAGTAATTCTCGTCGCCCGCTGGCACCGAGCCAGGCGCGGGATGGACCGTGTAGTAGAAGCCGGTGTGCACCCACGCGATGGTGGAGTGCTGCGTGTGCGGGATGCGATCGCCGAGCTCCTTGCCGCTGTCGGTCTCGACGACGTGGAGGGTCGAGCGCTCGTCGCCGCCGCGCGAGAGCCCATATGCGACGTAGCGGGCGTCGTGCGACGGGTAGTACCAGTCGAGCGTCACGAGGCCCGATGCGTCGATGGCATTCGGATCGACCAGCGCGCGATCGGGCGAGTCGATGGCATCGCGCACGTAGAGCACGGCCTGCTTCTGCTCGCCCTCACGTCGCGTGTGAAAGACGTGTCCGGCGACCGGGCGCGGGGTCGAGAGCAGTCCTACGGAGAGAAGCTCGCGCAGCCTTCGCGCGAGCGTCGCGCGCTGCGGCAGCGCGTCGAGCACAGCGCGCGTCCTCACATTTTGTAGATCGGTCCAGTCACGCACACGCTCCGACGCGTCGTCCTCGAGCCAGCGATAGGGATCGGGGACGCGCTCGCCATGCCACGTATCGAACAGTTCGTCGCGCGGCGTGGCCGGCGGCGGAGGGATCGTCACGACGTTCAGCGTACGCGGCATAGACTCGGCGAGTGCTCGAGACCGCGCCCGCGCCGGTGAGTGCGCGGCTACTGGAAGACCGAAACCGCGAACGTCTCGCCCGGGCCAACGCGCTCGTGCGGCGGCTGGAGTCAGAAAGCGATGCCGACGCGCGACGGACCATCCCCGCGCTCAACGACATTCATCGCGAGATCTCGAATCTGGTGAGCGAGTGCGGGATCTGCGTGTCGATGCATCCCGACACGGAAGTTCGCGACACGGCTGAGCGACTTCAACGCGAGGCGTCCGAATTCAGCCAGACCGCACTGCAGAGCACGCCGGTGTACGACGCGCTCGGGCGAGCCGAGGGTCTCGGGCCGGTGGAGCGTCGACTTGTCGGACTGGTGCGGATGGACATGAGGCGAGCGGGAGTCGAGCTCGGTCCCGCCGACCGGGACCGCGCCCGCGGGCTGCGCGCCGAGCTGACGAGGCTCGGGCAAGACCACGCGCGGAACATCCGCGACGACACGCGCCACGTGGCTCTCGAGAGCGACCGCGAGCTCGATGGACTCCCGAGCGACTACAGAAGAGCCCATCCCGCCGGCCCCGACGGCACGATCCGGATCAGCACGAACCCGCCGGACATGACACCGGTCATGACCTACGCACGTAGCGAACGTCTGCGCAAAGAGCTCCAGCGGGCCAACGAGGACCGGGCCCCGGCGAATCTGGACGTCCTGCGCCGGCTCACGACGACGCGCCACGACCTCGCGGTGCTGCTCGGTTATCCGACGTGGGCGCACTACAACCTCGAGGAGCGCATGGTCGGGACGCCGGAGGCGCTCGGGCGGTTCATCGATGAGGTCGACGAGGTCGCACAGTCATCCGCGCGCGCGGAGCTCGCGGAGCTCCTCGCGGAGAAACGGGTCGACCATCCCGGCGCGACGTCGGTCGGCTCCTGGGAGCGGCTCTACTACACCAATCGCGTGAAGGCGAAGCGCTTTCGGTTCGACGCGCAGGAGGTGAGGCCGTACCTCGAGTACCGTCGTGTGCGGGAGGCGATCCTCGATCTCAACGCCACGCTCTTCGGCATGAAGTTCGCACCGGTCGTGCACGAAGAGCGCTGGCATCCCTCCGTCGAGAGCTTCGACGTCACGATCGACGGACGTCCGAGCGGGCGGATCTCGCTCGACATGCATCCGCGCGAGGGGAAGAACAAGTGGTTCTTCAACGCGCCCCTCGTGCTCGGGGTGGGCGGGGTGCAGAAGCCGCATAGCGTCCTCTGCTGCAACTTCCCGGATCCGGCGGCCGTGGCGGGCCCCGCGCTCATGGAGCACCAGCAGGTCGTGACGTATTTCCACGAGTTCGGGCACCTCGTGCATGGGCTCGCGCGCGGCGACGTCCCCTACGTCCGCCTCTCGCGGACCGAGGGCGACTTCATGGAGGCGCCCTCGACATTCCTGGAGGAGTGGATCTACGACCACGCGGTGCTGTCGACCTTCGCGACGCACGTCGATACCGGCGCCCCGATACCCGTCGAGCTCGTCCAGCGCCTGCGCGCGGCGCGCGATTTCGGGCGCGGTCTTCGCATCTACGAAGGCTTGCTGTTCGGTGCGCGCGTATCGCTCGCGCTGCACGATGGGACGAGGACCGGGGCCGATCCGCGAGCGATCGTCGAGGATCTCGAAGGGCGCTACTCGCTCTTCGAGCAGCTCCCGGGCACGGCGTTCCCGGCCAGCTGGGAGCACATGAACGCCGACCACTACTCCGCGGCGTACTACACCTACCTCTGGTCGACGACGATCGCCAAAGACCTGCACACGGCGTTCGGTTCCGACCTTATGGACGTGGCGGTCGCGCGCCGCTACCGCGACCGGATCCTCGCGCCAGGTGGCACGAAGCCGGCCGCCGACCTGGTCCGCGACTTCCTCGGCCGGCCGTATGACCTGCGCGCGTTCAAAGCGTGGCTCGCGCCACGGGACTAGGTCGCGCCGACCGGGCAACGCTCGCGGCGTTCCTCGGCACCGTGGTCCTGGCCGGCCTCAACTTCGTCGCTGTCCGCTTCTCCAATCGCGAGCTGCCACCCTTCGAGGGGGCGGCGCTGCGGTTCGCCGCATCCGCACTGCTCTTTTTCGCCTATGTGCGCCTGCGCGGGATCGCACCGCCGACGGGTCGCGGTCTCCGGGGAGCGCTGCTCTTCGGCGTCCTCGCGTTCTTCGGTTCGTACGCGCTCGCCTACTGGGGCCTCGTCTCCGCGCCGGCCGGCCTCGGCTCGCTCGCCTTCGCGCTCGTGCCGGTGCTGACGGCGGTGCTCGCGACGACCCACGGTCTCGAGCTCTTCCGCCCGCGCACGCTCATCGGCGGCGCGGTCGCATCCGTCGGAATCGCCATCGTCTTCGGCGATCAGATCAGCACCGCGATCCCCCGCGCGTCGCTGCTCGCCCTTCTCGCGGCCGCCGCCTGCGCCGCGGAGTCAGGGATCGTGGTCAAGTACTTTCCGCGCAGTCATCCAGCGGCTACGAACAGCGTCGCCATGACGACCGGCGCTCTTCTGCTCGCGATCCTCTCCTTCGGCACCGGCGAGCGCTGGATCCTGCCGTCGCACGCGCTCACGCTCGTAGCGTTCGTCTATCTCGTGGTGAGCACCGTCGCGCTGTTCGCCCTGTCGCTCTTCGTCCTCGGACGCTGGACGGCGTCCGCGACTGCTTTCCAGTTCCCGCTGGCCCCGCTCGTGACGGTGATCGCGGCAGGGACGCTCGCGGGCGAGAGTGTCAGCGGAGCCTTCCTGGCCGGCGGGGTGCTGGTGCTCGGAGGGGTACTGCTCGCCGCGACCGGCCGTACCGCCGCGCGAGAGCGGGCGCCATCGCTCAGACCGGCCGCAGGTAGCTGATCCCGCCCGCGACGAGCTGATAGCCCATGGTCTCATTGAGGTGCAGGATCGGCGCGTTCGCCGCATCGTTTCCCGTGCGGACCCGATCGACACCAAGCGCGATGGCCTGCGCCACGGTCTCGCACTTGAGAGCTCGCGCGACGCCGCGACCGCGGACCGAGAGCGCCGTCGCGGTCCAGTTTGTGCCGACGATGCCGCGGACCGGCGGGTAGGCGAGGACGGACACCCCAACGACCTCGTCGCCACGCCGCGCGATCCAGAAGCGATCCTTATGACCTGTGGATCATCGTCCTCGGCGAGTGTGAGGATGCGGACACCCTCACGCCGCATGCGCGAACGCGACGCCTCGGTCATCGCAAGCAGCTTCTCGCGGTTGGCGCCAAGATCGAGCTCCCAACGTCGGGAGCGCCGGTCTTCTTTGTACCCGCGCCCGAGGATGGTTTCGATCCGCAGTTGGTCGTCTTCGTACGCCCCCACGCCCAGGATCCTCGCCCCGTCGGCGATGACGCGCTCCTCCATGGCGGCGAGGAGGGCATCGAGGATCGCGTTCGAGCGCTCCGCCAGCAGAACGTCGCCGCCCACCGACGCGTGGCGCTCGGGCTGCAGGTCCCAGCGCGCGTGCTCGGTCGTCGCGAAGCCGATATCGTGGCCGCGGCGACACGCGATGAAACGCCGGATCTCGAGGTGCTCGTCCGGCTGGGACCACCAGTACGAGTAGCTGATCGGATCCCGTGGTGAATCCGGCCGGATCGCCGTTTCGATGTCGGCCGCGAAGGCGCCGTCGCCTGGGGTTGCCGGACGGAAGGACAGCTCGGTCTCCGTGATCGTATCGCCCATCAACCGCTCCTCTTGAGCCGTCCTGTCCGCTTGGCGTGGCGCTCGGCCCAGAGGAAGATCCGGAGGCCGAGCGGGATCGAGACGGCGCCGACGAGCAGCGCCGGCCAGAGGTTTGGCCAGACCGCCGCGAGGTCCGCCCCGTCGAGCAGGGCCGCGCGCATCCCGCGTATCACGTAGGTCGCCGGCGAGATGAACGAGAGCACCTGCATCCACGCGGGCAGGATGGTCGTCTCGTAGTACACGCCGGAGACAAGCAGCACGACCGCCTGGACGATGTAGGCCATCTGCAGACCTTTCTCGGTCCAGAGCAGCGGGAATACCGCGGAGCCGATCGCAAGGCCGATGAAAGCGACCGCTCCCGTCGCGAGCAGGGCCAGGGCGGACGCGACGTTCGCATGCGAGAGGTCGACCGGCACGAAGAGGGCGACCGCGGCGAGTATCGCGACGCTGAAGCCGAGCGCCCGCACCAGCGTCGCGCCGCACATTCCCGCGAGATGCGTAAGGCGCGGCACCGGGGCCATGAACGTGTACTCGATCGTGCCTTCCCAGCGCTCCCAAGCGATCGTCTCGCCCATCTGCTCGAAGATGAGCCCGAGGAAGCGCCAGGTGATCGTTCCGACCAGCAGGTAGAGCACGAACCGCGACACGTCCGCTTGAGCCAGGCCGCCGCCGGTGATCGCCGGCGCCCCGAGCGCGATGTAGGCGACCGAGAGGCTCGTGACGATCCCGTAGACGAGCCACACGATCTCCCACGCCCAATAGCGCTTCGACAGCGCGATCTCGCGCTCCACGAACGCGTATGCGAGACCCAGCTGCGCGCCGACGTTCGCGATCACGCTCCGGTCTCCCCACTCGTGTCGTCGGCCTCGTCGAGCCGCCGTCCGGTAGCCGTCATGAAGACGTCCTCGAGCGTTCCGCCGCCGTGGCGCGCGGCGAGCTCCGCCGGTGTGCCTTCGGCCACGAGGCGACCCTGGTGCAGGATGCCGATCCGATCGGCGAGTCGCGCGGCCTCGTCGAGGTCGTGCGTAGTGAGAAGGATCGTCGCGTCGTGCTCGTCCCGCAGATCGCGGACGAACGTCTGCACCTCCCGTTTGCTGCGGATGTCGAGACCCGTCGTCGGCTCGTCGAGGAGCAGCAGCATCGGCGCGGTCAGGAAAGCGCGCGCGATCGCGACTTTCTGCTGCATCCCGCGCGAGAGCTTCTCGAGCGGCTCGTTCAGCCGAGCTTGCGCGATGCCGAGCCGGCCCAGAATCGACCGGATCTTCGGACGTGAGATCTCGGGCGGCACCCCGTAGAGGCGTCCCGCGTAGACGAGGTTCTCCATCGCCGAAAGCTTCTTGAAGAACGAGGCCTCGACCGAGACGCGGTTGATCATCCGCTTGACCGCGAGCTCGTCCCGACCGATATCGCGACCGAACACCCGGACCTGACCCGCGTCGGGGGTCAGGAGCGTCGAGAAGAGACGGATGAGCGTCGACTTGCCGGAGCCGTTCGCACCCAGCAGGCCATAGATCTCACCGCGCCAGACCTCGAGGCTGACATCGTCGACCGCACGGACCGACGATCCGCCGCCCGGAAGGACGCGCGCGGAGCGGAAGTCCTTCCGCACGCCGGTCGCCGCGAGGGCGACGGTGGGTTCCTTCATCTTCAATTCGCTTTGCGTGACGTCGCGCGCCTGGATGGCCATCTCTTTTCACCTACTTCAAACAAAACAAAAGACCGTGGGCCTCTGCCCACGGTCCGAGCGGCCTCGCGAAAGCTGGGTTCTAGGCCATCCCGTGAGTGGGCAGGCTGCGCCGAGGACCGGCGAGCGGGCCGGAGCCGGTGCGATTGCGAACGAAGCTCAGCACTGCGCCACTTCCTTTCGTGAAGTCCACGCGTTCCGCGTGACCTGGGGACGATACCAGAGTCGAGGGGGCCTCGGCCCCTCGAACCCCCGCGTCGTTCGTGGGGGTACGAGGGGGGCCGCGCCCCCCTCGAGCGCTAGAGAGCGACTCTGCGACCTGAGATGAGCTGCACCAGGAGGACGATGAGCGCGATCAGCAAAAGCAGGTGGATCAGCGCGCCGAGGTTCAGGATCGGCCCGCCGAGCAACCACAGGATCAGCAGGATGAGGATGATCGTCCAGAGCATCCGCGTACCTCCTTCCGCCGGTCTCAGCGCGAGAGAAGCACGCAAGCGTCATGCCACGTACTGTCGCTCGCATTGCTGGCCACCCACAAAACGAAGGACGCCCCATCAATGGAGCGTCCTCCTGCTGCGGGTTAGTCGAATGCGCTAAGCCTTCGTCAGCTGACCTCGGATCACGCCCCCGGCGTGGAGCGTGGAGTGGAAGTTCACGTACCAGCCTGCGGGGTTCGCAATGACCGCCGTGATCACAGCCGGGTCCGCGTTGCTATTCGTGCGCGAGAAGGTCACCGCGCCGCCCGTGAGCGCGATGTCGCCAGCCTTGAGCGTGCTGTCGATCTTGACGGGGCCGTTGACGCCGGCCGCGCCCTCGTGGATGTGACCGATGTTGATAACGGTGGTCGCCGGGCAGCCGGTGATCGAGACGTCGAACTTCGCGCTTGTCCCGGTGAATGTGACGGTCGCGGTGCCGCTGCAGGTCGCTTCGGCGTCGGTGATCGGTGGGTTCTCATTCGAGGCCTTGAGCTCGGCCTTGAACGTGTTCGCGGGTGTCGGAGACGGAGACGGGGACGGGGATGGGGATGGCGTCGGTGACGCGGTACGTGTTGGCGACGGGCTCGGGCTCGGCGCGGCCGCCGTCCCGCCACACGCAGCGATGACCACCGCCGCCGCCGCGATGCCAGCGAATAGACGCATCTGCCAGATCCTCCTTGCAGGTTCCTCGATCTATACGGCCCCGCGGGCCGTTCGGATGAACAGGGTAGGCCGAGCAGGCCATCTAAGCCGGATTCTGGCGAGGATGGTCATCCCTCTCGAGCGGAGGTCGCCCTCCGCCTCTAGCGGCCTACCCGGGGACGGCGCGGGCCACGCCATCGTCCCCTTACGCGGCCTTGCTCCAGGTAGCGCTTGCCCGTTTCACCCCGCTCGCGCGGGATCGTCACTGTGGCGCGGGCCTCGCCTCACGGCGGAGGGGCGTTACCCCTTACCCTGCCCTGTGGAGTCCGGACTTTCCTCGGCGGCTTTCGCCGACGCGACCATCCGGCCTGCTCGGCATGTTTAGTCTAGCTTTCTTTTTCTACCGGCCTTCGGCCGAAGTTTCACTACTTGATCACCGTGCGCGCCGAAGCGATCCGTACACGACCTGAGCGGCTCGGATCAACTCCACGTTGACGCTCACGCCGACCAGTTCTCCATAGAGCCCGAACAGATCAGCGTCCGGAGCTTTTCCGCTGAAGCCGCTGACGTCCGTCGCCAGCTGTGCGATGTCGAGCAGGCCGCATCCGAGATGCGCCCGGCGCCATTCGATGATCACGACACCGCGTCCAGCGACCCGCGCGTTCGCGCACACCAGCTCTCCGTGACACAGCACCGCCGGAAGACTCGCGAGAGCGGTCGCGGCGGCGCGCGCCTCGGCATCCAGCGGCCGGTCGACGGCCGCGCGTTCCGAGGCGCGCTCGACGAGCTCTTCGGGCGAGATCGTCGGGACACCCAGCGCTTTCAGTGCCGGCGCGTCACCGGCAACGGCACGCTCGATCTTGGCCTTCGCGCGCACGATCGCCCTAGGGTCTTCGTGACATGCGCTCTGCGCGTCGAGCAGATCCTCGGTGAGCACCCACGGCCAGGCCGGAACGGCGGGCGGCGGAATGCCGCGCGAGCGAACGAGCGGCACGCGGTCGGTCTTCCGCGCGAGCAGCGGAAGCAGCTGCACTTCGAGCGCGTCGCTCGGGGGCACGCGCTTCACGACGAGCGACCGCTCATCGCCCTCCTGGCGGAAGCGGATGCGCTCGAGCTCGAGCGTCGTGTTCTTGGCCACGACCTCGCTGCGGACATCGGTCACAGCGGCGCGCAGGCTCCGCGCCACGAACGCGGTGAGTGGATCCTGGCTCACCGGTATTTGTCACTCGACACGCCGGCGGCCGCGTCGATGGCGCGATTGGAGAGGGCGTCGGCGACGAGGTTCTGCTCGCGCGGCACGTGGCGGATCTCGCGCTCCGGGAATGACGCGAGGAGCTGACCGGCGCGGAGCGCCAGCGGGATCAGCCCCGGATGCTTGGTGCGCCAGCGCCCGCTCAGCTGCTCGACGACAAGCTTCGAGTCCATGCGGACGTCGATCGCGTTCGCTCCCAGACGCTTGGCCTCCTCCAGCCCGAGGATGAGCGCGCTGTACTCCGCGACGTTATTCGTCGCCCGGCCCAGCGCGAGCGTCAATTCCGCGACGACCGTGCCGTCCTCGTCGAGCAGCACGGCACCCGCACCGGCCGGGCCGGGGTTGCCACGCGCGGCGCCGTCCGCGTAGAGGATCAACCGACGACCCTGCTTCACGGCCCAAACACCTGTCGCAGGCGCTCGAGGTCAACGTTCCCACCCGAGACGATCGCGACGACGCGCTCGCCCGGATGCGCCTTCACGACGCCCGCGATCAGCGCGCCGGTCGCCGCGGCGCCGGCCGGTTCCGCCACGAGCTTCGCGCGCGTCGCGAGGAAGCGCACGCCCTCGGCGATGACGTCGTCGTCCACGAGAACGACGTCGGACACCAGGCGCCGCACGATCTCGAGCGGGATCGTCCCCGCGATCGGCGCGGCGAGTCCGTCCGCGATCGTGCTCACGCGCTCGAGGCGCACCGGCTCGCCGGCATCGAGCGCGCGCCGCATGCCCGGCGCCCCGGACGGTTCGACGCCGACGACCCGCGCGCCCGGCCGCTTCGCAGCCACAGCGACGGCGATCCCGGCGATCAGCCCGCCGCCGCCGACGCCGACGACGAAGAGGTCGGCGTCGGGAAGGTCCTCGAGGACCTCGAGCGCACAGGTCCCGTGGCCGGCGATCATGGCAGCGTCGTCGTACGGATGAAGGAAGTACGCGCCGGTGCGACCCTGGATGTCTTGCACGAGCAAGGTTAGCTTCGTGACGTCCGGAGCGAAGACGACGTCCGCGCCGTAACCACGTGTGGCGTCGACCTTCGTCTTGGGCGCCGTTTCGGGCATCGCTACCGTGACGCGAACGCCCGCGGAGCCAGCCGCGAACGCGATCGCCTGCGCGGCGTTACCCGCGCTCATCGTGACGATGCCGGCGGAGCGCTGTGTCTCTGAGAGGCAGGCCACCGCGTACATGGCACCTCGCGGCTTGAATGAGCCGGTGCGCTGCAGGTTCTCCGCCTTCAAGAACGCGGCGGCGCCGATCCGCTCGCCCAGCCCCCGGCTCGAGAGGAGCGGCGTGCGATGAAGGACCGGTCCGACTATGCGGCGGGCCCGTTCAATGTCCTCGATCGCCACGCTCATGGGTTGCTGAGGCTACCGTAGGGCCAGGCCGACCCCGGCGCCCCGTCGCCGTTCAGCCGGCTGAGGAGAGAATGCCCGACGTGAGTGAGACGCCCCCGGCGATCGCGACCCTGGCGCTCACGAAGGATTACGGGGCGCACCGCGGGATCTTCGACCTCGATCTCGGCATCCGGCAGGGCGAGGTCTTCGGCTTCCTCGGACCCAATGGCGCCGGGAAGACGACGACGATCAAGCTGCTCATGGGGATGATCCATCCGACGCGTGGCACAGCGACGATCTTTGGTCTCGACTGCGAGCGCGAGGGCGTCGCCGTGAAGCGGCGGGTCGGATACCTCCCCGGCGAGACGCCCAACTTCGGCGGGTGGCGCGGATCGGAGATCGTCGCGTATGTCGCGGGGCTGCGGGGAGACGTGTCGGAGACGGTGATCTCCAGCCTGGCGAAGCGCCTCGACCTCGACCTCGGCCGCCGGTATCGCGAGTACTCGCATGGCAACAAGCAGAAGCTCCTCCTGGTGCTCGCGCTCATGCACCGGCCTCCCCTCCTCATCCTCGACGAGCCGACGGGCGGGCTAGATCCGCTCCACCAGCAGGTCTTTTACGAGCTCATGCGGGAGGCGCGCGAAGCCGGGACGACGGTATTCCTCTCGTCGCACATCCTCTCCGAGGTGGAGCACGTCTGCGATCGCGTCGGGATCGTCCGCGAAGGGAATCTCGTGACGGTCGGCACGCTCGCCGAGCTCATTGGCGTGCGCGCGCGGCGGATCGAGATCGCCTTTGAGGGGGACCCGCCGCTCGCGCGTCTGCGGTCGGTGCCCGGACTCGACCAGCTCGACGTGAACGACCATCGGGTGACCGCGATGCTCCGCGGCGGCGTCGAACATCTCCTGGAGGCGATCGCTGGCCAGCGCGTCGTCGACCTGCACAGTCGCGAGCCCAGCCTCGAGGAGATCTTCCTCTCGTACTACTCCGCGCCGACGCCGCGCGCGTGATGCTGCTCCGGCTCGCGCTGCGCCTCGGGCGCGTCGGCGCGATCGCGGTCGGCGCGATCGGCGTCGCTGCCGCCCTGGCCCAGCCACTCGCGTTCGCGCAGCTCGCTGGGAACACGCCCGCGGAGCGCGCGGTGTTCGCGCAGCAGATGGAGATACTGGCGCGCCAGCTCACCTACCTGCTCCCGCTCCCTGGGCAGCTCGGGACGATGGCGGGATGGATCGAGTGGCGAGCGATCGGCGCCCTCGAGGTCATTCTCGCGTTCTGGGCGGTCATGGCCGCGTCCGGCGCGGGACGCGGCGACGAAGAGCGTGGCCTCGTCGAGCACTGGCTCGCGCAAGGCGTGTCGCGCGGCAGCTACATCGGGTCGCGCATCGGCGGCTTCGCGCTGCTCGGGACGGTCGTCGTGACGCTCACGCTGGCGGCCGCCGGCGTCGGGTCCGCGCTCGGGAAGGAGCCGGTCCCCGCCTCCGCGCTCGCACTGCAGGGGATCGCGCTCGTCGGGCTCGTCCTCTGCAGTTACGCGATAGCTCTCTTCGCCGCGCAGCTCGTGACGACGCGGCGGGGAGCCGCAGCGCTCGGGGGTGGAGCGCTCCTCGTCCTCTACCTCATCGACGTCGTCGCGCGATCGGATGGCGCGGAGAGCATCCGCGGGATCTCGCCCTTCTGGCTGTACGACCAGAACCATCCGCTCACGAACGGTGGCACGCTCGATGGGCCGAAGACGATCGCGCTCTACGCCACCGGCGTGATCTTCACGGCGGCCGCAGCGTTCGCCTTCGTTCGCCGCGACCTCGGCGCACCGCTGCTGCGGCGACCGCCTCACGACGTGGAGTCGACCACGCTTCCCGCCGGCGACCCGTTTCTCCGGCTCCCGGTGCTTGCCATACTCGATCAGCAGCGAACATCGCTCCTCGCGTGGGCGGTCGTGCTCCCGGCGCTGGGCGTGTTCTTCCTCTCGTTCACGCGCACGCTCGTCGACACGATGCTCGCCACGCCCTCGTTCCGCGTCTACATGGAGCGCGCCGGCCTCGGGAACTACACGTCGTTCATCGGCGTTACGTGGTTCGGGACGCTCGTGCTGCTCCTATCGATGTACGCGATCGTACAGACGAGCGGCTGGGCGGCCGACGACCAGGAGGGTCGGCTCGAGGTCATCGCGTCACAGCCGATCTCGCGGGCGCGGATCGTCGTCGAGCGCCTCGTGGCGCTTCTCGCCGGTACCGCGATCATCGTCACGGCAGCCGGGGTAGCGCTCGCGATCGGCGCGAGAGCCGCGGACATCGCGATCGATACGGGTCAACTAGCGCTCGGCTCGGCCTTGGCGCTTGGAGTCGTGTTCGCCTTCGGCGGCCTCGGCGCCGCCGGCGTGAGCTGGCGGCCACGCACCACGGTGATCGTGCTCGGTGCGGTCGCGATCGCGAGCTATCTCCTGCAGGAGTTCACGCCGCTCTTCGAGTGGCCGACCTGGGTCGCCGACCTCTCGCTCTACGCGCTGTACGGCAATCCGCTCTCGGGAACCGTCGACTGGGCACGGTCTGCCGCGCTCTTTGGGATCGGGGCGGCAGGGTCGGCGATCGCGGTCGCGGCGATGCGCCAGAGGGATATCGGACGCTGATCCGTGGCCTAGACGCTGTGCGCGACAGGTCCTCGGACCGGCCAGGCGGTCGCGTCGAGGTCCAGCTCGTCAACGAAGCACCAGCCCCAGTCCTCGCCCGGTTCGAACGACTTGATGATCGGGTGCCGGACCTTGCGGAAATGCTTGGTGGCGTGCCGGTTCGGAGAGTCGTCGCAGCACCCGACGTGCCCGCAGGTCATGCACAGGCGGAGGTGGACCCACTCCGCACCGACGCGCAGGCAGTCCTCACAGCCGTCCGCGCTCGGGGTGACTTCTCGGATCTGATCGAGGTGGGTGCAGCTCTTCAGTGCGCGCCCCCTTTCGCTGTGGGCCCGCCAGGGATCGAACCTGGGACCAGCAGATTATGAGTCCGCCGCTCTACCACTGAGCTACGGGCCCTAGGAGTGCCGCGGCGCGAGCTTGCTCGCGCAAGCGGCCGACGACGGGCCCGCGAGTGTCGCACGCGAGCCCGCCGAATTGCACCAAGTATGGTTGAGCAGGCTCGCGGGCGACACTCGACAGGGCCCTAGGAGGGATAAGCGCGCGCGGGCTGTCTTGCAAAGCCGCACAAAGACGTGACCGAAGCCGTTATAGTCCTCCGAAGGCTGGGGCGCGTACGTTTCCGCGCGCTGTGGGGAGCACAGCAACTCGAAGCGGACCCAGGGCGTGGGGTCCGCGAAGAGGAGAGGCGCGGTTGGGCAAGGTCATCGCGATCGCGAACCAGAAGGGCGGCGTGGGCAAGACCACGTGCGCCATCAATCTCGGTGGGGCGCTCGCATCCTTAGGGCATGAGGTCCTCTGTCTCGACCTCGACCCGCAAGCAAACCTGACCGTCGGTCTGGGGATCGACCTCAACACCGTTGAGCGGAGCATCGCCGACGTCCTCATCGACTCGAACATCACGCTCGGGTCGATCATCCGGCCGACGAAGACGAAGAAGGTCGACGTCGCGCCCGCGACGCTCGAGCTCTCCGCTGCCGAGGTCGAGCTGTTCAACGCCATCGGCCGGGAGATGGCGCTGCGCGACAAGCTCGGTCGCGACGTCGTCGAGCGGTATGACTACGTCCTCATCGACTGCCCGCCGACGCTCGGCCTCCTCACCCTGAACGCGCTCGTCGCCGCGAGTGGGGTCATCATCCCGGTCCAGACGCAGTACTACGCGCTGAAGGGCGTCGCGGCTCTGCTCAAGATCATCAAGACCGTCCAGACCCGCCTCAATCCGACTCTCAAGGTCTACGGACTTCTTCCGACCTTCTACGACAGCCGCACGATCCTCGCTCGCGACATGCTCGACTCGCTCAAGGATCTCGGCGACCACCAGGTGTTCGACACGATCATCCGTCAGTCGGTGAAGATCGGCGAGGCGCCGACCGCGGGCGTGCCGATCACCGTGTACGAACCGAAGAGCGACGCGGCGAAGAGCTTCGTGGACCTCGCGAAGGAGGTGATCGGTGCTCACAACTAGTCGACACAGAAAGTCATTCAGGGACGCCGGCGAGCGCATCTTCCAGCAGGAGTCCGACGCGCAGCCCGGGATCATCAGCCTGCTCGCGGCGCGCACACCGACGGCGGTGCGCGACATTCCCCTCGAGAAGATCGTTCCGAACCCCTCGCAGCCACGGATGACCTGGCACGAGGACACACTCGCGGAGCTCGGGGCCTCGATCCGCGAGCACGGCGTCCTGCAGCCGATCCTCGTACGTCCCGCCGGCGAGGAGTACGAGATCATCGCGGGCGAGCGGCGGTGGCGCGCTTCGAAGCTCGCCGGCAAGGAGACGGTCCCCGCGATCGTCGAACGCTTCGACGATGCGACCGCCCTCGAGATCGCTCTGATCGAGAACCTCCAGCGCGAGGACCTCTCACCCCTCGACGAAGCGGTCATCTACAGGAAGATGACCGGCGAGCTCGGGTACTCGATCCGCAATCTCGCGACGAAGCTCGGGAAGGACAAGGGCTACGTCGAGAACCGCCTCCGGCTGGCGTCCGCTCCCGAGGATGTCCGCGAGATGGTCGGACAGCGTTACGACACGCTCTCCGCGGCGTACGAGCTGATGAAGATCGACAACAAGCGCCGCCGCCAGGCGCTCGCCAAGCAGATCATCGCGGGCAAGCTGACGCTGCTGCGCCTGCACGACCGGGTCGAACGGATCCTCCATCCGGGTGAGAAGTCCGCGAAGCCGGAGCCCGCGATCCCGCCGCTGCGCGACGACGCGCTCATCGTCGCGACGCGAAAGCTGAACGACGCCCTCGCCGACCTTGCACGGATCATCGGCGAGGATGGGCACGGAACGATCGCCGAAGGCGATCGGCAGAACCTCGCGAAGTTCCTCACCATCTCTCGCGCGCGGCTCGACAACCTCGTCGCGCGTCTGCGGAGCAGCGCCCGCCCCTAGGCCATAAGTGCGGCTAAAGTGAAGAGATGCGGGTCGGGTTCCGGGGAAGCACGGTGGCGTTCGGACTCATGACGGGGATCGTTACGCTCGGAGCGATGGGGATCTTCGTTCTGATGGATCCGCGCGCGCAAGCCTTCTGGGCCTCCCGCGTCGCGGACGCGGTGAGCTTCCTCCGCTCGCTCTTCGTGCGCTAAGCGGCTTCGGGGAAGTCGGTGCGGACTTCCTCGGTGACCAGGCGGGCCTTCTGCGCCCTCGCGTCACGCACGATCGAGACCGCGGTCGCGACTATGCCCAGCGCCGTCAGAAAGGCGAGACCGCTGTCGCTTGTTAACAGTTCCATCACGCGGAGTTCATAAGCACCCCTCATGCCAGCGCGGCGGGCAAGCGGGCCGTTACTCCTGCGTCACACATTTGTCGCGAATCACGCCGCTTTGCGCGGCGGTCGCGCGCGCATGACCCGCACCTGCGCGACGCGCCGGCCGTCGACGCCCGTCACCTGGAAGCGGTACCCCTCTATCTCGACCGTGTCACCGACGGCGGCGAGACGGCCAAGCCTGCCGAAGACGAGACCACCGACCGTGTCGTACGGCTCGTCCACCAGCAGGAGCTGGAGACGCTCGCGCAGCGCGTCGAGCGCAGTCAGCCCGTCGACGACGTAGGTGCCGGGCCCTTCCTCTTTGAACGCCGGCGCTTCCCGGTCGAATTCGTCCTGGACCTCGCCGACCAGCTGCTCGATCACGTCCTCGAGCGTGACGAGCCCGGCGGTGCCGCCGAACTCATCGAGTACGACCGCGAGCTGCACGCGCTGGCGCCGGAACTCGGCCAGTGCCTGGTCGAGGCGCATGGTCTCCGGGATCACCGGCACCTTTCGCATGACCTCCCGCGCGCTCGCCCGAGAATCCCTGTCGATGCCGACGAGGTCTTTGACGTGGACGATCCCGATGATGTGGTCGAGGTCCTCCTGGTAGACAGGGAAGCGTGAGAAGCGGTGCTGGCGCGCCGTCGCCAGCAGCTCCTTGACACCCACGTCGTCGGGTACAGCGACCATTTCGGTCCGCGGGACCATCACCTGGCGGACCATGCGGTCCGCGAATTCCATGGCGCGCCCGACGATCAGCCGTTCGCTTTCCTGCAGCACGCCCTTCTTCGTCGAGACGGCGACCAGCATCTTGAGCTCCTCTTCGCTGTGCACGTCGAGCTCGTCAGTGGAACGGATGCCGACCCAACGCAGGATCGCGTTCGCGCTTCCGTTCACGAGGGCGATGAACGGATACATGAGCCGGTAGAAGAGGTGGAGCGGATAGGCGCACCAGAGCGCGAGCGGGACCGCGCGCTGGATCGAAAGATACTTCGGCGCCAGCTCGCCGACCACGATATGGACGTACGTGATCACTCCGAACGCCAGCGCGAACGAGATCACGTTCAAGAGCGGGTCGGGCAGCCAGTCGAAGATCGGTTCGAGCAGCGCGGCGACGGCAGGCTCGCCAAGCCATCCGATCGCCAGCGAGCAGAGCGTCACGCCGAGCTGGGATGCCGAGATGTACTGGTCGAGCCGGTCTAGGACCCGCGACGCGAGCCGCGCGCGAGCGCTTCCCTGCTGGCCGATCTCGTCGAGCTGTGTCTTGCGGACACGCACGAAGGCGTACTCCGCGGCGACGAAGAATCCGTTCGCGACGACGAGCACGACGGTGAGCACCAGGGCAAGGGCGGTACGGGCGTCCATGCCCGTGCGATTCTCGCACCTCCGCTAGGCTTGATTTCGTGCGCGTTCTCGTTCGTTTGTTCGCGTCGTATCGCGAAGCGGCGGGAAGGGGCCATTTCGATCTCGAGCTGCCACCCGGCTCGACGGTCCGCGACGCGATCGCACGCATCCTTCGTGAGCACCCGCTCGTCGCGGAAGGCAGGCAGGTTGTGATCGCACGCAATCGCGAATACGCATCGCTCGACGCTCCGCTCGCCGATGGCGACGAGCTGGCCCTCATTCCGCCGGTGTCAGGTGGAGATGCCCGGACGCTCCAGGCCATCGCCGTAAGCGAAGAGCCGCTCTCGGCCGACGACGCGCTCGCGCTCGTGCGCGACGACGCGTTCGGAGGCGTCGTCGTCTTCCTCGGCACGGTGCGCAGCCGCAGCCGCGGGAAGCGCATCCTGCGGCTCGAGTACGAGGCGTACGCCGAGATGGCCGAGGCCAAGATGCGGGAGATCGCCGACCGCCTCGCCCGGGAGCACGGTCCGCTCCGCATCGCGATGCATCATCGCGTCGGCGATCTCCGCGTCGGGGATATCGCGGTCGTGGTGGCGGCCGCCGCCCCGCACCGCGATGCGGCGTTCGCCGCCGCGCGCGCCGCGATCGACGAGCTCAAGACCATCGTGCCGATCTGGAAGAAAGAGCACGCGGAGGATGGCGCGGTGTGGATCGAGGAGCACGCGTAACGACGAGGCCGATCGCGCTGCGACAACGCCGGGTCCTGTCGCGGGGTCGAGGTTGCGCGCTCGCCGCACCCTCCCGCTCCATTCGCGCGTCGTGAGCTCACCGGGCGACGCGGGTCCCAGGGCCCGCGGTTCGCGCGCAACCCGCTCCCCCGCGCCACCCGGCGACGCCGTGCCACCCCGCGTCATCCTGCCGGTGACGGCCACTTCGCCGTCGGCGCTTGTCCTTCGGCTCCAGGAGATCTGCGGCGACGACAACGTCTTTTGGCGGGCCGAGGATCTCCTGGTCTGGGAGTACGACGCGGGTTTCGATCGCCATCCTCCGAGTGCGGTCGCCGTTCCGGGAAGTGCGGATGAGGTGGCCGCAGTCGTGAAGGCGGCGCACGACGCGGGCGCGGCGATCGTGCCGCGCGGAGCGGGGACGGGGCTCTCCGGAGGGACGATCGCGTGCGCGGGGGCGATCGTCGTATCGACGGTGCGCCTCCGGCGCATCGTCGCGATCGACGCGGCGGCGCGGGTGGCGGTCGTGGAGCCCGGCGTTCCGAACCTCACGGTCAGCGTCGCCGCGCGAGAGGCGGGACTCTTCTTCGCTCCCGATCCCGCGAGCCAGCGGATCTCCACCATCGGCGGGAACGTCGGGACCAACGCGGGCGGTCCGCACGCCCTCCGATACGGCTCGATGGTCAACCACGTGCTCGGGATCGAGATGGTTCTGGCGAACGGCGAGATCGCGCGATTCGGCGGGACGGCCGCGGATCTTCCGGGATACGACTGCGTGCCGCTGATCGTCGGCAGCGAGGGCACGCTCGGGATCATCACGAAGATCTGGCTGCGGCTGCTCCCCCTCCCCGAGGACGTGAGGACGTTCGTCGCCATCTTTCCCGACATCGACCGCGGAGCGCGAGCGGCGAGCGCGATCATCGCGAGCGGTGTCGTGCCGGCCGCGATGGAGATGCTCGATAACGTGACGATCGGAGCGCTGAACGCGGCGTTCGACGTTCATCTTCCTGCGAACGCCGGCTCGCTGCTCCTCGTGGAGATCGAGGGTCTGCGCGAGGAGACCGAGGAGTGGGCGGTATCCATCGACCGGGTGCTGAGGAAGAACGGCGCCACCGATGTGCGGTCGGCGGCGACACAGGCGGAGCGCGAGCTGCTGTGGAAAGCACGCAAGCTCGGGTACGCGGCGCTCGCGCGCATCAAGCCGAATAACTACCTGCACGACGCGGTCGTTCCGCGCACGCGGATGCCCGAGGTGTTACGGGAGGTCAACGCTATCGCCGAGCGGTACGGCTACGTGATCGCGAACATGTTCCACATCGGCGATGGAAACCTGCACCCGGTGCTGCTCTTCGACGCGCGCACCGAGCCGATCGACCGGGTGATGGAAGCGAGTGCGGAGATCCTCAAGGTCGCGATCGACGCCGGCGGCGCGCTCACCGGCGAACACGGCGTCGGCCTCGAGAAGAATCACTTCATGCTCTGGGTCTTCTCCGCGGAGGATCTCGAGGCCATGCATCGCGCTCGCGACGCCTTCGACCCTGACGGAACGATGAATCCAGGAAAGATCTTTCCCGGAGGCGACGCCTGCGCGGATATCCCCACCGAGCGCACCAAGCGCGCGCTGGCGGAGGGCATGTGGGTCTAGCCGTTGCCGTTCCCGGTCACGCGATCGACGGGCTGGAGCCGCGCGGCGTGACGAGCGCCCAGAGCGAGAGCGAAGTCGTCGAGGCCATTCGTACGGCGAACGACCGCGGCGAGGCCATCGTCGTCGCGGGAGGCCGCACCCGCCTCGGCATCGGAGATCCGCCGGCGCGCTACGACCGTGCGCTGGATCTTTCGGGCCTCCGCGGGATCGTCGAATACGAGCCGGACGATCTCGTCGCGACCGTTCGTGCCGGCACCACGCTCGCCGAGCTCGCCGATGCCCTTGCCCCCCGCAAGCAACGCTGGCCGGTCGAGGCGGGGCTGCACGACCGCGCCACCGTGGGTGGGACGCTCGCGAGCGCGGCCGGCGGCCCCTCGCGCCTTCGGTACTTCCATCCGCGGGACTGGGTGATAGGTGCTCGCGTCGTGCTGGGCGACGGAACCACGGTGAAATCGGGCGGCAGGGTCGTGAAGAACGTCACCGGCTACGACCTCACGCGCCTCTGGAGCGGAACGTTCGGCACGCTCGCGGCGATCGTCGAGCTCACATTGAAGCTCACGACGGCGCCGGAGCGCACGGTGACGCTCGCCGGCGAGCTGGACATCGCGACGGCCCTCACGAAGGCCGCTGCCATACACGCGACCGGCCTGCCGATCGATGCCCTCGCCATCGTCGCCGGAGAAGCCGCGCAAGGCCTCGGCGCTCGCGGCGAGGTAATGCTCCTTGTGCGGATCGCCGGACCGCTCGCCGCGGTCCGGCGGCTCGGCCGCGCACTGCGCGAAATCGTGAACTGCCGCGACGTTGGCAACGAGGTCTGGGACCGCGTCGCCGCGCTTCCGCTCGAGTCGAAATGGACCGCACGGGTCGCCTGGTCACCAGGTGCGACACCGCCGCTCGAGTTCGCGGGGTACAGCGCGGTCATCTACCCGGCGACCGGCACGGCCTATCTGCTGCACGCCATCGACCGAAGCACCTTCCGGCGTGTCCGTGAATCGCTCGAGGCGCTCGAGGGATACGCGGTCCTCGAGCGGGCCGGCCCCGACTACAAGCGCGAAGCCGGCGGAGCCTGGGGCAGAGCGCGCGTGCCGCTTCCGATCGCGCGCGCGCTCAAGGACCGGTTCGACCCGCGGGGCGTCCTCGCGCCGGGCCGGATGCCGGCGTGACCTCGCCACTCCTGGACACCGAGGGGCTCAACCGGTGCATTCACTGCGGACTGTGCCTGGAAGCATGTCCGACGTATCGGATCACGAGGCTCGAGACAGAATCACCACGCGGGCGCCTGCATCTCATGAGCGCTATCGCGTCGGGGCGCGTCGATCCGCGAGAGAGCGACGCCGCCGTGCTGCACCTCGATCGCTGCCTCGCGTGCCGCGCGTGCGAAGCGGTCTGCCCATCAGGCGTGCCGTATGGCGAGCTCATCGAGGAGGCTCGCGCCGACATCGCGCGCGCGCGCGGGACGCCGGCGCTGGGCAAGCTCGCGCTCTGGAGCGTCTCGCGACCGCGCGTGCTGGGCGCGCTCGCCTCGCTTCTCGCGCTCGGGGACCGCACCGGGCTGCGCGCCGTGGCGCGACGGATCTTGCCGCCCCGACTGCGACGTCTTGACGCGCTCGCACCCCCGTCGGGGCGACCCGCATACCGGCCGGTCGCGGTGGACGCGCCGCGGGCCTCTGTGGCTTTGCTGCTGGGCTGCGTGATGCGCGTCTCCTACGGCGACGTTCATACGGCGACCGCACGGGTGCTGGCGCGGCTTGGGACCCGGGTCGTAGAAGTGGTCGACCAGACCTGCTGCGGCGCGCTCCACGCACACGCCGGCGACAACGCCGAGGCCATCCGCCTCGCCAAGCGCAACATCGCGGCCTTCGAGCGCTCCGGGGCCGAAGCGATCATCACGAACGCCGCGGGCTGCGGCGCGCACCTAAAGAGCTACGTTCATCTCCTCGAACGCGATCCGGTGTGGGCCAAGCGCGCTGCGATGATCGCCTCGCGCGTACGGGACATCAATGAGTACCTCGCAGTCGCCGACGGCGCGACGTTCGGGGAGCTCGCGATCCGCGTCACCTACCAGGATCCCTGCCACCTCGCACACGCGCAGGGGATCCGTGCCGAGCCGCGCGCCCTGCTCGGGCGCGTCCGCGGCCTCGAACTGATCGAGATGGCCGACGCCGACGTCTGCTGCGGAAGCGCCGGCTACTACAACCTCGCGCAGCCGGACTACGCGGATCGTCTCCTCGAAGGAAAGATCGACGCGATCCTCGCGACCAGACCCGATGCCGTGGTGACCGCGAACCCGGGATGCATGCTCCAGCTCGCGGCGGGCCTGCGCTCGCGTGGCCAGAACATCCCCGTGCTGCACGTGGTCGAGATCCTTGACCGCGCGATGCGAACCCCATGAACCGAGGGATCACGATCCTGCTCGCAAGCGGAGCGACGGTCATCGCGGTGCTCGCGGCGCTTCTCGTTCCGCTGTCGATCGCGGTGGGGCATCTTGCGAACGTCGTGGGCGAGGTGATCGTTCTCGTCGCATCCGTCGCCTACGTCGCGCGCGTCATGCGCGCCGATCGCCGGCGTCGGCGCGAGTCCGAGGCTGCGCTCCCACCTGAGCGGCGACCGCCCCGGCCCGTACCTCGGCGTCCTATCACGTTCCAGGTGCGCGAGACGATCTTCGCGTTCGCCGTATGGTTCGCGATCGTCGCCGCATTCAACGCTTTCGTCATGGGGCTGGGGCCGCTCGTGAACGCGGGTATCGCGGTCTTCGCCGCATTCATGCTCGCCACGCTCACCGTGACCGGCAGGCACATGATGTTCCGCCTCACCGCCGAAGACGACTCGGGAGGCTCCGCCCCCCGGCCCCCGTCCGGGTAGAGTCGGGTCCTGTGGATCTCGGCGTCCAGATCGAGCCGCAGTTCGGCTTCAAGTTCGAGGACGTGCTCGGTATCGGCAACGATGCGGATGCCGCAGGCTTCACGCGACTTTGGGTCTCAGATCATCTCTTCCTCGGCAAGGACGCGGTGAACGTCGACTGTCTCGAAGCTTGGACGCTGCTCGCAGCCCTCGCTATGCGCACCGACCGCATCCGCATCGGCCCGATGGTCACTTCGCAGTCCTACCGGAATCCGGCGCTCCTGGCCAAGATCGCGGCGGCGGTGGACGTGCTGAGCCGTGGACGGCTCGACTTCGGCCTGGGCGCCGGCTGGAAAGAGATCGAGTACCGCGCGTACGGGTACGACTTTCCCGATGCGCCGACGCGCGTCACGCAGATGATCGAGACGCTCGAGATCTGCACCCGGATGTGGCGCGAAGACCGCGCGACCTATCACGGCAAGTACTACCGCATCGATGACGCGCTCTGCTCGCCCAAGCCGGTGCAGCGGCCGTTGCCGATCTGGATCGGCGGCTCGAAGCCGCGCGTCATGCGCGCCGCCGCGAAGTACGGCGACGCCTTCAACATCACCGTCAGTGCCTCCGCGCCGACCGATATTCCTGACCGGCTGCGGGACCTCGATGAGGCCTGCCGTGCGGTGAATCGTGACCCGAAGACGCTCCTCCGCAGCGCGTTCCTCATCGCGTGCGTGGGGACCACGCAGGAGCGGGCGGACGCCCTCGTCGACCAGCTCGCCCTACGCGCGAAGACCGACCGCGCCGGGTTCCTCGCCTCGCGTCCTGGCCTCATCTTCGGGACGCCCCAGATCGCTCTCGAGAAGCTGCGCTCGTACGCATCGCTCGGCATCGGGCACGTCAATGTGATGTTCCAGCCGTACGGGACCGAGCGCGAGCAGATCGCCGCGCTCGGCGAGACGGCGAGGGACCTCGCCGCCAGCACCGCCGCGGCCTGAAGATCGCCTGGCTACGATGAACCGCGACGACCTTACGGATCTGCGGCGCAATACCGTGATCTGGATCGCAGTCGTCCTCTGGCTCGGAGTGAGCTACCTGCTCGCGATCGCGCCGGCGGGTCCATACGCGAATGCGCTGCAAACGGCTTTCACCGTGTTCCTAGCGGTGGTGATCCCGCTCGTCTCGCTCCTCATCGCCGCCACCTGGGTCCTGGCACTGCGGGGCCGCGGACGCGGTCGGGAGCGAGGTTCGAAAACGCCTCGCAGCTAATCGCGCGGGCGCTTCAAGTGGTGGTCCGTCTCGCGCTGAAACGCGGATGCGAGCGCGACGAGGAGTGGCTCGCTGAACGGCGGTCCGACGAGCTGTAAGCCCACCGGAAGGCCATCGGTCGCGAAGCCGCACGGGAAGAAGATCGCGGGGATCCCGGCGAGATTGCCGGCCGCGATGAGGCCCATGTTCCCCGAGCCTGGCCCAGAGAGGTTGCGCTTGTCCGGGGGAGGCTTCGGACCACCCGGGGGCGCCGGATTGTCGAGCGGCTGCGTGATCGGTGTCGCGGTCATCGCGCGCCCGACCGACAGGATCACGTCGACGTCGCGGAACATCGCCGCGAACGCCTGCTGAAGCCGCGTGCGGAGGCGCATCGCGTGCAGGTAATCCCGCGCCTTGATCTCGAGGGCCGCCCGGAGACCTGCCTTCTGCCGCGCGTCGACGAGCTGCTCGAACCGCTTGCCCTCGATCAGCTCGGCGAAGATCTCCGCGCCTTCCGCGCTGTAGACCGTCGTCACCATCGGGCCGAACGGCATCGCCGGGAGCGTCGCGCGGACGAATTTCGGCGCAACACGCCTGAGCTCGGCGACGCCCTTTTCGAGCGCGCGCTTGGCCTCGGGGGACGCGTGCTCGGAGACGTCCTCCTCGGCGAACGCGATCCGCGCGCGCTTTGCCGCGCTCGCCGCGGCGCGGGCGGCGAGTGGTCGGAAACGCTTCCCGCTCGCGGTCGGGTCGCCGGTGTCCGCGCCGGCGATGGCTTCGAGGACCGTTGCGCAATCGTCCGCCGTCCGCGCCATCGGTCCGAGCTTATCGAGGGTCCAAGAGAGCGCCATCGCGCCCTTCCGCGAAACCGCTCCGTACGTCGGCCGGAGACCGGTGACGCCGCAGTACGCCGACGGGGTGCCGATCGATCCGGATGTTTCAGAGCCGATCGCGAAAGGCACGAGGCCCGCGCCGACCGCGGCGCCCGAGCCGCTCGATGACCCGCCCGACCACCGCTCGGTGTTCCAGGGATTGCGGCCCGGACCCTGAAGCGACGCACTCGGATAGCGGTACCCGCCGCCGCCCGCGAGTTCGACCATGGCGAGCTTCGCCGCGAGCACCGCCCCGCTTCGCTTTAGCTTAGCGACGACGGTCGCATCCTGTCCGAAGATCTGATCGCGATAGGGCGGCGCACCCCAGGTGGTCGGCGCGCCGCGCGCGGCGAGCAGGTCTTTGGCACCGTACGGCACGCCGGTCAAGGGCCCACCGTCCTTCTTCGCGAGAGCTCGATCGGCCCGCCGCGCCTCGTCGAGCGCACGCTCCGGCATGAGCGCCGCGACAGCGTTGTACTTCGGTCCGAGCTCTTCCAGAAGATCGAGATACGCACGCGCGAGCTCGAGAGCGGAGATGCGGCGCCTTCGGAGCGCCGAGGCGAGCTCAGCCGCCGTGCAGAAACGAACTTCGCTCTCGTTCACTGCTCAATCTCTCGCTTCGCGAGAGACACGCTCAAGGCTGGTCGTCTCGCTCCTCGCGGCAAAGCCTCTCGTCGCTCGTTCAACCTCAATCCGTTTTGAAGACGGTCGGCGGCTCGGTCTCGATCGGAACGCGTTGCGCGCGAAGCTCGGTCGCGGCCTTCTGCGCGTTCTCGCGCGCTTCGTCCGCAAGACGTGCGGGATCGTCGATGCTCCGCTCTTCTTCCGTCACCGAAGCGACGACAATAGCGTGCTAGGCTCGGCCGAGGAGCCAAAGCGTTGCAGTATCGACGTCAGACCCTTGTCGAGCAGCCGTTATCGCCGCGCGACTACGACGTTCCCGTCGGGTGGTGGGGCTGGAATTGGGAACCGCCGATCCCGATGTCGGTCACCGAGCTCCTTGAGGCGCGCAACATGGACGCGCGGACCGCCGCGCTGTGCGGAATGGTCCTCGAGACGCATGGCTCGCTCCTGATCGCCGCAGAGCAGCCGCATTCGGGTAAGACGACGACGCTCACCGCCTTCCTCGATTTCCTCCCGAACCGAATGCGCCGCGTTTTCTTGCGCGGCTGGGTGGAGACGTTCGATTATCTGGAGCAGACGAAGCCGCAGGAGACGATCCTCCTGGGGAACGAGCTCTCCTCGCATCTGCCGGTCTACCTCTGGGGACCAAAGGCCGTGCGCGTCTTCGAGACCTTGCGCAAGGGCTACGCGCTCGGCTCGACCTTGCACGCCGACAGCGCAACCGAAGCCGTCGCTCAGCTCACCGGCGAGCTCGGTGTTGCCCCGCCGGACCTGGCCCGCGTCGATCTGCTCATGGTCATGCGCGTATACGGGACGGCACGAGGGCAATACGCCCGTCGGGTCGTGTCGCTCCACCGGCTGATCCCGCGAGACGGCTCCGGAGTGCGCATGGTCTCCCTGGTCGAGCACGACGAACAGCACGACGAGCACGAACACGTCGAGGATGCCGAGCTCGAGCTGCTGCGAGCCCGCTGCGGGCAAAACGCGGAGGCCGAGCTCGCGCGGCGCGAGGCGTTGCTCGAAGACCTCGTTCGACGACGGCGCCGCACGATCCCCGACGTGCGCGCGGCCCTCGCCGAGTACCGTGGAGAGCGAACCCGACTCGAGATGCGAGGAGATCCGACCGTATGACGCAAGCGACGACAATCGGCGCGCTCCGCGAGACCAGCTACCGGCCGAAGACCGTGAAGCAGGAGCTCCGCGGAAACCTCATCTCGGCTCTCGCAGCGAAGCGCCCGATCTTCGACGGGATCGTCGGCTACGAAGCGACGGTCATCCCGCAGATCGAGAATGCCATGCTCTCGGGACAGGACATCATCCTGCTCGGCGAGCGCGGTCAGGCGAAGACGCGCATCGCGCGCAAGCTCATCGAGCTCCTCGATGAGGCGGTCCCGGCAATTGCGGGATGCGAGATCAACGACGAGCCCTTCGCGCCGATCTGCGCCGCATGCAAATATCGCATCGCGAACGACGGCGACTCCGTCGAGCTCGTCTGGCTCGCACCGGATCAGCGTTACAGCGAGAAGCTCGCGACACCAGACATCTCGATCGCCGACCTCATCGGAGAAGTCGACCCAATCAAGGTGGCCGAGGGCCGCTACCTGTCCGACGAGCTGACCATCCACTACGGACTCGTGCCGCGCACGCACCGGGGCATCTTCACTCTGAACGAGCTCCCCGACCTCGCCGAGCGCGTGCAGGTCGGACTGCTGAATGTCATGGAGGAGCGCGACGTTCAGATCCGCGGCTATAAGGTGCGGCTCCCGCTCGATCTCTTCGTGGTCGCGTCGGCGAACCCGGAGGACTACACGAATCGCGGCCGCATCATCACGCCACTGAAAGACCGGTTCGGCTCGCAGATCCGCACGCACTATCCCCGCGAGATCGCGACCGAGGTCGCGATCACCGAGCAGGAGCGACTCGCGTTCGTCGACGAGGGCATCACGACCGTCGTGCCGGGCTACATGAAAGAAGTCCTCGCCGAGATCTCCCAGCTCGCGCGCCGCTCGTCCGACATCTCACAGCGTTCGGGCGTCTCGGTCCGCGTCACCGTCGCGAACTACGAGAACATCGTCTCCGCGGCGCTGAAGCGGGCGCTGCGCACCGGTGAGACAAGCATCGTCCCGCGCATCAGCGATCTGCCCGCGGTGGTGGCGTCCACCGCCGGCAAGATCGAGCTCGAGTCGGTCGGAGAGATCTCCGAGGAGCGCGTCATCGACCGGCTCGTGCAGCGCGCGGTCCTGAACGTCTTCAACCGAACGTTCTCGCTTGTCGAGTTCGACTCGCTCCTCGCGGCGTTCCAGCGTGGCGCGACCATGCACGTCTCCTCCACGCTCGGCAGTCAGGAGTACGTGAAGCAGGCGCTCCAGATCCCCGGGATGAAGGGCGCAGTCGCAAAGCTCGGCGCGACCGGCAATCCCGCCGCCATCGCGGCGGCGGTGGAGTTCGTTCTCGAGGGCCTCCATCTCAATCGCAAGCTGAATAAGGAGCGCGGCGAGACGCGCTCTACGTTCAGGGCGTGAACGAGCCAAACCCGGAGGAGCCGAGCGGCAACGAGCCGCCGGGACTCGCGCGGCAATTCGGTGACGTTCGCTATTCGCGCTGGGACGGAACGCAGCGCCTCGACGCACTCGAGGCCGACGAGCTGCTTGGCGCGATGTCCGACGAGCTTCTCTCGGGCGGCGATCTCGAGGATGCCATGGCGCGACTCGCTCGCTGGGGCATCCCCGGTCGCATGGAGGGCCTGAAAGACTTCCTCGAGCGGCTGCGGATGGCCAAGCAGAGGCGCGCGCAGCGCCACGATCTCTCCAAGACGTTCGACCAGCTCAAAGAGAAGCTGGAAGAAGTGAAACGGCTCGAGCGAGAGGGACTCGATCGGCGGCGCAACGCACCCGCGCCCAACGAGCAGCTCCGAGCGGCCATGGAGAAGCTCGCCGCCGAGCGCATCGCACAGCTGGATCAGCTCCCGGATGATTTCGGCCGCGCGGTGCGCGCGCTCAAGGACTACGAGTTCGTCGAGCCGAAAGCGGCCCAGATGTACCAGGAGCTCCTGAAGGAGCTGCAGCAGCAGGTCCTCGGTTCCTACTTCAAGAACATGCGCGACTCCCTCCAGAACCTGACGCCCGAGCAGCTGGAGCGAACGCGGCAGATGATCCGCGACTTGAATCGCGCCCTCAAGGAACGCATGGAGGGCGGCGAGCCCGACTTCGAGGCGTTCCAGCGGCAATATCCCGAGCTCGCCGGGCATGCGAAGGATTGGGACGATCTGCTCCGCCAGCTCGCGCAGGGCATGGCCGCGATGCGGTCGCTCTGGCAGTCGATGTCAGCGGACATGCGCTCGCAGCTCGAGGAGCTCCTCGGCGCAGCCTTCAACGATCCCGGTCTGCAGGCCGCGATGAACGAGCTCGCCGAGACGCTTGGGCAGCTCATGCCGATGGAGGGCTACGAGCACGCGATCTCCGGGGACGAGCCGCTCACCCTCGCCGAGGCGCTCGGCCTTATGGACGAGATGAACCAGCTCTCGGACATGGAGGACGTGGTCCGGAGCGCACGCAACTCCGAAGACCTCTCGGCGCTGGATCGCGAACAGGTCGAGCAGCTCGCCGGACCGTCGGCGAAACAGGCCTTGGACGACCTCCGCAGGATGACCCAGCTGCTCGAAGAGGCCGGCCTCATCCGCAAGGACGGGGACCGCTACGAGCTCACGCCACGCGGCATCCGGAAGATCGGCCAACGCTCGCTCGAAGAGATCTTCGCCACGCTCAAGAAGGACGCGTTCGGTGGCCACCGCGCGAAAGCACGCGGGCGCGGCGGGGACCCGACCGACGAGCTCAAGACATACGAGTTCGGGGACCCGTTCCTGCTCGACCTTCCGGGCACGGTCCGCAACGCGGTCATGCGCGACGGCGCCGCCGTGCCGGTCAAACTGGCGGCGGACGACTTCGACGTGTACCGGACCGAGCTCGTGACCCAGTCGGCAACGGCGATCCTCGTCGATGTGAGCCGGTCGATGCTCTTCCGCGGGTGCTTCCTCGCCGCAAAGAAAGTGACGCTCGCGCTTGACTCGCTGATCCGATCAACCTTTCCGAAAGACGACCTCTACATCGTCGGCTTTTCGGCGTACGCGCAGGAGCTCAAGCCGGCCGACCTGCCGCGCCTCACCTGGAACGAGTACGTATACGGGACGAACATGCAGCATGCGTTCGAGACGGCGCGAACGCTTCTCTCCCGCTCGCGCGGGAAGAACAAGCAGGTCATTCTGATCACCGACGGAGAGCCGACCGCCCACTTCGAGCAGGGCAACCCGATCCCGCGCTTTTCGTATCCGCCGACGAAGCGCACCTTCGAGGAGACGCTCCGCGAGGTCGTGCGCTGCACGCGCGAGGGCATCACGATCAATACGTTCATGCTGGCGCGCGGCCATTACCTCGTGGACTTCGTGAACCAGATGTCGAAGATCAACACCGGGCGTGCCTTCTACGTCGAGCCGGAGCACCTCGGCGAGTACGTGCTCGTCGACTACGTCACGCACAAGAGGCGACGCGTCGCCTGATCAGTCTCCGGGCTCGCTTTCTACACGCGGTCGATCGAGCGGCGGCCGAGTGAGAAGAACGCGGCGGCGAAGCAGACGGCCGCCCCGACGAAGGGCCAGTACACGAGACCGAGCGTCGCGCCGACGAAGCCGAAACCCGCGCCGACGCGCTCGAGGCCGGGCGTCGAAAGCCCGAAGAGGCTGCCGGTCTGGAACGCCCACGCGCTCCAGGCGCCGACGAAGCCGGTCCACGCGCCGAGGATCGCGGACGCCACGGCGGCCGAGCCGCCTTCGCGCGCGACCGCCCGGCCGAGCGTGACCCACACGACGACGGACACGAGGGCGCCGAGCCACCCGAGGACCGGGAGCTGCTCGAAGTAGCTGATCGCGACGAAGCCGATCGTTCCGATGAGGAAGAGACCGGGAAGTCGCATCGCCTCGAGGCTACCCGAGACCGCGCCGAGCGTCCGTATCGCACGAGACGGTCCACGCCCGCTGGTCAGGAGGGCCTGGTTGGATCGCCGGTCTTCATGAACGCCAACACGCGCCGCCAGGCGTCTTCGCACTCGCGCTTGTGCTCCGCGAAGCTCCGATCGAAGAAGGAATGGGGCGCGCCCGGATAGGTCTCGATGTGGTGCTTGACGCCCGCATCGGCCAGGGCCGTATCGAAGGCGGCGATGTCCATCGCCGGGATCCCCGGATCGTCGCCGCCGAAGAGGCCTAGCACCGGCGCGCGCATGCGCCTACCCTCCTCCGCCGGGACCGGCCAGGTCTCCCCCTCGCGCTTCGACAGACGCCCGTAGAACCCGACGACGCCCGCGAGATCCTTTTGCTCCGCCGACGAGAGGAACGCGATCCGACCGCCGAAGCAGAACCCCAGAACAAAGCGCCGCCGCGCTCCAGTCGCCTTTGCCAGATGGGCGAGGCTCGCGGCGATGTCGGCGAATACGCCCTTCGGCGTCGTCTGCTGGACGTGCGTCCTCGCGTCGAAGTCCTCCGCTCGGCGTTCGGCGCCGGCGGTGCGTCCGAAGTAGTCGAACGCGAGCGCAGAAATACCCGCGGACGCGAACCGCTCTGCGAGCTCTTCGTAGAAGGGATGGAGTCCGCGCACGTCCGGCGCAATCACGACGGCGGCGTCGCCGGCGGTCTTCGCGAGGTACGTCCGGAACTTCGTGCCGTCGGCGCTCGTGACGATCGCCTCTTCGCCGCCCGCGCCACCGGACATCGGCGGGAGAAGATCTTCGGGGATCGCGGGCGGCCGGGCACCGGGCGGATAACACATGGCGAACCTCCTGCGACGTTCGCTCGGTATGCTGCCAAAAGGTGAGCTGCGCCGTCGGGCTCGCATGGCACGATCGTTATCTCGGTCGCGGATTCGTCCCGCGGCGCGCGTCGTGGTCGCGCTATGCGCTCGCGCTCCGGTCATTCGACGACGCGGGTTTCTTCAGGCAAGGACTCGCGCCGTTTCTTGCGCCCGAGGCCAGCGAGGACGAGCTCGCGAGCGTGCACTCCGCCTCGTACCTCGCGTTCCTGCGCGAGCTGGATGCGCGCGGCGAAGGCCTGGTCGACGGCCGGCAAACGCCCGCCTACACCGGCATGCTCTTCCGCGCCGCGGTCGCGGTCGGCGGCACCGTGCTCGCCGCGCGCCTGGTCGGCAGCGGACGCGTGGCGCACGCGTTCAATCCCGCGGGTGGCCTTCATCACGCGCATCCCGATCGGGCTTCGGGCTTTTGCATCTTGAACGACATCGCTATCGCGGTGCGTGTCATGCAGCGCGACGGCGTGCGCCGCATCGGGATCCTCGATCTGGATGCGCACCACGGCGACGGGACGCAGGCGATCTTCTGGAGCGAGGACGTGCTCGTCGTCTCGATCCACGAACACGGCGGCCGGTTCTTCCCGGGCACCGGCGCGGTCGATGAGACCGGCGCGGGCGCGGGCGACGGCTTCACCTTGAACCTCCCGCTCGGGCGAGGCGACAGCGATGCAGCTTTTCTCACGGCCCTCGATGCGGGCCTCGCTCGGGTGCGCGCGCACCGGCCCGAGATCCTGCTCGTGCAATTCGGGACCGACGGGCACGTCGACGACCCCTTCAGCCACCTCCGGTTGAGCGACGCCGCTTACAGCGTCGCGGCCGAGCGGGCGCACGCGCTCGCGCACGAGGTCTGCGGCGGGGCGCTGGTCCTGCTCGGCGGTGGCGGTTACGCCCCGGAGACCGTGGCTCGCATCTGGACTCGCGCCGTGGGGACAGTCGGCGGTTTCCGTATGCTCGCCCGGGATGGCTGACCTCAGGGAGCGAGTCGCAGCGAAACTCGCGGAGATGAGCCCCTATCTCGAACGGAGCGGCGGGCACGCCGAGCTCGTGGACGTCGAGGACGGGATTGCACGCCTCCGCGTGGCGCTCACCCGCCCGCGGACGAGCCGGCTCGTCGCGTCGCTGCAATTCAAGAGCGGTATCGAGCGCGCGCTGCTCGACGACATCCCAGAGCTCCGCGGCGTCGAGGCCGTGAACCTGCCCCCCTACACCGTGCTTGGCTGGGACCAGCCGGACTTCAAGCCCGTGGACCTGCCGAACCCCGACGGCGCCTAGAGCACGACCTTCGCGACCGCTTCCAACTCCCGAGTCGGCGGCGCCGAGAGATCTGTCCGCAGCACCTGCACACACACGTGGTCCGCGCCGCGTCGGCGGTGCTCGACGACTCGTGACTTGATCGCTCCGGCATCGCCCCAGGCGACGATCGCGTCCACCAGCTTGTCGCTGCCGCCGTTCGCGAGATCGGCGTCGCTCCAGCCGAGCCGCCGCAGGTTCCTCGTGTAGTTGTCGAGATCGAGGTAGCGCTTCATGTGCCGGCGCGCGGTCGCGCGTGCCGTCGCCGAATCTTCGCTGAGCACGGCGGCCTGCTCCACGGCGAGGAGGGGACCCTCGCCGAGCTCCCGGCGCGCGACCGTCGTGTGCTCGACCGGGACGAAATAGGGATGGGCCCCGAGAGCGCGTTCACCCGCGAGCCGAAGCATCTGCGGGCCGAGAGCCGCGAGGACGCGGGGCGCGTCGACCTTCGGTCCGACATAGGGTGCCGCATCCATGGCATCGAGGTATCCCCGCATGTGGTCTACCGGGCGTCCATACCTCTGCCCACGCATCTTCACAGTCGGGGCGTGGCTCACTCCGATGCCCAGCAGAAACCGATCCGGGTACGCGTCGACCAGCGTTCGCGCGCCATTCGCCATAGCGATTGCATCGCGCGCCCAGATGTTCGCGATCCCCGTGGCGATGATGAGCTGCTGCGAGGCGGCGAGGAGGACACCCGCATTCGCGAAAGCTTCCCTGCTGCCCAGGCCTTCGCCGATCCACAGCGCTCCAAAGCCGAGTGACTCGAGCGCACGGAGATACGCTCGCGCGGCCGCCACCGGCAGACGGTCGAGGTCGATGGTCCAGACGCCGACCGCTCCCAAGCGCCTGGCCCACCCGCGGGCCTTCTCGTGAGCGATGCCAGCAAGCCCAGGGCTCGCGCTCATCGTGTGAAGCGTACGCGCGGCGCTTCCGCGAGATCGAACTCGCTCATTCGCTCGCGTCCCAAGGAGACGAGTCGCTCGCGCGCCGATGTCGCGTCGGCGACGAGCGCCGCGACGTCGATGCCCTGACAGGAGGGCACGAAGGGCCGCAGGCGGTCGATGCCTTCCTCGAGGAGGACCGCTGCGCCGTGGAAATTGCCGCGGCGCCAGTGATGGAATCCGACGCCGACCTGGAGAATCCCGTGATAGAGATCGTGGATCGGTGGGCTCGTCGCCCGCCAGAGGAGCTCGAGTGTCTCGTGCTGCTCGAAGAATTCGCCCGCGTTGAACTGCTCGATTCCCCTCACGAGCTCGGGCGGGGGCGGTTCACCGCAACGTGCGCGCGCGGGCTCGTTCGGCGCTCCGGCGGGCGCTCGCTTCGGCGGGCGCGCGGTCTTGCGCGCGCGGCTACTTGGCTCGGGCGTGCTCGGGCCCGAGGATCTTGCGGAAGTGGAGCTCCTCCTCGATGAACTCGCGCACCGTCTCGTTCTCGAATGCTTTGGGGAGCCCTTCTGGCGTGTCCGCATAGGAGACCTTGATGCCCTCGTGGAGATCGTGCGCGGCCACGAGAAAGCCGTGCGGCAGCTGGTACAGGCGCGTGTATTGAAAATGCCAGACGGGCCCGGTCTGTCCGATCGCGCGGCCCTCGAACTTGATGACGCGCGGCTCCTCGCTCACGATCTTCGCGTGCTTGGCGATCTCGCGCTTTGCCGTCGCACGCTCTTCCGCGGTCACATCGGCGGGAAGTGGGAACTCCGCGATCTCGCTTGCCACGTCGCGCGATGATAGGCTGGAAATTCAACACGCGAATTCTTCCACTGGAAGTGACGGGGGAACGAATCGCAGATGGCGTACGTGATCACCGAACCGTGCATCGATGTGAAGGACGCGTCATGCGTCGATGTGTGTCCGGTTGACTGCATTTATACAACGGATGCAGACAACATGTATTTCATTCACCCTGATGAATGCATCGACTGCGGTGCCTGTGAATCGGTCTGTCCCGTAAGCGCGATCTTTCCGGAAGATGCGGTCCCCGACAAGTGGAAGAATTACACGGAGATCAACAAGAACTACTTCAACAAGTAGTAACTTAGTAGTTGACGAGTGAAATCGACAGCCTATGGCCGCCGATTAATGTTCCTTCGACCCCGTGCACCGGCACGGACGCACTCAAGGCACTGATGCAGATATCGGCCTGGGTCGGACTCGTTTCGCCCGCGACCTTTTGAATGGCCTGACGCGGGCGTTCCACTTGTCGTGCCCGCGCAGACAGTACCGGGCACCTGCGACGCCGAAGGCAGGATTTCCGCGGGGTAGATCCGGCTGCGCATTGATGGTCCGCATTACGAACTGCGCCTGCCGTCGCTTCACGTCGCCAATGAACGGCCAGAGAAGGTGTAGGGCTGTCTGCACCTTACGCGGTGTGACAACGCGCCAGCGGCGGTAAGGGGTTTGATCTTGGCTGTCCCGACGGACGCCAGAGATCCTGCCAAGCTCGCCGACAGCGGAATTGAGTCGAAGGAGTTCGGGGGCAACGCCCGATTCTGCCGACTGCGGGACGTAAAGCACTGGATAGAAGTAGCCGGGATGCGTCCGATGTTTCTCCAAATATGTCGAACCTTCCCCGTCAAAGAAACCGCCAGCCCACGCGAGCTCCTCGCTCATCGAGCCGGGCCAGACCACCGGAGGCAGCGCGGCGCCAAGTGTTCGTTTGAACTCGGCGCGCTTCACCGGGCAAAGCCAGGGACCGATGAGCTCCGCGACCCTCGCGATATCCGGCCGCGACGTCGCTTCCCAGTAGTAGAGAGGCTGCTTTCCTTCCATGATGAGCGGTCCCTTGATTCGGCCGACACCAACGATCCGCCGAAACTTGCGCAGTACATCCGGGACGCCATCAGGATCGGCCTGGTTGATCCGGGATTGGACGCCTCGCTCCTTCCGATTTGCCCAGCCCTCGCCGTCGAAGAAGCCGGCGGCCCAGGCGAGATCGTGCGTACCCAACCACGAGAGTTACACAGAACACAGGCGTCGTGTCTGTCCTCCAAACGTGCGAACACGTCGCACAAAGTGAGCACCGCGTCCGCAATTTTTGACGACATGCCTGGCACAAATGTGCGGGT
>VBDX01000186.1 GCA_005881885.1 Chloroflexota bacterium
GAAGCCCGCCAACATCCATTTCGTCCGCGCTGTGCACTAAGAGCTGGTAGTCGAGCCCTCCGCCTGGGTCGCCGAGACAGTCAAAGTCACCGTGCATCGTCTTGAACGTGAAATTCAGTCCATTCCGGAGTGTTCTCGCGTCTAGCCGGAACGGAACATCCTCCTGGACACCTCGAAGCTTTGCCTCAAGCTGGCGGAGAGCTGCCGCGAGCCGCTCCAGGTTGGCAGGCTCGCGCGAATAGCAGATGTCGAAGTCTCGCGTGATGGTCGTCGACCCCTGGAACGTCGCCGCTATGCCGCCGATGACGACGTAGCTGACCTCGTGCCCATGCAGGACACGAAGAATCGGCTCAGGATCGAGTTGAAGCGGGGTCAGCGGACGCGCCGTGCGCTCCTTACGAGGCGATCGATCGCTTTCGAGGCTGCGACGCCGGTGCGCAATCTTTGGAGAGGCGTCAGCCGAAGCGACTCGACGAACTGAGTCCGATCGACCCCGCGACCGGCGCGCATCACGATGTCCAGCTCCTGATCGGTCACAGCCAAGATCCGCTCGACCGTGCTGTGTCGTGGATCCTGGTGGCCGCGCTCGATAGCCGAGATCATCGGTTGAGGGATTCCGGTCCGCTCGGCGAGCTGGCGTTGGGTGAGGCCCATTCGCTTTCGGGCGGCCAAAACGATCTTGCTCGCCTTCATATATGGAAAAGCATATCAGGACAGCCTCGTGCGCACCTCGGCGAAGAGATCGAGGTACGTCTCGACGACGCGCGGCCAGGTGTACGTCGACGCGACGAACTCGGCACCGGACCGTCCCAGCTGATCGCCGAGCGCGGCGTCGCCGGCCAGCAGCTCGCAGATCTCAGCGAATTCGGCGGAGCTCCGGTAGCTGACCCCGGCGCGCGCGCGCCGGGTCATCCCCGCGAGAACCGGGGAGCGCGCGTCCACGATCACCGGGCGTCCGGCCGCCCACGCTTCGAGCGTGACGAGGGAAAGCGACTCGAGAAGGCTCGGCATGACGAACGCCACGCATCCCGCAAGCGCATCCCACTTGTCCGGATCGCTCACGCGTCCGAGATGCCGGATGCCGTCGATCTTCGGGATCGGGATCTCGGCATCGCCGATGAGCACAAGCGCGACATCGTGGGACGGGTCGCTCATACGCCAGCGCTCGTAGTTCGTAAAGAGCTCGCGCGATCCCTTGCTCACCCCGATGCGGCCCACGTAAAGGAGATAAGGGCCATCGAGCCCATGCTTCGCGCGGAAGCGCGCACCGTCGCGATCCGCCGGCACCTCGACGCCAACGCCGACGACCTCGTTCGAGACGCGCTGGTTACGGAAGCGGCGCCAGACCATGCGCCGCTCTTCCTCGCTGTTATAGGCGATCGCGCGCGGCCCGAGGAACACCGGCTTGTACGCGGAGAGGCCGATGGCCGCCTCCTCGTGGGCGGTCGGCACCAGCACGACCCGCTCGGGCACGAGCGGCAGGCCGAGCACCGTCGGGTAGTAGATGTACTGGAAGAAGAGCACGTGGTCGTACTCGCGTCCGCGTTTGAAGAGGAACTCGAGGAGCTCCGGCGCGTACGGGCCCTGCGCGTCGATGAACGCGCGCTCGTCGTCGAGCGTGTGACCCGCACGGAAGGCGCGCCGTTCGAAGAGCTTGAAGTTCCACGCGCGTGGGCGTTCGACCGGGAAGCGGCGCACCGTGACGCCGTCAACGGCGTCGATCCCCGCGGTCAGGTCGTGGCGCCATGTCCGGTAGTCCGTCGCGGTCGTGGTCGCGACCTCGATCGCGAAGTGCGGTTTCAGCCGCTGCACGACACTGCGCGCGTGCGCCTCCGCGCCGCCGGGCACGTCGCCGTAGCGCGAGACGATGACGAGCAGGCTCGGGTCGCTCAACTCGCCGCCAGATCCACGAGCTGCTCGAGGCGGGCGTCAAACGCCGGCCAGGTGCATTCGCGGTCCACGTAGCGACGGCCCGACGCGCCGAGTACGTCGCGCTTGGCGAGCACCGCCGCGAGCGCTTCCGCGAAATCGTCCCGCTCGTAGCCCAGGCCGCCTTGTGCGCGCGCGACCTGCCCCCTGGTGACCGCGTTGTGCGCCGAGACGAGGCACGGCGTTCCGACCTGCCACGCCTCGAGGAGCACGATCCCGAGGCTCTCGAGATGCGACGGCAGCACGAGCACATCGGCGGCCTCGAGGAGCGCGTACTTCTCCTCTTCGCTCACGTGTCCGAGCGACACGATGTCGTCGCGGTCAGGAAGCGGCATCCGCTGCGTTCCGGCGAGGACGAGCGTCCCCGCGCCGCCGGTGTCGTGGTACTCGATCCAGTCCGCGACGAGCTCGTCGACCGCCTTTCCTTCACTCACCTGCCCCACGTAGAGCACGAGCGGACCGCGCGGCGCGTAGCGGTCGCGGAAGGGCGCGGGGTCGTGCCACGGCGGCGGATCGAGGCCGATGCCGAGGACCTCGCTCGGGATATGCGCGTTCGCGAAGCGGGCGTGCACGAGGTCACGCTCCTCAGGCGTGAGGAAGCCAAAGGCGCGCGGGAGCTGGAAGAGCGCGCGGTACGGAAGAAGGCGCAGCGGCTCCTCGTCATGGGCCGTGGAGATGAGCGCGGCGCGCTCGGCGACGAGCGGAAGCCCCGCCGCGGTCGGCTCGTAGATGTAGGTGTAGAAGAGGATCGCGTCGTACGCACCGCCCTCGCGGCGCAGGAACTCGAGGAGCGCAGGCACGTGCGGGCCTTGCTCGATAAGCCACTTGCGCTCGTCGGCGAGCGTGTGCGGCTCAAAGAGCAGGTGGTGCTCGGTGTCCTTGAACGTCGCGCTCCGGACTCCGGCGACCGGAAAGCGGCGGACCCGTACCGCGCCGTCCATCGACTCGCCCGGCGGGAAGTGCGGCGCCCACGACCAGTAATCGAGTGCGGTCGTCGTGGCGATCTCGACCTCGTTCAGCTTCGCCAGGCGCTGTGCCACGACGCGCGCGTGCGATTCGGAACCGCCGATCACCTCGGCGCCGTAGCGCTGGACGACGATGAGGATCTTCACGGAACGCCGGCGAGATAGCGCTCCGCGTTGCGCTCCGGCGAGAGCAGACGGCGGAGGATGCGGACGCCGCGGGCGTAGTTCGCGTAGTTCTCCGGCCACTGGATTTCGCGCATCGCCTTGGCGAGCTCGTCCACGCTCCGCACGACCGGACCGGCGGCGTGATACGGCGCGAATCCCTCGGCGTTCGAGAAGATGCACGGGAGCCCCGCCCAGACCGCCTGCGTCACGACGGCGCTCTGGAACACGTCCTCGTAGAAGAGCACGACGCAATCCGCTGCCGCGACGTACTCCCCCATGGTGTTGTACTCGGTGTTGATCACCACGTTCGACTTACGCTT
>VBDX01000189.1 GCA_005881885.1 Chloroflexota bacterium
CCTGAAAAATCGCTGGCCGCCCGAGCGCCGGATCGAAGAGATGGACAAGCTTGGCGTCGACGTCCAGCTGCTTTCCCCTACCGATTGCTTCTACCAGTACCACCGCGAGCCGGAAGTGACGGCCAAGATCGCGAGTGAGTGCAACGACGAGGTCGCGGAGATGGTCCGCGGTCACCCCGATCGGTTCATGGGTCTCGGCACCTTGCCGATGCAAGACGTCGAGCTGACGATCGAGGAGATGGAGCGAGCCACCGGGGAGCTTGGGCTTCGGGGCTTCATGATCGATGATCACGTCAACAATCTGACCTACGACCATGCCGTCTTCGACCAATTCTGGTCGGCGGCCGAACACCTTCGGGCTCTCATCTTCGTTCACCAGGGCCGGCCGACGTCGGTCTCCTATCGCACTCAGAAGTTCTTCCTCCTGAACTCAGTCGGCAACCTCGTCGATCGGACGCTGACCTTCGGTTGTCTCGTTTACGGCGGCGTCATCGATAAGTACCCGAGCCTGATGGTCTGTCTTGCCCATGCCGGAGGCTACGTTCCCTACGCGGTCGATCGAATGGACAAGGGCTGGCAGGCGTTTCCAGCGATGCGGGGGGCGTCTCGTGACCGGCCGAGCACCTATCTCCGTCGCTTCTTCTACGACACCGTCACGTATACCGACCGCAACCTCCGATTTCTGCTGGACATGGTCGGTTCCGATCGGGTCCTCTTCGGGACGGATTGGCCGGCGCCGATGGTCGTGGACGACCCGGTCCGTCGGATCACGACCTCAGCGGTCCTTCAGGACGGGGAGCGCGACGCGATTCTGCGGCAGAACGCGGCGACACTCCTCGGCGCGGCGGAGGACTCTCGCATGAGCGGACGCACGTAGTGCGCATAGCCACCACGACCACGGGCCTTGCGGTCGTGGGTGCCGACCAGTCGCTCGTTCCGTTGTCGTCGCTCGTCCGGGGATCGCCCGGCGAGATGCGAGCCTTCATCGACGCCGTCGAAGTGTCCAGACAGGGGTAGTTCACAACCTCCCGGGACCGCCACGTCGTGGTGACCGCCGTTTCACCGGCTTGGGCCAGCTCCCAGCGGCCGCTACCTTCAAGCTCGCCGGAGGCAGCGACCTCGATGAGGCTGGGCTTCTAGGTGAGCTTCCGGTCCGACGCGCAAACCAGGGCGCTGCTCGGGCCGTCGCCTACCTCAACGCCTCGGGGCTCGCGGGACCGGGAACGAAACGGCCTCGGCCGGGCTCGGCGATGGGGCGACCGTCGCGCGCCACGAGCTCTCCGCGGCTGAACGTCATGACGGCCCGGCCGCGAACGCGGCGACCCGCGTAGGGGGTCCACCCCGCCTTCGAAACGACATCTTCGTCGCGCAGGACGCGCTCCGCGGCGAGGTCGACGAGCGCGATGTCGGCGTCGGCGCCGACCTCCAAGCTGCCTTTGCGCGGCCACAGCCCGTAAAGACGCGCGGGGGCGTCGGCGACGAGCTCGACCACGCGCTCCAGACCGAGCCTTCCCTCGGCGACGCCGTTCAGCAGCAAGCCGAGAGTCGTCTCGACGCCGGGCAGTCCGAAGTGCGCCTCCCAGATCGAGCCCTCCGTCTTCTGTGCTCGCGTCGCCGGCGCGTGGTCGCTGGAGACGTGCGTGATCGGCCCCTGGGCGACGCGACGCCACATCGCGTCCGCATCGGCGTCAAAGCGGATGCGTGCCGGAGGCGTGAATTTGCGGAACGCACTGTACGCGCGGAGTTCGTCCTCGCGCAGGTACAGGTACTGCGGGCAGGTCTCGAGTGCAAGGCGCGCGCCGGCCGCGACCTCGCGCTCGAGGAGGTCGGCGACCTCGGCGTGGCTCACGTGCGCGACGATGACGCGCGCGCCGGTGATCCGCGCCAGGAGGCCGACGCTCCCCGCCGCGACGAGCTCGGCCTCGCGGGTCCGCCAGTCTCGGACGACCAGCGGATCGGTCCGGCCGCCCGCGCGGAGCGCGCGCTCGTTCGCCGCGGTGATCGCTTCGTCCTCGCAGTGCGCCAGGCAGAGCGCGCCAACGCGTGCAAGCTCGCGGAACAGACCGAGGAGCATGGCGTGGTCGAAGCCGGGCACGCCGTGCGTCGTGCAGGTGAAGACCTTGAAGAACGTGACGCCGGCCGCCCAGAGCGGCGCGACCTCCACGATGCGGTCGGGCCAGGCGTGCGCGGCGAGGCCGAAATCGATGAGCGAGCGGCCGCGTAGGTAAGCGACCTTCTCGCGTAGCGCCGCGAGGTCGCGCACGGGCTGGCTGTGAGTGTGCTCGATCACCGTGGTCACGCCGCCGGCGGCCGCCGCGGCGGAGCCGGTGCGGAAATCCTCGCGCGTGGTGTCCCCGGGATCCTGGAAGTGCGCGTGGCCGTCGACCATGCCCGGCAGGAGGACGAGGCCATCCGCGTCGATCGATTCGCGCGCGCTGAGCCCCTCGGCCGTGATGGCCGCGATCCGGCCGCCGTCCACGTAGAGATGGGCGCGCTGACGCCCTCGCGCGGTGACGAGCGTC
>VBDX01000190.1 GCA_005881885.1 Chloroflexota bacterium
GTTTCGAGGGGACGCTCGACATAGCCGCACCGCGCGATCGGGTGTGGGCCTTTCTCACCGACCCGAAGCAGGTCACCGCATGTGCGCCCGAGATGCAGAGCCTCGACGTGACCGACCCGACGCATTTCAAGGTCGTCGTCAAAGCCGGCGTCGGGCCGATCAAGGGGACGTTCTCGATGAACGTCGAGTTCACGGATCTCCGCGCGCCCGAGCACGCGGGTGTGCTGGCCCGCGGTCAGGCCCCGGGGAGCGCCGTGGAGATGCGCAACACGATGGATCTCATCGCGGCCGGCGAGCGCACCACGATGCACTGGTCGAGCGACGTGACGGTGAACGGGATGATCGCCCAAGTCGGCGCGCGGCTCATGCAGGGCGCGGCTGACAAGATCACCAAGCAGGTCTTCTCGTGCATCCAGGCGAGGCTCGAGTCGCCAGCATCGGCGGGCGCTTCGGCGAGCCCGACATGACCGGCCAGCGCATCGCGGATCTGGCCATGAAGCTCGAGGCTGCTCGGGGTCAGATCAGCCGCCTACTGGAAAGCGTCGCCGACGATCAGGACTGGTCGACCGGCGACCCGCATTGGTCCTTTCGGGACATCGCGGCTCATATGGAGGCAACCGACGCAGAGTGCCTGCTGGTCCGCATCCGACAGATCGCTTACACAACGCCTAGCTTCGAGTTCTATAACAACACCGGTTGGGATTTCAGCGACCGCGATCTCCGTGACTCGCTTCGGGGCTGGCAGCAGAGCCGTGCCCAGATGATCGAGTTCGCGCAGTCGCTGTCGACGGAACGTCTCGCGCGGACGGGGCATCACAAGACCTTCGGCGACATCACGGTGGCCGAGTACCTCGAAATCGGCGTCAAACATGACCTCGAGCATCTGAAGGATCTCGAGGCGATGATCGCGGCGCACCGGGCGGCCACAGTTGCAGGCTGACCGCGTGGACGACCGCGTGACACGTAACCTGCTCATGCTGCCCCGACTACTGCGGCGCGCCGGCGTGCAGGTCAGCGCCCAGCGCGCTCGCTCATACCTGCAGGCGATCGCAGAGATCGGCCTCGACCACGCGGATGATGTCCGTGACGCAAGCCGCGCGTCGCTCGTCTCGCGGCAGACGGACCTCGCGCCGTTCGACGTCACCTTCGATCTCTTCTGGTCGCTACTCCGGGGCGCAAGCCTCCCGACCGTGGTGCCCGGCCCGCGGTCGCCGGACGCCAAGGCGGACCAGATCGAGGTGCCGCTCGGTCAGGTGCCGGCGCGAATGACACCGCTCGTCCAGCGCGCGGTCCGCGTCGTTGCGAGCCCGGTCGAGCTCCTGCGCGGGATCGACTTCTCGGCGATGACGACCGCGGAGCGCGCGGCCGCCACGCGATTCCTGGAGCGCCTGCGATGGTCGCCCGGCGAGCGGCCCAGCCGGCGCTTTCGCGCGGGCCGCTACGGGCCGCGGTTCGATTCGCGCGCGACGCTGCGGAGGATGCTGAGCACGCGCGGCGAGCCCGTGGTGCTCTTGCGTCGCACGCCGCGCCCGAAGCGGCGGCCGCTCGTGATCCTCTGCGATGTCTCAGGGTCGATGGAGGCCTACACGCGCCTGCTACTTCACATGTCGCACGCCCTGGCGCGCGGTTGGGGTCGCGTCGAGACATTCACCTTCGGAACGCGGCTCACGCGCATCACGCGGCAGCTGCGCGAGCGCCGCCCGGACGCCGCGCTCGGGCGCGTCTCGCGCACAGTGGCCGACTGGTCGGGTGGAACGCGCATCGCCGACGCGCTGCACGAATTCAACTGGAAATGGTCGCGCCGGGTCCTCGGCCGAGGTGCGATCGTGCTGCTCGTCACCGACGGCTGGGAGCGCGGCGACCCGGGGCGCTTGGAGCTCGAGGCAGCGCGCCTGCAGCGCGCGTCCTACCGGCTGATCTGGCTCGACCCGCTCTCGGGGACGCGCGACTACTCGCCTGAGGCCCGAGGCGCTCGTGCGCTCACCGGTCACGTCGACGATCACCTCGCGGCGAACACGCTCGACGGTCTCGCGCGCATCGCCGAGCTGCTCGGGCATGTCGGGCGCGGCCGGCCGGTGCGGCGCGCGGAAAAGGCCGCGTGAGCGCCGGCTTCTTCGAGCTTGCGGCGGAGCTCCTCGCGCGACGCGAGCCATTCGCGACCGCGACCGTCGTTCGGGCGGAGAGGCCGACGTCGGCAAAGCCGGGGGCGAAGGCGATCGTCACTCCGGACGGGCGCCTCGTCGGCTGGATCGGCGGGAGCTGCGCAGCGCCGGTCGTGATCCGCGAGTCGCTGGCAGCGATCGCCGACGGCGAAGCGCGGCTCATCGAGCTCTCGAAGACCTCAGGGACACCGCGTCCCGGGGTGCGACACTTTCCGATGACGTGCCACTCCGGAGGCACGCTGGAGATCCACATCGAACCGCTTCTCCCGACCGAGCAGCTCATCGTCGTCGGACGCACACCGCTTGCACGCGCGCTCGCCGCACTCGGCGCGGCGATGGGCCGGCACGTGGTCGTCGCCGAGCGGGACGTCACCACAGAGGACTTCCCTACCGCGGACGCGATCGTGCCGGATCTATCTCGCGCGCGGATCGACGCGCGCACGGCGATCGTCGTCGCGGCGCGCGGCGACGCCGACGAGGATTCGGTCGAAGCGGCGCTAGCGACGCCGGCGCGTTATGTGGGGCTCGTCGCGAGCCGGACGCGAGGCGACGTCATCCGCGATGTGCTCCAGCGCCGAGGCGTGAGTGCCGATCGGCTGGCGCGTCTCAAATATCCCGCCGGACTAGACATCGGCGCCCGGAACGACGAAGAGATCGCGCTCACGATCCTGGCCGAGATCCTCCAGGTGCGCCGCGCGGCGCCACAGGCCGAAGGCGCCGCCGAGCCAAGCGAGGCGGTCGACCCGATCTGCGACATGACCGTCGCGACCACGCCGAGCGCGCTCCGCGCGGAGTTCGAGGGCGTCACCTATTACTTCTGCGGCGAAGGTTGCCGCCGCCGCTTCCTCAAGGATCCGGCCGCCGCCCTCGCCGCGAGCACATGAAAGAGGTCGCCGCTGAGCTCGAGCAGTGGCTCCGCACGGGAGAACCGGTCGCGATCGCCACCGTCGTCCGCATCGCCGGCTCGGCGCCGCGGCCGCTC
>VBDX01000026.1 GCA_005881885.1 Chloroflexota bacterium
GGCCAACCTCACCGTGTCCAAGCAGACCAACGGCGGCGGCGGCAGCTTCACCTTTAGCGCCGGTGGCGGGATCGGCACCTTCACGCTGGTCATGCCCACCGGCGGGGTGACCACCACCGCCTTCACCGTCAACGTCCCGGCCACGGTCACGGTGAGCGAGTTCGCAAGCGCCGGCTTCAGCTCGAGCGGCGGCTGCCCGGGCGGCAGCGTGACCCTCAGCACCGCGGGATCGAGCGGCAGCTGCGCCTTCACCAACCAGGCCGTGGCCGCCGTGACCGCGTCCGGCTTCATGACGGGCGGTGGTCAAGTTATGAACACGACGGGCCAGCGCGCCAGCTTCGGGGGCAACGCGCGCGGAAGCACGACCGATCCCTGCACGCTGCCGTCAGGATGCGGCCACTTCAACTACGACCGTACCGGCCTCCATTTGAACGGACCGGTTATTCAGATCCTGTCGGCCGTTCCAGTCGCTGGTCCTCCAGGTCCGCCGGGTCCCAATCAGACGGGGCAGATGACCTTCTGCTTCCAAGACAAGGGCGGGTCCATATACACGGTCCACTGGCGTGACGTCGCCGAACCAGGCAGAGGCCAAGACACGATAGGACTCTGGTCCGGATGCAGCCCGACGCCCTTGTTGGTGGAGGTGACCGATAACACGCCGATCAAGAACGGAAACATCCAATGGCATCCGAACTAGAAGAAAAGACGTGAGGAGGAAACGACCTTGAGAAAAGTCGCAGTCGGGATCCTGCTCGCGATTGTCCTTGCGGCCGCCGTTTCCCAGTCCTCGTCTCGGGTGGTCGGTGCCGTCGAGACACAGGTGGCCGCGGCTGGCGTAGGCCTGTTCCCCGATGGCGCGACCTTCAACGGTATCCCACTTCAGGGATCGACCTTTGGATTCGGCCTGCGCGTCTTCCCGGACGGATCCGCGCGCGGCAACCTCGCGATCGTGCTCGCGGGGACGTCACTGCTCGGTCAGCCGCAGGAAATCACGCTCGAAGGGCACGTTGAGCGGGGAATCACCAATCCTGACGGAAGTGTGACCTTCTCTGGCACCGGGACGCTCGACATGGGAGACGGGACGCTGCCCGCTCCCGGAATCAGCTACAGCGTCACGGTCACGGAGACAGGTCTTCAGCTGACGATCGGAACGAGCGTCCTGCCGACGCAAGACGTTGGCGCGGACGACATCTTCATCGGGTAGTTCTGGAAGGTGGCAGCGCAGCGCGTACACCGGAGCCTGAACGCGGGTGCTCTCCCGTTGCGGCGCCGCCGCGTCGCGCCAACTTCGGTGCTGACTCCTCCCAGTGCTGTAACAAAAGCGACGACGGGTCCGGTCGAACTCGCCCGCTCAGACCTGCGCACACTCTTCGTCGGGCTCGCGGTCGTTGCCGCTACCAGCTCCGTGTACTTGCTCACGGCTGCACGGGATATCGTCGTAGGCGACTCACCGGAATTCGTGACCGTGGCGGTCACGCTGGGCGTGGCACACCCGCCCGGCTATCCGCTTCTAACGATTCTCGGCCACCTCTTCAGCCTGCTCCCGATAGGGCCGATCCCCTTCCGAGTCAACATGCTTGCGGTCGTCTGCGGCGTGCTCACGGTGGGGCTGGTCTACGCGACCGCGTGGCGACTGACGGCGAGCAGGGTCGCTGCGGCCGCCGCGGGCCTCCTTCTTGCCTTCAACCCGCTCTTCTGGAGCTGGTCGCTCGTGATCGAAGCGTTTCCACTCAACAACCTGTTGGCCGCGGCGCTGATCTATTTGCTCGTGGTCTGGCAGGAGCGTCCAGAGCGTGCGACGCCGCTGATCCTGGCGGGCTTCGTCGGCGGGCTCGGCATGAGCAATCACCAGACGATCGCGCTGCTGCTACCCGCCGTCCTGTTCGTCCTTTGGCGTCATCGCGAAGTCCTGCTGGCTCGTCGGTGGATCCTGCCCGCTTGCGCCGGAGCGAGTCTCCTCGGCCTCCTTCCGTACGTGTATCTGCCGTGGGCGGCGGCAAACCACGCGCCGATGAACTGGGGAAATATCACGTCCTTTGGCGACCTCGTGGACCACTTCCTTCGTCGTGACTATGGGACGGGCCAACTCGTCAGCTCGCCCGACTATCAGGGCGGCTCCCCGGTGCAACGCATCGGCCTGCTGCTTGAATCCTTCGGCCCGGCCGAAGGCCTCTTGCTCGTGCTCGGAGCCGTCCAGGCCTATCGGCAACACCGCTGGTATTTCTGGTTCGCTTTGCTCGCGTTTCTCTTCACTGGCCCGGCGTTCGTTGCTTATGCGAACGTCAACATGTCGATACCGATCCTCTTATTCGTCGTCGAGCGATTCTTCTTGCTCGCGCACGTCGTGGCCGCACCGTTGTTCGCGCTCGGGCTTGTCCTCGTAGTGCAAGTAGCTATGGGTTTGGCGCGCGACCGGCAGCGCCTGGTGGAGAACGCGGTGATTGCCGGAGTGATACTCCTCGCGCTCCTCAGAGTGGGGATCAGCTACGACGCGGTCGATCAGAGCGACAATCACGTCGCGCGCTGGTTCGCCGAGGACGTCCTCTCGACACTCGAACCGGACTCGATCCTGCTCGCGGGTGGAGACGAGACGGTGATGCCGGTCTCGTATATCCAGGGCGTCGAGCACTACCGGACTGATGTCACGCTCGTCATGCTCGGTCTGCTCCCGGCGCACTGGTACATCCCACAGCTCCGGGAGAGCTACCCAGAGCTGGTCGTGCCGTTCAACAGATTCGATCGCCAAGTAGGGACGACAAAGGCGTTGGTCGACGCCAACCCAAACCGGACCTTCGGTGTCATCTGGAGTGCGCCCGACGACAGTCTGAGCTCCAGCTACTGGTACTACAGCCGCGGACTCGTTCTGAAGCTGCTACCTATGGCAACAGATGTAACCCTCGATCAGATGACGGCCGAGAACGTACAACTGCTTCAGGCGTATCGACTCCCCGCGATGATCAAGATCAAGTCGAAGAGCTTCGAGCGCGCGATCCTCTACCAGTACGCGATGGCGCCCTTTCGTGTTGGCGAGGAGTACGAGCACGGTCAGGTCTATAGCGGTGCGCGGGCTTGGTACGAGCGGGCTCTTTCGATCGATCCCGAGCTAGGCCCGGCGAGGTGGCGGCTTACCCAGCTGCCAAAGTGAGGACCGAGATAGGCACACCTCGTCAGCACGCGGGTGCGTATCCATCTCGCTCCGCTTTCGCTCGAGCTATGGCGGAGCGTTCGGGGGCCCTGGCGTCGCGTCTATCGACCGTGATGGTGGATGTTTCCATCGGGACGGCGGCCGATCGCACTCCCCCGACAGAGCGCACCCTCCCGGTCGATGAGATCGCCACTACGTGCGCACTCTGTGGTGAGGAGCAAGGCTCTGGAGTCTTCCGTGTCAACGGATCGCTGATCGTTCGGTGCATTCGCTGCGATCTCGTCAGGGCCGCGACGCGCCCGAGGTCGCCGCACCTCGTGTATACGGCGGAGTACTACGCGAGCGCTCGCCGGAAGGGTGGCTACGCGAACTACGTTCTCGACGCCCGGATCAACGAGCTCACTTTCAAGCGTCGCCTGCGCGATATCGAACGTCGTTTGGGGCGAAGGGGCCGGCTGCTCGATGTCGGCTGCGCGTTGGGGGACTTTCTGGTCGTGGCGAGGGATGCCGGCTGGCAGGCGGAGGGCGTCGAGATCTCGTCCTTTGCCTCGAAGGTGGCGGCCTCCAAGGGCGTTGTGACTTACTGCGGCGTGCTCGAGGACCTCCGGCTGCCGGCCAACCAATACGACGTGATCACCCTCTACGACACCATCGAGCATCTTGTCGACCCGCTCCGAACCCTGCGTGAGATCAAGCGCCTCCTGGCATCGGACGGAATAGTGCACATCGTCACGCCAGATGTCGGTGGTCTGCAGGCACGCCTTCTTGGGCCGCTCTGGTACCACTTCAAACCCGGCGAACACCTCGTGTATTTTTCGTCCGCGACGCTCCGCGCCGCACTCGAGAGCGCGGGTTTTCTGTGGGCTGGCTCGGCAGACGCGGGCTCATACGTGACGATCTCCTACGTATTCAATCGGCTCCGCTACTACCTGCCGCGGCCATTCGGTTTTCTCGAGAGCGTCGGCCGAACGCTACGCCTGGGTCCCGTTCCGTTCTATCTCCATGTCGGTGAGATGGAGGCATGGGCCAGTCGGAGCGAATAAGGTGGGGTCAGTTCGCGCATGTGCGTGGTACGCGCTTGCGTTGAGCAAGTTGTAAGCGTTGAAACGAGGCGACCAGACCGAGAATGCGAGCTGGACTCTTGCGATCGTCCTCGACGCTGTCACCGGTTCGGGAACACGCGACCCGGCGGGGCTCCTTGCGACTGATACGGGCGAGACTTCGCCAACGAGCTAAGGCACTGGAACCCTTAGCAGCTTCCAGCAGCCTGAGCAGCGGAAGCCTAGCGGCGTGAGTCAGCGCCGCGTTGGCGTAGGCCTCGCCGGTAGCAGGTCGCCTGGCCGCGGCCGCATGGTCGCGTTTAGGGCGCTGGCGCGCAGGGTCGACGGCGATCGGACGGCCACAATCAGCCGCGTGCCGCGACGCAGACATCGAAGTCTCCGCAAACGCTGGGTTCTCATCGGGGTCGGCTTGTTCGCGTTTCTCCTTTTCTGGAACACGGCGAACTTACGAGGGGACCCCTTGCGTCCCGACTACTACGTACTCGCGGATGCCTTTCTGCACGGACGCGTATGGATCGAACCGACGGCGCTGCTGCCGACATCCGACAGGGTCGATATGGACGGCCGAACCTTCGTTCATTTCGGCCCACTGCCGGCCATCCTTCTCATGCCTCTCGTCGCTGTCTGGGGCGCCGCGGCGCTCGCCACGCGTGAAGGCATCGTCAACGCCGCGCTCGGGGGCTTGAGCGTCGCGCTCTGCTGGCGTCTCGTCGACGGTCACGACAGCGGTCGACTGGCGGACCGCGTCTGGATCGTTGCGCTCTTCGCTCTAAGCACGCCTCTCTGGTGGGTCGTCACGCTTGGCGGCGTATGGCATACGGCGCAGCTCGTCGCGACGTGCGCGACGCTTCTCGCGCTCCTCGAGGCGACGGGAAGACGCCGCCCGTGGCTACTCGGATTGCTCGCCGGCGCAGCATTTCTGGCGCGGTTCCCAACGGTAATGGCGCTGCCCTTCTACGCCTGGCTTGCCATGCAACAACGAAGCGTCCCGCATCTGGGATGGCCCACGACGACGGAGGTTCGTCGAGGCTCGTTGGCGATCGCGGGATTCGTCCCCGCCGGACTCTTTACCGGCTGGTACAACCTCGTCCGGTTCGGCTCCCCACTAGAGACTGGCTATCGCCTCGTGACGGCCTGTTGCCCCTTCTTTGAGCGAGAGCTGGCGAAGGGTTTCTTCTCGCTCCGGCATCTCGGCAAGAACCTCGACTACCTGCTGTGGCATATCCCGAAGATGGGCGACGGGCCGTTAAGACCGGACGGGCTCGGTTTATCCGTATTCATCACAAGCCCAGCGCTCCTCTTGGCGGCGAAGGCAGATTGGCGCAACCCGATGCTGCGCTGGGCTGGCCTCACCGCGGTGGCGGTACTTGTTCCGAGCCTCGTTTACTACGGTGGCGGCTGGTATCAGCTCGGGTTCCGATATTTCCTCGACTCCATACCGTTCCTGATGCTGCCGGTCGCCTCGGGCGCCCGGAACGGGTTAGGTATCGGGTGGAAGGCGCTCATCGTGTTCGGCGCTGTCGTTTCTGCCTGGGGAATGTATGCGTTCCTGCACTTCCCGATCAGCGTGCCCGAGTAGGGCCGCGGACGTCGCCTGAGACTGCCGGCGGGCACGGGACATTCGAGCCTCGCTCTACCGGCTGGATTGAACGACCTCACCGGAGCAGCCAGTCGTAGCGAGTATCCACGACGCATCGCTCTCTCAATCGCACGAGCGCGACCCCACGGTCGGCGGCCCGAATTTCGCCGGGCAGTCCCGGAGCCAGCGAGGTGATGATGTAGTTGAAGAAGCCGGACTCCCGGGCGGGACCACTCGCTGAATAGAGCGGGACCGGTCGATGCAAGTAGCTGTAGCCGCCGGTGATGTCGAGGCCCGATACCTCCACCTTTAGTCCGCAGAGATCCGGTTGGTCGTGAGCCGCGAGCAAGAGCCGATTCACTTGTCCGAAGCTGTCATACGCGCTCGAGGAGGGGTCCCTCGGCCCTGATTGGCCTACATCGACGAACGTCAGATCATGGAAGCCCGCTGCGGAATAGGCGGAGCTGGCGAGGATCGCGATCGCAAGGGTAGGAGCGACCCATGTCAGATCAGACCCGGCAGAGGTGACCTTCACTGCGGCCGTGCGAATCTCATCGAGGCCTATCGCAGCGAGGGCGCAGAAAATGGGAAGCACGGGCACGATGTAACGGAATTCCTTGTGTGGGAAGGCCGAGTGCACCACGAAGAAGGCGATCGCTACCAACAGGAGCCCAGGTGCGCGACGCATGGCGGCTAGCGACAAGCCACCGACCAAGATCGTAGGCACGGGTACGGAGGTCCAGAGCACACGTGCGTAATACTCGGGCGGCTCTAGCCCGACCGGATGTGTCGCCCACCACTGATAAAGCTCCGGTGACAGGTTGGCGCTGACGTACGTAAACACGGAGTGAAACCAGCCGCCCCAAGTCACTCGATCGATCAAGCCATAGAGAAAGGCCCAAACGGCGAGGACAGCGCCAGCCTCGAGAGCGGAGCGGAATTGGCGGCGTCCGGCGAAGATTCCGAGCAAGCCGGCGCAGAAGACCGCGTCGTGCAGTCGCAGCAGAACAGCGGCTCCGAGAAGCGACGCGCCCACAACCCGCCGCCCCCGACCCGCTCCTGGCCATAGCGCTACGGCGAATCCGAGCACCACTGGCAGGGCAGAGGCTGTCTCGCTGAGCGCCCGCGGCGCGAAGTAGATCATCGGCGCCGCCAACGCGAAGACCGCGGCGCCGCAGGCCGCGGAAAGGGTCACCGCTCCATATGCCCGCGCGAGGCGGAATGCGCCGAAAGCGGTGGCGACCCCGACCGCCGAGAACGTCAGCCGGGTCAGGCCGAGGTAGTCGCGCGGCTCATCTGAGCCGATCAGCCGGGCGACTTCGAACACCGCGGCGACAAAGGTGGGAAAGGTCCAGTTCCGCGCGCCGTCGATGAATTCCCAGGCAAGCAGCCCATAGCCGAACACCAGGCGGTGCGCAGGTTCGAGGCTCTGATAGATCTCATCCGGCCAGTAGATCCCGTCGTCGTTAAGGGAGAGCCACACTCGAAGCGCGGCGCCCAGAGCTAAAGCACCGCCGAGAACGTAGAGCGCGATGCGCCGTTCGGCATGCGTCTCAGTCTCAACGGCGTGGGTCGACGCGGGCTCCTCGGTCGGCGGCATCGGCGCGCCGTTGCGCACGGTCGTTTGTTCGAGGATCGGCTGCTTTGCCCGCCTGGATTGCAAGATGGACCGCCCGGCCGTTCGCCTTCTTCTTGTCCTCATCGCCTCAGCTCACGGATCCGCCGAGCCGCCGAGAACAAGGCCTTGCCACACCAGTAACGTTGCCTGGTGCCCATGGACGCATCCTCCGTGGCGATGAACATCCCACCCGCCGCTGACGAGCGCATGTTACGCGCGCCCTCTCCCTCAGTGGGCGTGGAAGCAACCGCTCAATGGTCGGCGAGAGTCCTGCGCGCATCGACGCCGTTTTGAACTTGATAAAGAGCGAGGTGACCATCAACCGCGCACGGTCGGCGGCGCGTGCACAGATAACAACAGCGTGCGAGTCCAGATCTCACCAGCGGTCGTTCGGATCGAGGCTCGGCGCTAAGGCCGGAGGGTCGTTAGGAGAGCGACTCCCAGAGCACCTCGGCCAGGTGACGCACGCGCGTCTCCTTGCGGCGCGCGTCGAGCGCCCCGCGCAAGTGCGTGAGGCAGCCGGGATTGTCGGCGATCACGAGGTCCACTCCCGTCGCTTCGATGTTCGCGAGCTTGCGCTCGAGGACGCGGTTCGCGACCTCTGGGAATTCGAAGCTGAACGATCCGCCGAAGCCGCAGCAGATCGACGACTCGGCCATCTCGACGATCTCCACGCCGGCGACCTCCCGCAGCAGCGCCCGCGGCGCCTTGCCGATGCCGAGCACGTTCGCCGACTGGCAGGCATCGTGGTAAGTCGCGCGAAGTCCGAGCTTGCGTCCCCAGACCTTGCGCTCGAGGGCGCCGAGGGTCGCGGAGCTTCGAGCGGACGACCCGAAGCGCGTTCCTCCGTCTCTACGTCGCCGGCGGTTCCGGCTGCTCGGTCATGTACCGGCTCGCGTTCGACGAGAACCCCGACGAGACCGACGCGGTGACCGAGGTCGCCGGTCCGCGAATCGCAGGGAATGCGCAGAGCCGCCCTTTCTGCGACGGCGCGAAGGTCGAGTGGGTCGATGGCGACGAAGGTGCGCCCAAGCGGCAGTCCAGAACAGAGCCTGGTCCCCTGATTTTCTGTCCGAGCGCTTCAGCGGTGGCGAGACAGTTTGACTCTTGGACAACCTGATGGCCGTATGTGTGCTTCACGACGATTCCTGCTGTCTCAGGTCAGCCGCGAGGCGTCAACGACTCCACGCTCGCGCATCGGGGCGGGCGATCGCGGCGCGCTGTCTCAGTCAAGCTCGCCTTCGTCACCCATGGTTCCGAGTGCCTCGAGGTCGATGATGTACCTGGGGTTCTTCAGCGCAAGGGCGGAGCTACGAAGCTCCGCCCTGGTCGCTCATCTTGACCGTTCCCGCTGATCGCCGTTCGTCTTGATGAGCTCGTAGCGGCTCACACCGGAGCGCCGGAAGTACGCGGCGCCAGCGCGAACGTGCCGCCGTGCCATGTGGCCGGGCAGATCCTTGAAGAGCGATCGGCTCATCCCGGTCCTGGGCTTCAAGGGCGACGGCTCGGCGCACATGTGCCTCTCCATTTCTACTGAGTGCAGACGGCGTAGGCGGTGACGGTCATCGTCGCGCCGCCGAGATTCGCAATCGCCGTGAGCGTGGCGGTCCATGTCGTCCCAGAGGGGTACGACGACGAGAGCGAGATTTTCTCCTTGTTCGCACTGCTGATCGTTCCGTTGGCACCGCCGCCGAGCAGGACCTTTCCTGGGGGACACGTCGCGGTACCCGTGACCTGTGTGCCCGGTGTGGCGCCTGCCGCCGACGTGACGGGCGTGCCCGTCGTGATGGAGCTGCTCGCAGGACCGGTGGCACCCGTTGCGCCGGTGTCGCCCTTGGGACCCTGCGGCCCGATAGCGCCTTGCGCTCCGGTTGCGCCGGTGTCGCCCTTGTCGCCCTTGGCTCCCGTGTCGCCCTTCGCGCCGGTCTCGCCTTGCGCTCCCGTGGCGCCGGTGTCGCCCTTGTCGCCCTTGGCTCCCGTGTCGCCCTTCGCGCCGGTCTCGCCTTGCGCTCCCGTGGCGCCGGTGTCGCCCTTTGGTCCGGTTGGACCAATCGCTCCTTGGGCTCCCGTGTCGCCCTTCGCGCCGGTCTCGCCTTGCGCTCCCGTGGCGCCGGTGTCGCCCTTGTCGCCCTTCGCTCCCGTGTCGCCCTTCGCGCCGGTGGCGCCTTGCGTTCCCGTAGCGCCGGTGTCGCCCTTGTCACCCTTCGCTCCGGTTGGACCGATCGCTCCCTGGGCTCCCGTGTCGCCCGTCGCGCCGATCGCGCCTTGCGCTCCCGTGGCGCCGGTGTCGCCCTTGTCGCCCTTCGCTCCGGTGTCGCCCTTCGCGCCGGTGGCGCCTTGCGCTCCGGTCGCGCCGGTGTCGCCCTTCGGTCCGATCGGACCGATCGCTCCTTGGGCTCCCGTGTCGCCCTTCGCACCGGTGGCGCCTTGCGCTCCTGTTGTACCGGTGTCGCCCTTGTCGCCCTTCGCTCCGGTCGCACCGGTGGCCCCAGTCGGTCCAGTTGGGCCGGTCGGCCCGGTCTGATTCCAGTTCAGGGCATTTTCCGCTGAGCTGCAGTTCTGACCAAGAGCTTTGTCGATCACCCGCAGCGCCCCGCTCGTCTTCGAGTAACACCCGTTGATGACGCCCGAAGCGTCCGGAATGGTCGCGTAAGCAATTCCCCCAAGCGCCACGAGCGCGGCGACCACGAATACAACCGAGTAGCGGCCTCGGCGGCCAAGCCTGTGCATCGGATTCTCCCCCTCATCCCTGCAGACCTAAAGCGGAGGTGGGTGATCCCCTGTCCGGCCCCGGAGTAGGCTGCCGGCCAGTCCTATCCTTCCTAGCCAGCACCGGAACGCTACAGCGCTTTCAGAAGCCGTCAAGCGGCCGTCCGAGCGGATGATGCTCTCTCCCAGCGAGCGGCGATCTTTTCGGCATTTCAGATGCAGTAGAGCAACGGCAGACAACCAGGTGGGGGGATGTATGCATCGGCTCATAGACCTCATTGCGTCGCGCCTTAACAACCTCGGCACGGGCGCAGCTGTCTTGGCGCTGGGCGCGCTCGCGCTTACGTCGGCCGCGACGGCCGACACGCCAGTCTTGACGAACGCGCCGTTCACCTTCAACGGGACGAACCCGTGCACGGGCGACGACTTCGTGGGCACCGGGAATCTGCACTTCCTCATTAGTGACAACCTCTCCAGCAGCGGGATGGTCCAGTTTCATCTCGAAGCGAGCCTCTCAGGGCTCCAGGCGGTGACGACGGCCCCCATCGCTGGGAAGAAGTACGTCGTCATCGACCAGGAGAACCAAACGGACACGTTCGACACGGACGGGGCTCCGGCGCACGAGACGTTGGAACACACGCTGCAGTTCGTCCGCAGCGGCGAGGACGGCACCTTCATCTTGGGTGATGACTGGTACGAGCACTTCCTCGCACATATCACCGCGAACGCGAATGGGATCGTGACTGTCCAAGACGTTACCCTCGACGCCCACTGTAAATAGCCGCCATGTGGCTGGACCAGGCACCTGAGGCGGGTTTCCGTGACTTCTGGTTCCTCGAAGCCCGTCTCTCGACCTCAGAGGCAAAGCTGCTGATGTAGTCACGTCTGTGAGCCACGCCGACAATTCACGTTCCGAGCCGCTGCGACTGGCTCGGAAACATCGCGCGCGTCACATCGGCTTACTCGCTCTTGAGGTCACGTGCGGTCGGCGAGCGACTCCCAGAGCACCTCGGCCAGGTGACGCACGCGCGTCTCCTTGCGGCGCGCGTCCAGCGCCCCGCGCAAGTGCGTGAGGCAGCCGGGATTGTCGGCGATGACGAGGTCCACTCCCGTCGCTTCGATGTTCGTGAGCTTGCGCTCGAGAACACGGTTCGCGACCTCTGGGAATTCGAAGCTGAACGATCCGCCGAAGCCGCAGCAGATCGACGACTCGGCCATCTCGACGATCTCCACGCCGGCGACCTCCCGCAGCAGCGCCCGCGGCGCCTTCCCGATGCCGAGCACGT
>VBDX01000140.1 GCA_005881885.1 Chloroflexota bacterium
ACAGCCTCGAGATAGCCGAGGCCATCACGGCGCTGCATGGGGCGGGCCCGCCGGACCTCACCGAGCTCGCCCGCGTGGCCGGAGCCGAGATGCTCGTCCGCGCGCGCCGGGTGCGCGACACGAAGTCCGGGCTTGCGCGGATAGATGCGGCGATCGCGTCGGGAGCAGGGTTCGCGAAGTTTCGCGAGCTCGTCGCGTCGACCACCGGACCGGCATCGTGCTCCACGCGAAGGTCGGCGACCGCGTGGAGCGTGGACAGCCCTACGCCGACATCCACGTCGCGGGCAAACCTGCGGACGCGGACGCGATCGCCATGGTCCGCGACGCCTTTCGGTGGAGTGCGCGGCGCGTTCCGCGACGGCGCCTCATCCTGGGACGGATCGCGAGCCGGTAGCTACCCGGCGCGCTTCGAGCTCGCGGTCTTCTTCGCTCCCTTGCGCTTGGCGGCTTCGACGCTCGCACGGAGGGCGGTCATGAGGTCGCCGATCTCGCCTCCGCCCCCTGCCTCGATCGCTACCGCGGCCGCCGCCGCCGGCTTGCTCCGCAGGAGTTCCAGCAGCTCCTCGCGGTAGGCGTCCGCATGTTTTTCGGGGACCCACTCCGCCGCTAGCGCGTTGATCAACTGCTTCGCGGTCCGCAGCTCGCGCTCGGTGACCGTGAGACTTTCCAACCCCGCGGTGAGCTGAGCCGGGCTTCGCACCTCATCTCCGAAGAACAGCGTCTCCAGCGCGAGAGCTTCGTTCAGCGGCCGGATGGCGACCAGATGCGGCTTCGTGCGCAAGACGAAGCGCCCGATGCCGACCATTCCGGCGCCCTTCATGGCCCTCTGAAGCAGCATGTACGGCTTCTCGGCTCCACGACCGCGGACCGGTGCGACGTGATAGCTCTTCTCGTAGAAAACGGGGTCGATCTCCGCGAGATCCACGAACTCCTCAATCTCGATGGTCCTGCTCCGCTCCGGCGCGATCGAGTAGAGCTCTTCGTCGCTGACCGTCACGAGGTCGCCGCCCGGCAGCTCCACGCCCCTGACGAGGTCCTCGCGGTCGACGGGCTGAGCCGCAACGGGTGTCTCGAATTGCGCTCGCGGCGTACCGTTCGGCGCGCCCGGCTCGGTGCGATCATCCCGGGGCCACGAGGGCGACGACGGCTCCGGCTCGAACGTGGCAGGCTCCTCGCCTCGCGTGACACGCTCGTACCGCACCCGCTTGCCCGTGCGCCGGTCGTAGAGATGGAAACGAACATCCTTTGGCTCGGTGGCGGGATAGAGCTTTACCGGGATGTTCACGAGCCCGAAGCTGATGCTGCCGGTCCACACCGCTTGACTCATCCGCCGCCCTCGAGAGCATTCGTCGTGAACGCTCCCTCGTGATTCTCTCAGGAATCTGACCGCGCACCTAAACTCGTCAGCGAGTGTTCGCACGAGGGGTGCGCGGCCCCGGACCCGGATCCATCAACCCGCTCCTGCTCATCGGTCTCGTGCTACTGGCGTACGCCTGGCTGAGCGGCGGCCTGGTCGCGCCGATCCAGCGGGCGGCTCAGGATCCGATCGGGTTCGTGGGCTTCGTCGTCGCCATCCTTCTGGGCATCACCGTCCACGAGTTCATGCACGCGTACGCCGCGAACCGGCTGGGCGACGACACCGCCAGGCTCATGGGCCGGATGAGCCTGAACCCGATGGCGCATCTTGATCCGTTCGGAACGCTGCTCATCGTTCTCGCCGGCTTCGGTTATGGGAAGCCCGTCCCGTTCAACGAGTCGCGCCTTCGCTCGGCAATGGGCGTGAGCGCCGTCGCGCTCGCGGGCCCGTTCGCGAACCTCGTTCTCGCGGCGCTCTGCGCGGTTCCGCTCCGCTTCGGCGGGGCCAACCCCTTGGGCGGCGCGTACGAGGACATCCTCGGCCAGATCGTGCTCTGGAACTGCGTCCTGGCGGTCTTCAATCTGATCCCCATCCCGCCGCTCGACGGATCGAACGTCGTTTACGGGCTGCTGCCGCCGCAGCAGCGATTCACATGGCGCAGCTACCAGCAATACGGCCCGATCCTTCTGCTGCTCCTCCTGGTCTTCGGCGCGCGCGTATTGAGCACGGTGGTGTTCGGGCCTGCCCTGTTCCTCGCCCGGCTCTTCGCCGGCCCCGGGTTCTGAGTCCGATGCTCCATCGTGTCCAGCAGACAGTCCGCTATCTCGGGGCCGCCGGCGCGGACGACCGTCACGCGACGGAGACTGCGCGCATCCTGCGCGAGCTTGGTGCGGATCACGAACTCATCGTCGCGGGTCTCCTGCACGACCGGGCGAAGCCCTCGGCCACCAGGCTCTGGCATCGGGTCGGGGGAGTGCTGCTCTCGCGGTTCGCTCCGTTCGTGCGGGTTCGCCTCGCGCGCGGCGACTCGACGTTCGCGCGCTATCTCGACCATGCCCGCCGCGGCGCCGAGCTGGCGCAGGGCGACGGCGCCTCGGACCGCGTCGTGCGCCTCATCGCGCGTCACCACGAGCGTCCACTGGCCGCCGACGAGCGGCTCCTCGCGCGTGCCGACCGCGAGGCGCTTCCGTGATGGACTCTCAGGCGCCGCGCGTGACGGTAGAGGGATTCGACGGGCCGCTCGATCTGCTTCTCGAGCTCGTCGAAGAGAAGAAGCTCGACATCCTCACCGTTCGTCTCGGCGATCTCGCGGACGAGTACCTCGCGCGCGTGCGGGCGATGCCCTCGCTTCCCGCCGACGAGGTCTCCGCGTTCCTCGCGCTGGCCTCACGGCTGGTGCTGCTCAAGGCGCGCAGCCTCCTGCCGAGCCTCGAGCCGCTGGCGGAAGAGGAGACCGAGAGCGAGGAGGAGCTGCGTCTCCGTCTGCTGGAGTACGCCGTGGTGCGCGAGCGCGCGGGCCAGCTCGGCGCACGCCTGCGCGCTGGCGAGCGCGCGTTCCATCGCGAAGGCGGGACGATCGAGCTGCCGCCGCGCGGCGGAGAGGTGGATGCGCTCGCGTCGGCATGGTCGCGCGTCCTCGCACTCGCGGCCCGGCAGCGTGAGGAGGACATCGTCGCTCCGGCGGAGCGGTACTCCGTCGAGCAACGCACCGCCGAGATCGAGGCGCTCGTGGCCGCGCAGGGCCAGGTGAGCTTCGCTACGCTCCTCGCCGGCGCGCCGACCGTGGAGTTCGCGGTCGTGACATTCATCGCACTTCTCGACCTCTACCGCCGCGGCGTGATCGATCTCTCGCAGGACGAGCTCTTCGGCGACATCCGCATAACCGGGAGGGAACTCTCATCCGCTCAGAGCTAGCGAACGCCGTCGAGGCCGTCCTCTTCGTGGCGGAGAAGCCCGTCGGGCGAAGCGAGCTCGGTCGCATCGTCGGCGGCACCCCCCGGGCGATCGAGAACGCGCTCGCGGAGCTCGGCGCCTCCTATGAGGGGACCGGACTTCGTCTGCAGCGATCGGGCGATGAGTGGCAAATCGTTACCGCCATAGAGCACGCGCCTCAGGTGGCGGCGTATCTGGGCGCGGACCGTTTGCGCCTTTCGGCGGCGTCGCTTGAGACCCTCTCGGTAGTCGCCTACCGCCAGCCGGTGACCCGCGCCGAGGTCGAGGCGATCCGCGGCGTGAACTGTGACCAAACCATCTACACGCTCGCCTCGCGGCGGCTCATCGAAGAGCGGGGTCGCAAAGAGGCCCCGGGTCGGCCCATCCTGTACGGAACGACATGGGAGTTCCTCGAGTGCTTCGGCCTGCAAAGCCTCGACGACCTGCCGCGCGCGCTCAGCCCCGAGGGTCAGGTTCTGGAGACAGTCGGGGGACTCCCTCCGCCCCCCGCGGTTTGATCAGGCTCCAGAAGGTGCTCGCCGACCGCGGGGTCGCGTCGCGTCGCGCAGCCGAGGAGCTCATGCGCGAGGGCCGCGTGGTCGTCGATGGCGAGATCGTCCGGGAGCTCGGTACGCGGGTCGCGCCCGATGCACGGATTCAGGTGGACGGTCAGGCGGTCGCGCCAGCGCCGCGCCACCGCTACGTGCTACTGAACAAGCCGCCCGGAGTCGTCGCGACGGCGCACGACGAGCGCGGCCGGCGCACCGTCGTCGATCTCCTCGGCGCACGCGAGCGCCTCTACCCCGTGGGGCGCCTCGACGCGGACTCCGAGGGTCTGCTCGTCCTCACGAACGACGGCGTGTGGGCCGAGCGCGTGCTGCATCCGCGACATGGGCACGAGCGCGAGTACGAGGTGGTCGTCGCGGGAGTCGCGAACGAGACCGCCCTCGCCGCGCTACGCCGGGGGATCGCCCTCGAGGAAGGTGTAGCGCGGGCGACGCGTGTCGCGCTCGCCTCGCGTGGCGGTCGCGGCTCGGTGCTGCGCATGGTCCTCCGGACCGGATGGAAGCGCCAGGTGCGACGCATGTGCGCTGCCGTGGGTCTCAAGGTGACCAGGCTCCGGCGTATCCGGATGGGCCCGCTGCTGCTCGGCCGTCTGCGTCCGGGGGCGTGGCGGGAGCTCACCTCGGCCGAGATCCGCGCGCTGGGAGGCGCGTGATGGCGACGCCGCGCACGGTGGCCATCGACGGTCCCGCGGGTGCGGGGAAGAGCACGATCGGCGCGCTCGTCGCCGAGCGGCTCGGGTACCTCTACCTCGACACCGGCGCGATGTACCGCGCGGTCGCGCTCGCCGGGCTCCGGCGCGGGATCGATCCCGACGATGGACCGCGCCTGACGGATCTCGCTCGAAAGCTCCGCATCGCCATCGGTCCACCGACCGTCCGCGACGGGCGCCCCTACACCGTTCTCCTCGATGGCGCGGACGTGACCTGGCCGATCCGCAGTCCGGAGGTCGATCGTATCGTCTCGCAGGTCGCTCGCGTGCCGTACGTGCGCGACGTGATGGTCGAGCAGCAGCGTGCCATTGCCGACCGAGGGCGGATCGTGATGGTCGGCCGCGACATCGGCACGGTCGTGCTCCCGAACGCCGAGCGCAAGGTCTTCCTCACCGCCTCAGCCGCCGAGCGCGCGCGCCGGCGCGAGGAAGAGCTCGCCGCACGCGGCGAGAAGCGCTCGCGCCAGGATCTGCTCGCGGAGATCCTTCGCCGCGACGAGCTCGACAGCAAGCGAACCGTGGCGCCGCTACGGGCGGCCGATGACGCGATCATGGTCGAGACGGACGGCCTCTCGGTGCGCGAGGCGCTCGACCGCGTGCTCATGGTGATCGAGCGCCGACCCATACCGTCATGACGGCGCTCGCCGGGACGCCGACGCTGCCTCAAGAGAGGCTCTGGCTCTGGCGCCTCGGCTTTCCGATCGTCCGCGCTCTCGCCGGATTTCTTTGCCCGTGGCGGCTCGAAGGCGCAGAAAACGTCCCGCCGAGCGGGCCGTTCATCCTCGTTTCAAATCACATCAACTGGAAGGACCCGCCGTGGATGGAGTTCGCGCTGGGTCGTGCCATCCGCTACATGGCCAAGCGTGAGCTCTTCCAGGTTCCCGTGATCGGCTACATCCTGCGCGCGATCGGCGCATTTCCGGTCCGGCGTGGCGAGGCCGACCGCGGCGCGTTGCAGATGGCGCTCGCCGTGCTCGCCGCAGGGCAGCCGCTGGGGTTCTTCCCGGAAGGTCATCGCAGCGAGAGCGGGCAGCTGCTTCGCGGGCGTCCCGGCGTGGCATTCATCGCGCAGCACTCAGACGCGCCGATCATCCCGTTCGCGGTGAGCGGCACGAAGGACGCGCGGCTAGGGCGCTTCTGGCGCCGCGACATCCTCTTCCGCGCGGGCGCGCCGTTCCGCGTGGGTGACCTCGGTTTGAGCTCGGACGATCCGCAAGCGATCGCCGACGCGATCATGCGCCGCGTGGCAGAACTGCTTCCGACCGAGATGCGCGGCGTTTACATGACCTAGGTTCCGGGAGGCGCTCGAGATGATTTCGGACGATGAACTAAGAGCTATCAAGCGGCGCTGCGATGCGGCGACGCCGGGGCCGTGGCGGGCTTCGATGGAAGGGCGTGACCACACCAGCGGTGACAGCTTCATCAGGCGCGGGAACGCTGGTAGAGAAAGCGACCTCTACCTGACGTCGACGACCGCAGGTGGGACCGAGATCCCCTCAGCAGCCGATCATGAGTTCATCGCAACTGCTCGCCAGGACATTCCACGGCTCCTCGATGAGATTGCGAGACTTCGCGGGAGACCGATTTGATCGTGGGGACACCCCTACACTTGATCCCTGATGGAAGTCCTCCTGGCCCGCGAGAACGGGTTCTGTTTCGGGGTCAAAAAGGCCGTCGAGCTGACCGAGGCCGCCGCCGAGACCGGGAAGCCCGTGTACAACCTCGGCCAGGTCGTCCACAACCCCAAGATCAGCGAGCGGCTGGGCGCGCTCGGGGTCAAGGTCATCAAGGATCCCGCCGACGCGAAGGAAGGCATCGTCGTCATACGCGCGCATGGCGTCCCGCCGGAGACGCGGGCGAAGATCGAGTCGCAGGGTCTCGAGTGCATCGACGCGACCTGCTCGCTGGTCCTGCGCGCGCAGCGTTTCACCAAACAGCTCGCCGACGAGGGCTACACGGTGATCATCCTCGGCACGCTCGAGCACCCCGAGGTCGTGGGTCTCCGCGGCTTCGCGCCCAACGCCGTCGTCGTCGAGACCAAGGACGAGTGGGAGAAGCTCCCGCGGATGAAGAAAGCCGGCGTGGTCTCGCAGTCCACGCAGCCTCCGTGGGCGTTCAAGGACCTCGTCGCGCACGTCGCGGAGATCGCGCAGGAGACGAAGGTCTTCAACACCGTCTGCCCGGTGACTGTGAAGCGCCAGCATGCCGCGAGCGAGCTCGCGGAGCTGGTCAACACGATCATCGTCGTGGGCGGGAAGAATTCGGCGAACACGCGCGAGCTCGTCAACCTCGCCAAGATGCAGGGTCGCAACGCGTACCACATCGAGGACGCGAACGAGCTCAAGGCGGAGTGGCTGCGGGGCGAGGACCGCGTCGGCCTCATCGGCGGCTGCTCGACCCCGATGGACACGCTTCTCGAAGTAAAGGAGCGCGCTGAGAAGCTCGCCGCCTAGGCTTAGCTCCGTGACCCGCGGCCTCGTCGCCATCGTCGGGCGTCCGAACGTCGGCAAATCCACACTCTTCAACCGCCTCGTGGGTGAGCGCGTCGCCATCGTCGAGGACGAGCCCGGAACGACGCGCGACCGCCTGTACGCGACGGCGGAGTGGCGCGGACGAGAGTTCACGCTCGTCGATACGGGCGGGCTAGACGACGCCACCGGCGAGATCGAGACCGCCGTGCGCAAGCAGGCCGAGGCGGCGATCGCCGAGGCCGACGTCGTCGTCTTCGTCGTCGACGCGCAGAGCGGCATCCTCCCGGTCGAGCACGACGTCGCGGATCTGCTCCGCCGCAGCGGAAAGCCTCTTGTGCTCGCCGCGAATAAGGCCGAGTCATGGCGCACCGAGGCGCAGGCGGCGGAGTTCTACGAGCTCGGCCTCGGCGATCTCTACGCCGTCTCCGGGCTCCAGGGCACCGCGACCGGGGACCTCCTCGACGCGATCGTCGCGAAGCTGCCACCGCCGGCCGAAGAGCTCGAGCCGGACTCCGCTGAGGTGCGTATCGCGATCGTCGGGCGCCCGAATGTCGGCAAGTCGAGCTTCCTGAACCGGCTCGCCGGCGAGGAGCGTGCGGTCGTGAGCGAATCGCCGGGAACGACGCGAGACACCGTCGACACGGTCATCGAGCGCGCCGGCCGGCCGATTCGGCTCATCGACACGGCCGGCATCCGACGGCGCGGAAGCATCGAGCAGGGTATCGAGAAGTTCGCCCTGTTACGGACCATCCGTGCGCTCGAGCGCGCCGATGTCGCCGTCCTGATCACCGATGCGACCGAAGGGCTAACTGCTCAGGATCTGCACATTGCGGGCTACGCGCTCGAGGCGTATATCGGCCTGGTGCTCGCCGTGAACAAATGGGACCTCGTCGAGCGCGGCGCCGATACCACCGCGGCGGTCGAGGATCAGATCGCCCGGGAGTTTCATTTCGCTCCGTGGCTCCAGCACCGGTTCGTGTCCGCGAAGACGGGCCGCAATGTCGAGGAGACCCTCGCCGATGCCGTCGCGATCGCGGATGAGCGTCGCAAGCGCGTGTCGACCGCCGACCTCCATCGTTTACTTGTCGAGGCCCTCGGCTCGCACCCACCTCCGTCCGACCGCGGCAAGGAGGTCCGTTTCCGGCACGTGACGCAAGCGAAAGGACCGGCGCCAACGTTCGTCTTCTTCGTGGATCGTCCGGCGGCCGTGCACTTCTCGTACACGCGTTACTTAGAAAACCAGATCCGCGAGCGGTTCGGTTTCCACGGCACGCCGATCCGGATCGAGCTGCGCGGAGCGCACGAGTGATCGATTCCTGGGCCTCACTTCTGGGCCTGTTGATCGTCGGTGCAGTCGACTATGGCGTCGGCTCGATCTCGAGCGGCTACCTGGTGGGCAAGCTCTATCGGAACGTCGACCTGCGCGACGTCGGATCGGGCTCGACCGGCGCGACGAATACGTTCCGCACTCTCGGTCCGGGCGCGGGCGTCCTGGTTGCGGTGCTTGACATCCTCAAAGGCGCGCTCGCTGTGGGGTTCGCGCAGCTGCTCTTCCCGCCCGGAAGCCCGAGCCGGCCCGTCGCGGAAGCGGTCGGCGCGGTAGCCGCGGTGACCGGGCACTGCTGGCCGCCGCTGCTTCGCGGACGCGGCGGACGCGGCGTCGCCACCGGCTTTGGTGCGCTCCTCTTCGTCGCGACGCCGGCGTGGGCCAGCGCGGTCGCTTTCTTCGCCATCGCTCTCGCGCTCACGCGCATGGTGTCTGTGGGCTCGCTCGCGTCGGTGATCGGCGCCTTGGTCGGGTACCTGGTCTTCTGCGCGACCGGGTGGCTGACGTTCAACTGGGCGACGCTCGCGTTCATCGTCGTCGCGGGGACCGTCGTCTTCATCCGGCATCGCCCGAACATCGAGCGGATCATGCGTGGCGCCGAGCCGCGCGTCGGTACCTCTTGACGGTCACCGTCCTTCAGGCCGGGTCCTGGGGCACAACGCTCGCGACCATCCTCGCGCGTGATGGCGGGAAGGACGTCGTTCTCTGGACGCGCGACGCGGCGCAGGCGAAGGAGATCGCCCAGCGGCGCGAGAACCGCAAATACCTGACCGGGATCCGCGTGCCCGATCGCGTCGAGGTCACGGCCGACCTCGAACGCGCACTCGCATCGGACGACCTCATCGTCACGGTGCCGAGCCAGGGGGTGCGCGGTCTGCGCGACCGGGTAGCGGCGCTCCTGCGGCCAAGGCACCGGATCCTCTCCGCGACCAAGGGACTCGCCGACGATGGCCGTCGGATGAGCCAGCTTTGGGCTGAGGCTCTCGCGCCAGAGCGCGTCGCGGTCCTGAGCGGGCCGAACATCAGCCGTGAGATCGCCGCGGGGCTTCCCGCGCCCACAGTCATCGCATCCGTCGATCCGGCCACGGCTCGCCATTTCCAGTCGCTCGTCGGCACGCCGATGTTCCGCGTGTACACGAACGCAGACGTCGTTGGCGTCGAGCTCTGCGGCGCGCTCAAGAACATCATCGCCCTCGGCGCCGGCGCGATCGATGGCATGGGCTACGGCGAGAACGCGAAGGCCGGCTTCGTCACGCGCGGGCTCGCGGAGATCGCGCGCTACGGTTTCGCCGAGGGCGCGAATCCGCTGACCGTTGCGGGGCTCGCGGGATTCGGCGACCTCATCGCGACCTGTACGAGCAAGTTCTCACGGAACCGCACCGTCGGCGAGATGCTCGCGAAGGGCGTCTCGGTCGCGGAGATCCCAGGGCGGCTTGGTGGCCAGGTGGCCGAGGGCATGTCCACCGCCGAGGCGACTTACCGCGTGTCGGTAAAGCGCGGCGTCGTCATGCCGATCACCGAGCAGACGCACCTGGTGCTCTCCGAAGGCAAGCCGATCCGGGAAGCGATGCGCGACCTGATGGACCGCGAGCAGGGCGACGAGATCTCCGGACCACTCGCCGAGATCTCGCGCTTGCTTGGATCCTTCGCCGCGACGCAGCGCGAGGAGGCGGCGACCGCCCCTAAGCGACCATAGGTAGGTTGATCCGTCCGCCCCGCGTCGCGCTCACACTACTCGCCGTCACGCTGGTCGCGTGCCAGCCGACGCCGCCCGTGGCCGCGACGCCGACGCCAACGCCCGTCCGGACGCTCGCTGTCATCGTGAGCGCTCCAGCGGGGGCGCCGGTGTCCGGGGCCAGCGTGTGTGCGTTCACCGTCGCAGGCGAGCAGGAGCGCTGTGGCGAGACGAGCGCGGCAGGAACGGCGCGGCTCAGCCTGCACCCCGGCACGTATTCGGTCCACGTCACGCCACGTCAGGGAACGCGCCTTCGCGCCGCACAAGTCTGGGCCGAAGTTGTCGACGCCGACGCGACGACGGCCGTGCGGCTCGATCCACACTCGACGATCAGCGGGACGATCCGCGACGAGGAAGGCACGACGGTGACCGGAGCGGGTATATGTGCCAATCCTCCGAGCACCACCGAGGCGCCGACATGCGCGCGGAGCGGAGCGCAGGGCGTATACGCGATCGATGTCGTCGCCGGTACCTACAAGGTCGACGTGACGGGACCGCCCGGCGGCAAGCTCATCCCCCAGTGGGGCCGTGGCCGTCTTTCAAGCGAAGAGGCCGACATCATCGACGTCCGGACGACCGACGTTCGCGACTTCGATATGACATTGGTGAAGGGCGTGCTTCTCACGGGCGTTGTCCGCGGACCGAGCGGACCGATCCAGGACGCTCAGGTGTGCATGAGGACGTTGGCCGCGCCGTTGCCGTGGGACTGCGAGAGGACGAACAAGAACGGCTCCTATCTGGCGCTGCGGGAACCGGGCCAGTACTACCTATGGACCGTCCCACCCGACAACGTGCGCCTGGTCGCGCAGTGGTACGACCACGTGCTGGAAGGCGTCAGCACAACCGCCATCACGCTCGACCGCGATCGTTCCATCGACGTCAGCCTCGACCCGGGGCCGCAGTTCCGCGGAAAAGTCCGTACGACGGATGGCGAGCCGGTCGCGGCGGCCCTCGTGTGCGTGGACACTCGCTTCCCGACGGGACGCATCTGCCGGCCGACCGGATCCGATGGCTCATACCAGGTGACGACGCGTTCTGAGGACTACGTCGTGCAGGTCATCCCGCCGGCGAGCGCCGACCTCATCAATGAGTTCTGGTCCCGAAAACGTTTCTGGATCGACGCGGATGGGGTAAGTCTCGGCAACGCCGACCGCACGCTCGATCTCACGCTGCGCAAGGGTGTGCGCATCACGGGCGTGGTTCGCGACACGCGTGGCGTTCCCCTCGAGGCCGCCACGCTGAATATCCTCGACGAAGCCGGGCCGCTGATCGGCGCCGCGACCGATGTCAGCGGCACCTATGCCATCGTGGTCCCGCCGGGGAAATACCAGATCGAGGTCTTTGCCCCCTTCCGCGGCGAGCGCGGCGATCTGCTCTCGCAGGCGCCCCGCGACATCATGGTGAGCGGGTTCACGCGCTACGACGTCATCCTCGAGGATGTGAACCCCTGAGTCGTGATACAACGGACTGGCATCCACACGAAGGGGGAGTCTCATGTTCCTTACGGACCTGCTGAAGCCGAAGACCATCGCGTACGCCCATTGCGACCTGCCGTGCGGCGTCTACGACCCCGAGCAGGCGCGCATTGAAGCGGAGTCTTGCTACAAGATCATCGAAAAGTACAACGCCTCGAGCGACGACCAGTTCAAGACCCGGGCGATCGTGATCAAGGAAGAGCGCGCCGAACTGGCCAAGCACCACATCGATGTCCTCTGGAGCGATTACTTCAAGCCCGAGCACGTCCAGAAATACCCAGAAATCACCGAGCTCTGCTGGAAGGCCGCGAAACAATGCTCCAAGGTGAAGGGGTCGCTCGACATCGGGGAGGCCAAGACGCTCCTCGACATGATCGACAAGATCGCCGACGTGTGGACGAAGGCCGGCGGGCCGACCGCCACCCGGATGCCAAAGGCGGCCGCAGCCCGGGCCTAAGAAGTTGTTCCGGAGGGTCGCGGTCGCCGGCCGCAGCATGGAACCCGCTCTCTGCGACGGTGACTGGGTCATCGTCGCGCCCCTGGCTCGCCCGCCTCGGGTGGGGGAGATCGTCCTCGCGCGCGACCCGCGCGTTCCGGGGCGGCTCGTCCTGAAACGGGTCGCGCGGGTCAAAGGCGGGGTCTGCACGTTGCTGGGCGACCGCCCCGAGGAGAGCACCGACAGCCGGACGTTCGGTCCGGTCGCGCTCTCGGCGGTGCTCGGGCGTGCCGTTTTCCGGTACGCGCCGCTCCTGAGGGCGGGCCTCCTATGAGACCGGAGCTGGCACCCGGCCCCTAGTCGAACGTCCGGTGTGACCTTTCCGCCCAGAAGCGCCGATAACATGAGTGGGTGGCTCTGGTTCGGTGCGCGCGCTGTGGGAACGAGCGCGAGGGAGCCGGCAAGGTAGGACTTCCTGGCTCGCTCGGTGAGGACATCGAGGCGCGGATCTGTGCGGACTGTTGGCGCGAATGGCTGAGCACGCAGATCCGGGTCATCAATCACTATGGCCTCCGTCCGGCCCAGCGCGAGGACCGCGAGAAGCTGTACGAGCTCACGCGAGAATTCCTCCAGCTCGCCGTCCCGGTGGAGACGGTCGGGGGTCGGGGGGCAAAGCCCTCCGACTCATCGGAGGTCTGAATGGATACGACGGTCACGTCGACGACCGGCGAGGAGGGGACATCGAGCGGCGTCTACGTCTACTCCATCATCGAGTGCGCCGACCCGCGCACCTTTGGCAAGATCGGCATCGGCGGACGCGGGGACGACGTGTACACGATCCATTACCGCGACCTCGCCGCCGTCGTGAGCCAGGCGGCGTTGCAGGTCTACGACCCCACCCGGGAGAACGCGCTGACCCATGAACGGGTGAACGAGGTCGTCATGGTGGACAACGGCTTCACGCCCGTGCCGATGAGCTTCGGCACGCTGTTCAAGACCGAAGAAGACACGATCGAGTTCCTCAAGGACACCTACGACGCGCTTCGTGACGTGCTCCAGAAGATGAAGGACAAGCTGGAGTTCGGCCTCAAGGTGAACTGGGACCGCGATTCGGTCCTCGCGGAGGTCGAGCAGGAGAACGAGGAGCTCCGGAGGCTCAAGGCCGAGATCGAGTCGAATCAGCAGACCTCGACGTACTTCGCACGCATGCAGCTCGGTCGGCTCGTGGAGCAGGCGCTCGCGGACAAATCGGACTCCTACGTCCGCGAGATCTACGACGAGCTTCGCGAGACGGCCATCGCCTCGCGCCACAACAAGGTGATCGGCGACAAGATGATCATGAACGCGGCGTTCCTCGTCGCTCGAGACAAGTCCGCCCTCTTCGACGAGAAGGTGCACGAGATCGGGAAGCGCTTCGAAGGGAAGCTCAACTTCAAAGAGACCGGCCCCTGGCCGCCGTACAACTTCGTCACGATCCGGCTTCAGCTCGAGCGCTCGGCCGGGGTCTAGCGCCCCGTGATCCTCTTTAAGCTCCTCGCGCTGCCCATCACGGGACCGGCAGCGGGGATCCGATATTGCCTGGACAAGGTGGTCGAGTACGCCGAGCAGCAGCTCACCGACGACGAGCCGGTCCGTCAAGAGCTCCTCGAGCTCCACTTGCAGCTCGAGGAGGGCCAGATCGGCGAGCAAGAGTTCACCGAGCGTGAAGCCGGTCTCTTCGCGCGACTGCGTGAGATAAGGGAGTACCGCAAAGAGCTGGCCCAAGAGGGCATCGAGACATCCGCACCCACTGAGACCGAGGGGCGCACTTTTGTCATCGAGATACCCGAGGAGCTCGAGTGAGCGAGACTCTCCGCTATCTCTACGCGATCGCCGACGCTCGCGCCGCGCCGCTCGTCGGGGCGAGCGAGCTGCGGGGCATCGAGGGAGCTCCGGTCGAACCGCTGGTGGAAGGGCCACTACTCGCCGCCATAAGCGTCGTTCCAGCGTCGGATTACGAGGAAGGTCCCTTGAACGAGCATCTTCAAAACATGGACTGGCTTACGCCTCGCGCCGCCGTGCATCAGGACGTGAACTCGAGGCTCCTTGAGATGACCGGGGCGGTCCTGCCGCTCGCGTTCGGCGCGATCTATCGCGGATCGGACGGCGTGCGCAGCTTGCTGCGCTCGCGTGCCGAGGAGCTACGGGACCGCCTGAGATCGGTCGAGGGCCGCGCGGAATGGATCGTGTCGGTCGAACGCGACCACGATGTCGGAGGGCTGAGCGAAGCGCTCCGCGACCTCGATGCCGAGATCGCCGCCGCCCCGCCGGGTCGCGCGTTCCTCCTCGGCAAGCGTCGGGACGATGTGCTGCGCGACGAGCGGCGCGCGCGCGATGCGGTGATCGCCGAGGAGACGACGGCCGCGGTCGAGGCGATCGGAGAACGCGTCTATAGAGAGCCGCTCATCGATGATCCGGCCGTCTCGGCGGTCGCCCGCTTCAGTGTCCTGGCGGAGCGCGAGCGGGAGGCGGAGCTGGGCGACGCGGTGCGGCGGCTCGGGGCGACCGGCAGCTCGCGCGGGTATCGCGTGCGCCTGTCGGGTCCGTGGCCACCATATCGATTCGGAGGACTCCCGCGGGAGCACGCATTGGCGTGAAGGAGCTGACGCCCGCCGATGCATCGCTGCTGGAGCTCGTCGACCGGCTTCTGCATAAGGGTGTGGTGCTCGCCGGCCACGCGACGATCTCCGTGGCCGGCGTCGACCTCATCTACCTGGGCCTGAACGTCGTGCTCGCCGCCGTCGAGACGATCGAGAGCGGCGCGCAGGGGCCAGGGGGCGTCGCTTCGCGCCCAGGGGCCCGTCCCCCTGCCCCCCGACTGTCATGACGCTGCTCGCCCACGCCATCACCGGCGAGCCTCCGGCCTCCCTCGACGGCGAGGGACTTCGGGGGCGGCCGCTCCGCTGGTCCGGGACCGGCGACATCGGCCTTTGGAGCACACGCTGGGATCCGGCGGACAAGCTCGACCGAAACGACGCCCTGGAGCACCACCGTCTCGTCGAGCGGATCTGCGCCGCCCAGCCCTGTCTTCCCGTGCGCTTCGGAACGACGTTCGCCACCGACGAGGACGCACGGGCCTCGCTTTCCACCCGGGCCGACGACCTGCACTCGGCACTCGATCGGGTGGCCGGCAAAAGCGAGCTCGCGGTCACACTCCTCTGGGCGAAGAACTCGGGGGGCAGGGGCGACACCCCACGGCCCGCGGATCCGGCGATTGGGCCTGGGCGGCGTTTCATGGAAGAGCGGCGCGCTCGCTACGCAGCCCGCGAGGCCCAAAAGGCGCGCGCCGCCGAGCTCCTGGAATGCCTCGTCGCCGAGCTTTCGGTCGAGCGATCGCTCGTCTGGCATGAGATGTGCACGAGCGATCGAGTGGCTGTCTCTTTGGCCGTTTTGATACCGAGCGAGCGAGCCACGGAGCGGAAAGCCGTTCTCGAGCGTCTGGCAAGCCGTTTCAACGATGTGGTTGGCGTTGTGAGCGGACCGTGGCCGCCCTACAGCTTCGCGAGCATCGAACAGTCGGGGGGCGCTGCCCCCCGGCGCCCAACGGGTCCTGGCGCCGAGCCCCCGACGGGCTCTGCCCCCCAGTCCCGAAGTTGAACGAGATCGACGAACTGACCGAATTGCGACGCGAAGTCGAGCGACTTCGTGGCATCCTCCCTGAGCGGGTGGATGTGGATCCGGATCAGGTCGAGCAAGGGCTCGCGAAGCTCGTGCTTACGCTCGTCGAGTTTCTGCGTCAGCTGCTGGAGCGCCAAGCCGTGCGGCGCATGGAAGGAGGCACGTTGAGCGACGAAGAGGTAGAGCGAATGGGGGTTGCGCTCATGAGGCTCGAGCAGAAGGTGCAGGAGATGGCGCGCGGGTTCGGGATCGATCCGTCGGAGTTGAATCTCGGCCTCGGTCCGCTCGGGAACCTCATATGAGCACGGAGCGGCGCGGGATCACGATGCCCCGCGAGACGACGACGCTCGCGGATCTCCTCGACCGCGTTCTCGACAAGGGCCTCGTCGTCGCGGGCGACGTCTCGATCTCGCTCGCGAACGTCGAGCTCCTCACGATCAGGATCCGCCTCCTGGTCTGCTCCATCGACAAGGCGGAGCAGATCGGTCTGAACTGGTGGAAATATGACCGAAGCCTTACTGGTCGCGATGGCGACGACAAAACCGCGATCGGACGTCTCGAAGCCCGGATCGCCCAGCTCGAGCGCGAGCTTGGACGACCACAGAATCGAGGGAGGTAAACCTAAATGCCAGTTGAACGTGCACCGGGTGGCAGCAGCCTCATCGATGTGCTCGACCGCGTCCTGGACAAAGGCATCATCATCGATGCCTGGGTCCGGGTCTCCCTCGTGGGCATCGACCTAATCACCGTCGAGGCACGCGTGGTCGTGGCGTCAATCGACACGTACCTCCGCTATGCGGATGCTCTCGGTCTCATGCCTGCCCAGCGCGGCGCGCTCGGGGTGGGAAGCGCCACTTCCGAGATGGCCCCGACCCGCGCGCGATCGGCGGAGCGTGCCTAACGGCTGAGGTGACCGCGCGTGGCTGACGTCCTCGAGCGGCCGGCACGGGCGGCCGCTCGGCGCGACCCGCGAGAGACGCTCGAGCCGCTGCTCGACGATCTCCTTCGCGCGCTCGGTTTCGAGAAGGCGATCGTGCTTCTCTACGACGACGAACGCTCGGCCCTTGTCGGGAGCTTCGGTATCGGCGTGCCCGACGCGGCGGTGCGGCCGCTGACCCTACCGCTGGAAGAGTCGGCCAATCCGATCATCGCGGTCCTTCGTGGCGGCGTACCCGAGCGGATCCGCGACGTCTCGCGCGACGAACGGCTCAGCCAGCTGCTTCGCGATGCGCTGGCCAGCATGGGGATCGGACCGTTGATCGCTGCGCCGCTGCGGAGCGCGAGCGAGCGCACAACGGCGGATCGGGACGGAAAAGGCGTCCCCGCGCTTGGCTGGGAAGCGCGCGGGGAGTGGGCTGGTGTCGTCTTGCTGTCGCGCGCCTCTGGCGTAACGCAGGCCGACATCGACGCGCTCGTGCCGTTTTCCCGTAAGGCCGGTGAGGCGCTCAGCTTGCAACGAGACGTCGAGCTCCTTCGGCAAACAGGCGAAGCGCATGCGATCGAGAAGCAATGGCTCTGGTGGATGGTGAACGGCGTCGGTGACGCCGTGCTCGTCACCGACTCGAACAACGACATCGTCCTGCAGAACCGCCGCGCGGAGCTGCTCTTCCGCGCCAGCGATGAAGACAGCGCGGGAAAGCGCCGCGCCGTCTGGATGAACAACTTCTTGTTCACCGCGGCGCTTTCGACGTGGAACCTCGAGCGCGTTCAGGCGACGACGAGCCGCGAGGTCACGCTCGTCGATCCGTTCGAGGGCGAAGAGCTCATCTACGAGGTGATCACGACGCCGGCGACGAACTACCGCGTGGGCCTGCGCGGGACGGTCTCGGTGCTGAAGAACGTCACCGACATCCGGCACATCGGCGAAGAGCTTGCCCGCGGCCGGGAGCGTCTTGCCACGGCCGAGGAAGAAGTCAGGATGGAGCGCGACCGTCTGGACCTCATCCTCCGGAACGTGCCCAATCCCATCATCGTCGTCGACAACGACAACCAGATCATCTCAATGAACCCCGCGGCGCAGCGTCTCTTCAAGGGGGACACGGCGAGCTCGCGCTCGGCACACACCGCACTGGCGAACGACGCCCGCTTCACGTCGTTCCTCGCGCAGCTACGTCTCGAGCCCACGACCTCCGAGCGCGGCGAGATCGCGCTCGTCGATCCCGGGAGCGAAGAGCGCCTCGAGATGGAGGTGAGCGCGACCGAGGTCCGCGACGGGCGCGGGGCCGTGATAGCGATCGTCTCGGTCATGCAGGACATCGGTCGTCTCCGGGAGCTCGAGCGCCGCCGGCTCGAGCAGGTTCTCTTCGATTCCGAGAAGCTCGCAGCGACGGGTCGCCTGGCGGCCTCGATCGCGCACGAGATCAACAACCCGCTCGAGGCGGTGCAGAACGCGCTCTACCTCCTTCAGAAGAGCATGACCTCGGCCGCGGCGGACAGGCAGTACCTCGAGATCGCTTCGCGGGAGACCCAGCGTATGTCGCGCATCCTCCGTCAGATGCTTGGTTTCTATCGTCAGGCCGAGGCCATGACCTCCATAGACGTGAACGCGCTCGTCGAGGAGGCGGAAGGCCTGGTCGTCAAGCGGTTGCGCGAACGCGGCGTCCAGATCGCGAACCAGCTCGATCCGGTAATCCCACGCATCCGCGCGTCGGGCGACCAGCTCAAGCAGGTGCTGCTCAACCTATTGCTGAATGCGGCTGACTCGATGCCCGAGGGCGGCGCCATCACGGTGGCGACGCAGAGTGGTGCCGGCGCCGAGACGGAGCTCTTCGGGCGCGACGCCGTGCAGATCCAGGTGCGCGACACCGGCCAGGGCATCGCCGACGACGTCCTGGCGCAGATCTTCGAGCCGTTCTTCTCGACGAAGCCCGGGAAGGGCACGGGCCTTGGGCTCTGGGTCTCGCAGGGTATCGTGCAGAGTCACGGTGGCACGATGCGCGTGCGAAGCCGTGTCGGCCGCGGGACCACGTTCACGATCACGCTGCCGGTGGGGGGGCCAGGCGATGCGCCAGCAGCCTAAGGTCCTCGTCGTTGACGACGAGGAGAGCGTTGTCGTCACGATCAAGGCGATCCTGCAGCTTGACGGCTACGACGTCGCGACCACGACGAGCGCGGCTGAGGCGCGCAAGATGGTCCGCGACCAAGAGTTCGACCTCGTGCTCACAGACCTCCGTCTCGAAGACGGCGACGGTCTCGAAGTTCTTCGCGCGGTGCGCGAGCACTTCCCCGAGACGGTGACGATCATGCTTACCGGCTACGCGAGCCTCGAGTCCGCGATCCAGGCGTTGCGCGTAGGGGCCTACGACTACCTGGTCAAGCCGAGCGAGGTCGAGGAGCTGCGGAGCACCGTCGCGCGCGGTATCGAGCGGCGCCGGTTGGGCCTCGAACTGAAGGCACGCGTCGTCGAGCTCGAGCGCGCGAACAGGGAGGTGGCCGACCTCAACTCATCGCTCCAGCTGCGGATTGACGAGGCGACGGCTGAGCTCAAAGAACGCTACGAGCAGCTCAAGGAGCTCGACCGCATGAAATCGCAGTTCCTGTCGATCGCGTCACACGAGCTCAAGACGCCCATTACCGCGATGTCCGGGTTCCTCCAGGTGGCGCTTCGGCGCGTGCGTCGGATGAGCGATGGAGAGGGCGGCCAGCACCCGCCTGGCGAAAGCCTTCAGGCAGTCCTCGAGCAGCTCGAGGTCGTCTATCGGCAGACCGGCAAGCTCGCGCGGCTCATCGACGAGCTGCTCGACGTCTCTCGCATACAGACCGGCCGGATCGAGTTCCGGTATGGCGACGTTGATCTTGGCGAATTAGCCGAAGAAGTCGCGATGCGTATGCAGCTCACGACGACGACGCATCAGATCACCGTGAAGCGCGAGAACGGCGCCGTGGTGACCGCCGATCGCGATCACATCGAGCAAGTGCTCAACAACCTCGTGACGAACGCGATCAAATACTCGCCAGGCGGCGGTCCGATCGTGATCGATGTTGGGCGGGAGGATGGCGGGGTCCGGGTCTCGGTACGAGATCAGGGGATCGGCATCCCGGATAAGGAGCTCGAGTCGATCTTCGGGCTCTTCTACCGCTCGCCCGACCGCGCCGCTCGCGATCAGGCGGGGATGGGGCTCGGCCTCTACATCAGTAAGGAGATCGTGAATCGCCACGGCGGACGCATCTGGGCGGAGAGCAATGGCGCAGGCGGAAGCACCTTCCACGTCGCCTTACCGCGCGTACCGGTCGGGGGGACGCCGCCTCCGTCGGTGTAACCGAGCGCAACTCTGGTGCGCAACCGTTCCCGGTCTCGAACAACTGTGCTATCATAGCGCGCGTGCGACCTGCGGCTGACCAGGCATGTCGGCTGAGGGATTTTTCTGTTGCTGAGATCGTGTGGGCTGCCGGGTTCTTTGACGGCGAAGGCTCGACCCTGATCCACGTCTCTGATCCCGTTCGCGGGTACCTTCGCCTGGATGTAGTTGTCCCGCAGCATGGTGGCGCGCTACTCCCATCTGTCCTGACCCGATTTCAGGCGGCCGTCCTCGGTACCGGCCGCATCGTCGGCCCGAACGACGACGGCATATACCGGTGGGAGAGTCGCAGTTTCGGCGAGGGTCAGGCCACCGTCGCGCTTCTGTGGCGATATCTCGGTCCTGTGAAGCGAGCTCAGGCCACGACCGCGATTCGTGAGTTCCTTGCTCAATACGCACCCGGCAAACGCAAGGCTCGCCCCACGCGACTCCGACTACCGCTGCACGGAGTGCATCTCGAGCCCCAGCCCTCGACGTTCTCTGACGACGACACGGAGCGCATTTGGGCCGCCGGTTTTCTCGATGCAGAGGGCTGTTTCGGCGTCGTCCGCGCACTCCCTCGGAAGCGGGGCCCGACCTGGTACAGGATTCGAGCGTCCGCGAGCCAGCACGGCGAAGTGGGGTTACCGGCGCCGGTGCTCATGAGACTCAGAGCGGCGTTGGACGGCATGGGTCGCATCGAATGTCACGGCGAACCAGACGACTTCAAGTGGGTCGTCGAGGGCGAAGAGAGGATCGAGCGGGTACTGGCTCGAGTCGGGCCGTGGTTAGGAGAGACAAAGCGCCTCCAGGCGAAAGAGGCGCTGGCGAGGTTCCGGGCCCAGACGCGTCTGAAGGGAGACGCCACACGGTGCGTGCGTGGCCATGTCTATACGGGCGTCGCCATGAAGGGTGGCCGCCTGCGCAGGATCTGCAACCAGTGCGAGCGGATCACTGACCGGAGGCGTCGACCTGCTCAAGGGGTCCCGCCCCGGCAGTTCAAGAACGCGGCGCGCAGATACACTTTCTGACAAGACGCGTCGCTCGGGGTGTGGCGCAGCCTGGTAGCGCGCTTGACTGGGGGTCAAGAGGTTTCCCGGGTTCAAATCCCGGCACCCCGACCGTCGTATAGGTGTTTACAAGCGTCGCCGCGGTGCACGCATTTCATTGATCGATCGCGCCCGCGCGCTCGCGCTTCTTCACGCTCGCATCCGAGCGTGCACGAAATGCGTCGACGCCGGGTACCTCGACCGCGCCCAGCCGATCGTGGCCGGATCCATCCGCGACCGGATCGCGATCATCGGCCAGGCACCAGGTGAGGTCGAGCTCACGACGGGAAAGCCGTTCAGCGGTCGCGCCGGCGCGGAGCTGCGGCGCTGGCTGGCGGAAGCGGGAATCGACGAAGACCATCTTCCATATCGCACGGCGATCACCAAATGCTTTCCGGGGAAGTCGCCAACCGGGAGCGGCGATCGTCGGCCGTCGCCACCAGAGATCGCGCTCTGCGCACCATGGCTCGAGAATGAGCTCGCGCTCCTGAAGCCTCGCGTCATCCTCCTCGTCGGCGGTCTCGCCATCGAACGGTTCTGGGGAAAGGTGTCACTCGAAAGTGCGGTCGGCACTGCGCGGGTGCAGGACGGAGTGACGTATGTCCCGCTCCCGCATCCGAGCGGTGCATCACGATGGTTGAACGATCCGGCGCATCGCGTGCTCCTCCATAAAGGACTCGGTCATCTACGCCGCGCGGCCCGCGCTCTTGACAGTCCTTCACGCGGGCGGACAATGCAGATCCGTAGGTGATGCTCACCCGATGATGACGACGCAAGGGCCGCGGCGCACCTTCCCCTCCACGATTTTCCGACCACGCTGCGACGCGTTGTTGATCCGCGCGTCGACGATCTCTTTTACGGAAGGGAGGTGATGACCCAATGCCGATGAAGAAGAAGAAGGCCGCAAAGAAAAAGAAGAAGTAGTTCGGTCTAACTAGTGGAAGCGCCGCGGGCGGGCGGCGCTGCCACGCGCGGTACTAGTGCGCCGTTACAAAGGTCCCGCTGTTACCGCCCTGACATAAGACTTTCGCCGGCGGGCCGTTAACTCAGACAGATGCGGTGGGATGTATTGCGTAGCGCCATGCTCGGCTCGCTCGTCTGCCTTCCCATCAGCTTGGCACTGATCGCGATGCCGCTCGCGGCGCCCGCGAACGCGGACGTTGTCGCGCCTGCGGACATGCTGCAGCTCAACAACCAGCTGCGCTTCGCGATCGGTTCACCGACGGTGCCCGCCGACCCGCGTCTCACGCAGGCCGCGATCAACCACGCCAACTACAGCAGCGCCAACGGTCAGGGCGGCCACTACGAGACCGCCGGGCTTCCGTATTACACCGGCTACGCACCGCGTGACCGGCTCATCGCGGCGGGCTGGACGACCTCGTTCGTCAGTGAGGTCGCGACCGGAGGCGCCGGACTCGCCGGCGTGCGGCAGCTCTGGGACGCGCCGTATCACCGGCTCGGGATGATGCACCCGAACGCGACGAACATCGGGTGGGGCCATTCCAGCCTAAACGGCCGCGAGTCGACGGTCGGCGACCTCGTCTACGACTTCGGCTTTCGCGCCGTCGATTTCGTCCGCTCCCCCGCAAACATGCAGACGAACATCCCGGTCTCGTGGAGCGGTCGCGAGTCGCCGAACCCGCTTCCCTCCGGTGTTTCAGGTCCGGTGGGCTATCCGATCATGGTCGTGTACTCCGCGGGACAGAACGTGCAGATGCGCGCTGCCGAGGTCGTCGCACCGAACGGGACAAAGCTCCCGATCTACTACGCGGCGCAGCAGTTCGAGTACGACTACCAGGTGATCATCCCGCAGCAGCCGCTCGCGGTGAACACGACGTACCACGTCCGCTTCGACATCACGGTCGCCGGCACGTACGTGACGAACGAGTGGGACTTCAGCACAGGATCGACCGTGAGCTCCGGTGGCGGCACGTCGAGTGTTCCGCCGGACAGCGGTCTGCACTCCACGTGGGCATCGCAGACGACACTCCCGGCGATGCAGCCGGCCGCGCAGGGCACGGTGACACTGCAGTTCCGCAACATCGGGACGAAGACGTGGACCAAGGGTGTCGTCGGAAGCCAGGTCGCGCTCGGTGTGCCCGGTGACAGCACCGCCTACAGCATGATGGGCATGAACGTCGGATGGCCATTGCCGAACCGCGTCGCCTTGCAGAACGAGTCGACGGTCGCGCCCGGCGCGGTCGCGTCATTCACGTTCACGGTGAAGGCGCCGCTGGGCGCGGGCACCGTGGCGATCCCGCTCCGTCCGGTGATCGACGGCGTCGCGTGGCTCGAGGACCAGGGCGTCTTCGTGCCCGTGACGACCCGCGTCGACTATCACAGCGCGTGGGTCTCCGAGTCGGCGTTCCCGACGCTGAACGTCGGCCAGACCAGCGGACCGCTCTCGATCGTTTTCCGGAACGCGGGCAGCCAGTCCTGGAACAAGGGCACGCTTGGGCAGGAAGCCCGCCTCGGCGTGAACCTGGACGACACGATGTGGGCGGGACTGTCGGTGAACTGGCCGTACACGACCCGGCCGGCCGTGCAGACCGAGGCGACCGTTCTTCCGGGGGCGACAGGCACGTTCACCTTCCAGGTGAAGGCGCCGGCGACTCCTGGGACGTACGCGATCCACCTGCGGCCGGTCATCGACGGCGTCTGGTGGATGGAAGACGAGGGCGTCTTCCTCTACATCACCGTCGTTCCGTAGCGCGCACGGCATCGGCGGAGAAGATCACTTCGAACTCTTCCTTGCAGCGCGGGCAGCGCACCGTCGCGGCATACGGTGGATTCGGTGGCACGTCGAGGTGCTCGCGTGTCACAAAGCGCGGACCGACGTTCTCGCCGCAGAACGGGCACACGACGCCGTAGTGGTTGAATGCGCGACGGTCGGCGGTGATTCGTCGTCGCTGGTCGATCGCCGGCATGCGGCTAGTCTAGGTGCGATGGCCGCGCCAAAAGGTCGAACGAAGATCGCCACCCAGACCAAGACCCTGAAGGTCGGCGATCCCGCTCCCGACTTCGCGCTGCGCTCGCACGATGGGCGCGAGATCACTCTTTCCGCCTTCCGCGGACAGACCGTGGTGCTCGCGTTCTTCGCGTTCGCCTTCACCAATACCTGAAACAGCGAGGCCCCCGCGCTGAACGCGCTGCAGCAGCGTTTCGCCGGCGGCAAGGCCCAGGTCGTGGGCATTCTGTGCGACTCGGTCTACACGCTGAAGGCGTGGGCGGATTCGCTCGGCGGCGTGCAGTACCCGCTCTGCTCCGACTACTGGCCGCACGGCAAGGTCTCACAGGCCTACGGCGTCTTCAACGAGGAGATCGGACGACCCGAGCGGGCGATCATCGTCGTTGACGCTCAGGGGATCTGCCGCTACATCGACGTCCACCAGCTCCGCGAAGTGCCGGACGAGGAAGAGATCGCCGACGAGGTCAACAAACTCGGTCCTCGCTAGCGTGTTGGGATCAGATAAGCCTTCCCCTCTTCCGCGATCGTGAAGCCGATCTCATCGCCGGGAGTCGCGTCCGGGAGCGTCTCGCCTGCGACGAGCACCTGCGCTCCACAGTCGATCACCACCACGTCGCCGGTGCTGATCACCGCGCCCTGCACCTTCGCGCCGGGCGCCACCAGGTTGCCGGAGACGCCGCGGCCGCTCGCCTTGCCTGCGTCGCGAGCGCGGTACTCGATCGCGATCGTCACACGGTCGCCGAGCGTGAGGCGCGACTTGCGTACCGCACCGGTGTTATCGCGTCCGCGCATGTCCAGCTGATCCGGTCCCTCACCCACGCGCATCGTGACGAGAATGTCGCCTCGCGTGCCGTCGAGCGCCACGACGATCCCGCGCGATGCGCGCTGGCGCCACTTCTCGATGAACGCGAGCTGTTCGAAGTCGAGCATCAGGGCCCCGATACGATAGCCGCGTGCCCGTCCGCGCCGTCTTCTTCGATGTGGGCGACACGCTCGTTCAGCACTGGAAGCAGGAAGAGAACCGGCTCCTCATGCTCGAGGCTCTCCGCCGCGAGTTCGGCGAGCGCGACTGGTACGAGAGGTTCCTCGATGCGGAGATCGCCCCGCCGCACACGCCTGAGGTCGAGGAGCACTTACGTCAGGAGACGAACCGCTGGGCGGCGGAGTGGTTCCGAAACAGCCAGATCGGCATCGATGATGTCCACATCGATCGTCTGCGCACCGCGGTCACGGTCCCTCTCGACCTGGTCGGCTCGCTCGTTCCCGGAACCCGAGAGGCGCTGGCGTGGTGCAAGTCGCACAGCCTTTCGGTTGTCCTGGTCACCAACACGCTCTGGCGCGGCGATGACGAGGTCCGGCGCGACTGGGAGCGTTTCGGGCTCGCCGATGCGATCGACCACGTCGTGAGCTCGCACAGCATCGGCTGGCAGAAGCCACACGCCGCGATCTTCCGGCGCGCCCTCGAGCTCTCCGGTAGTGAGCCAAAAGAGGCGGTCATGGTCGGAGATCGGCTCCGTCAAGACGTTTGGGGGGCGAAGCGTCTGGGACTCAGCGCGGTCTGGCGCCGGCCGCTCGCCGGTGCACCCCAGGAGAAAGTCGACCTCGAGCCGGACGCGACGATCGACGACTTGACCGAGCTTCCCGCCGTCCTCGAACGCTGGCGGTAGGGCACTCGCCGGGTTGCCCTGTGTCCCAGCAGGTGCTAGAAACGGAATTGTTGACTAGGCAAGTCGGAATTCCTGCTCAAGCCCACAGCGGCTCGTCGCGCCTCACCTGCGTCTGTCCGTAGGCGACTCGGAGCGGCGCTCGGTCCGCCCGCCGCGGTCGCCTGAACCCCCCACACGCCGTTTTCCCAACAACTCGCTTGGAGGAAGCACATGGCTAGCTACGCAAACGATGTTCTCGTCGAGACCGACTGGCTCGCCGAGCACGCGAAGGATCCGAAAGTTCGCGTCTTCGAGGTCGACGTCGACACGACCGCCTATGAACAGGGTCACGTCGCCGCCGCGATCGGCCTCAACTGGAAGACCGATCTGCAGCAGCACCCGGTCCGCGATCTGATCGACAAGAAACAGCTCGAGGCGCTGCTGTCGAAATCCGGCGTGACGCCGGATACGACGATCGTCGCGTACGGCGATAACAACAACTGGTTCGCGGCCTGGTTCTTCTGGCTGCTCAAGTACTACGGCCACAAGAACGTGAAGCTGGTGAACGGCGGCCGCGCGAAGTGGATCGCTGAGAAGCGGGAGATCGTCACCGAAGCTCCGACCTACACCAAGACCGAATATCGCGCGGCCGGACCAGACGCCTCGGTCCGCGCGCTCCGCGAGTACGTGCTCGAGCGCGTCATCGGGAACGGCGCCAAGATCGTCGACGTCCGCTCGCCTAAGGAGTACGCCGGCGAGCTCCTCGCGCCTGAGAACCTGCCGCAAGAGGGCGCGCAGCGCGCCGGCCACATCCCCGGCGCGCAGAACGTTCCGTGGGCGACAGCGGTCGCCGAGGATGGCCGGTTCAAGAGCGCTGAAGAGCTACGTCAGATCTACGGCGGCAAAGGCATCGATGGAAAGGGCGAGACGATCGCGTACTGCCGCATCGGCGAGCGCAGCGCGCACACCTGGTTCGTTCTGAAGTACCTCCTCGGTCACGAGCGCGTCCGTAATTACGACGGCTCCTGGACCGAATGGGGAAGCCTCATCGGAGTGCCGATCGAAAAGTCTCCGGCCTAGACGAAGAGAGCGGGCGCGAGCGACATGGCGGCGGCACCGAAACCCTCTCTACTGATGGGGCGGCGGAAGCCGCCCCAGAAAGCCGGAGCGAAGCGGAGGTCACGCGGCGGTATCCCCACCCTCCGTCGGGCGGGGACCCCTCCGCCGCGCGTCGCTACGCGCCCAGGGGCCCCTACCCCTGCCCTCGGTGCCGCCGCCGCTGATCTTTCTGCCCGTCAAGGGTCGTCTCCTCGGTCCCGCTTTCCCGTCAGCGCATCATTCGGCGTCGTGGAGTACGAACGCGAGCGTGCCCAGATGGTCCTCGACCTCAGGCGTATGGGCATCAGAGACGAGCGCGTCGTTGCGGCGATGGCCAGAGTTCCGCGCGAGCGATTCGTGCGCGGCGAGGATCAGGACGTCGCGTACGGTGACCACGCCCTCGGCATCGCGGAGGGCCAGACGATCTCGCAGCCCTTCGTCGTGGCCCGCATGACCGAGCTCCTCGAGGTCGGACCCGACCACCATGTGCTCGAGGTCGGCACCGGCTCCGGTTATCAGGCCGCGGTGCTCGCCGAGCTCGCGCGCGATGTGGTCAGCGTTGAGCGGCACGCCCCGCTGGCGGAGCGCGCGCGTGCGCTTCTTGCCGAGCTCGGCTACGTGAACGTGCGCGTGATCGCGGCCGACGCCTCGGCCGGGTATCCGCCCGATGCCCCCTATGACCGGATCCTCGTGACGGCCGCGTCGCCGGGCATTTCCCCAGAGCTCGTGCGGCAGCTGGCTCCCGGTGGGCGCATCGTCGCTCCGGTCGGCGACGAGGAGATGCAGCACCTCGTGGTGCGCCATCCGGACGGGCGCGAGACCCGCCACGGCGCGGTGAAGTTCGTTCCCCTTCGAGGGCGCGCCGGCTTTCACTATTGACCGCGACCCTCTTTCACGGCGGGCGCATCCACATCCGCGCGGGCGCCTCTGGGGAGGCCCTACTTCAACGCGATGGCCGCGTGATCGCCGTCGGAAATGCGGCCGACCTCGCCCGCGATGCGGGCCGCGCCGAGCGCGTCGACCTCCACGGCGGATTGATGACGCCGGGGTGGTTCGACGCCCACGTGCACTTCATGTGGTGGGGCTTTCAGATGGCGGAGATCGATCTTCGCCCGTGCCGAACCCTGGAGGAGGCGCTCGCGATCATCGGCCAGCGCGCACGAGAGCTCGAGCCGGGCCGATGGCTGACCGGCGGAAGGTTCGACAAGAACACCTGGGGCCGGTGGCCGAGCGCAGCGGACCTCGACGGCGTGACCGGCGATCGGCCGGCGGTGTTGCGCAGTCGCGACGGCCACTCCCGCTGGCTGAACACCGCGGCGCTACGCATGGCAGGAGTCGGACGCGACACCGCCGTTCCCGAAGGGGGCGCGATCTTCCGCGACCCATCCGGAGGCCCCACCGGCATCTTGCAGGAGCGTGCGAACGAGCTTGCCGACCGCGCGGTTCCGGCTGCGACCGAGGCCGACTGCGACGCGGCGATCTCGCGCGCGCAACAGGAAGCGTTCGCGCGCGGGGTCACCGGCGTCGAGTCGCTCGAGCAGGCGAGCTCATACGCCGCTTTCAAGCGAGCGCGTGAGCGAGGCGGCCTCGCGACGCGCGTGGTCATGGGGATCCCGCACCGCTCGCTCGCGTCGTCGATTCCGACGACCGGAACGCCGCCGCAGATCAGGGACCTGGGGAAGTTTGACTTCGACGCGGCCATCGAAGGCGGGATGCGCACCGGCGATGGCGATGAGTGGCTGCGGATCGGCCACGTGAAATTCTTCAGCGACGGCGCCCTCGGCTCGCAGACCGCGGCGCTCGAGGAGCCATATGAGGGTACCGAGGATCGCGGAATTCTGACCTTCGATCCGCTTGAGCTCCGTGCCGACGTCGCGCGCGCGGCGGCGGCGGGTCTGGCGGTCGCGATCCACGCGATCGGCGACCGTGCGGTGCGCGTCGCGCTCGAGGCGATCGCGCCGACCCGCGTGACGTTGCCAAAGCTGCGGCAGAGGCTCGAGCACGTGCAGCTCGTGCGCGAAGAGGATCTCGGGCGATTCGGCGCGCTCGGGGTGATCGCCTCGATGCAGCCGATCCACTGCACGAGCGATCGCGATCTCGCGGACCGCTACTGGGGGTCGCGGCGCACGCCTCGCGCGTACCCATGGCGAACTCTGCTCGAGCGTGGTGCTGTGCTCGCGTTCGGATCCGATGCGCCGGTCGAACCGATAGACCCGCTGGTGGGCATCCACGCCGCGCTCACGCGGCGACGACCGTCGGACAAAGACGCATGGTTCCCGAACCAGCGCCTCACGCTCGATGAGGCGCTTCACGGTTACACCGCAGCAGCGGCGTATGCGACAGGCCGTGAACGAGAGTGGGGGACGCTCGAGCCCGGGATGCGGTGCGATGCCACTGTGGTCGACAGAGATCTCGCGACATTGCATGAAGATGAGCTGCTGGAAGCGCGGGTGCGCGCCACCATCACCGACGGCGTGGTGCGGTACGCGAACGAGTTGTAGCTAGTTCAGCTCTTGCCGCTCGCCCTGAGCGCGGAGTCGAACGAGCAGGTCGCCGAGTTGATCGGTCTCGCGGCGGAGAATGCGCGTCTCCTCGACCAGTCGCTCAGACGCGCTTGGCATCTCAAGTAGCGCCTGCTGCTCAACCGGATCGACGGCGATGCTTCCCGCGATGCGCCAGGCCACCTCGACGGGAGCGACTCCCTTCAGCTCTTCGGTGAGCGCGCGCTCGCCGCGCGCGTCGTCGGTGACCGCCAGGACGGCGACGAGGTAGCGACCAAGCGCCTCGAGTGCTTCGTCCAGATGGCTGGACGGGTCGTCACCCTCCGGCTCATCGAGGTAGTGGACCCGGCCGACGAGATACGGCTCCGCATCGGAGACGAGCGCGTCGACGGCAAAGCGCCGTTCGCCCCGCGTGACGATGTACGAGCGCCCGTCGGCGAGGCGGGAGACCGCGACGATCCGCGCTTCCGTGCCGATCGCGTGAGGTACGGCGGCTGGTCCGACCTCGGCGCCGGAGCGGATGAGAACGATGCCGAAGGGACGCTCGCGCTCGACTGAGCGACGGATGAGCAGCCGGTACCGCGGCTCGAAGATGTGCAGTGGCAGGAGCGCCCCGGGAAACAAAACGGAGCCGAGCGGGAACAGCGGCAACAATTCGCTCACGCTACTGAACGGTACTCTGGCGCGGATGCCAAGAAATCCACTCGTGCGGGCGCTTCGCCTGCCGTGATCAGCGTCGTCCTGCACGGCGAGCTCCAGCAATTCGGCGCAAAGCGGCGCGAGATCGAGGCGGCCGGGAAGAGCGCGCGGGAGATCGTGAGATCGCTCGGCATACCCGCTGCTGAGACGGCGGCCTTCGTCATCAACGGCGAGCAGGTCGACGACGCGGCCGTCCTGCGCGACGGCGACACGCTGGAGCTTCTGCCGGCGATGACCGGCGGCGAAAACGGGGGAGCGCTCGCGGGCATTCGGGTGGTCGATCTCACATGGGCGCTCGCGGGCCCCTACTGCACGCTGATGCTCGCCGACCACGGTGCCGACGTCGTGAAGATCGAAATCCCCGGCGTGGGAGACGAGTCGCGCGAGTGGGCGCCGCCGCATGTCAAGGGCATCTCCGCCTATTACCTCGCGATCAACCGCAACAAGCGCAGCATCACCTGCGACCTGAAGCATCCCGACGGCAAGCAGATCCTCGAACGCTTGGTGGAAAAGGCCGACGTCGTGGTCGAGAACTTCAGTCCCGGCGTGCTCGCCCGCCTTGGCTTTCCCGATGACCGGTTGCGCGCGATGAACCGCCGCGCCGTGATCTGCCACATCTCCGGATTCGGGCAGGATGGACCCGGACGCGCGTGGGCCGCGTACGACCTTGTCGTGCAAGGGATGGGCGGGGTCATGAGCCTCACGGGCGAGCCCGGGCGCGAACCGGTGATGGTCGGCGTCCCACAAGCTGACATGGTGGGCGGCATGTTCGCGGCGTTCGCGATCGTCGCGGCGCTCGAAGCGCGGCACCGCACCGGTGAGGGTCAGGTGATCGACGCCACGATGATCGGCGGCCAGATCGCGCTCCTCTCGCGGCAGGCGGCGCGATTCTTTGCCGATGGGACGGTTCCGCGGCCCGAGGGGAACGTGCACGCGTCCATCGTTCCCTACCAGACCTTTCGTTCGGCGGACGGCTTCGTCAACGTCGGATGCGCCAATAACGCGCTCTTCGAACGGCTCTGTCGTGCGCTCGATCTCGAGGACCTGCTCGAGGACCCGCGCTTCGCCGACAATCCGAGCCGCGTCAAGCACCGCGACGTGCTCGTGCCCCAGATCGAAGCGAAGATCGCGACGCTGCCGAAGGCCGAGGTCGTGCGCAAGCTACGCGAAGCGAACGTGCCCGTCGGACCGATCAACGACCTCCGGGAGGCCTTCAGCGATCCCGTCGTGCGTCACCTCGGGCTCATCGCTGAGGTCGACCATCCGGTGGCGGGCCGTGTCAAAGCGCCGGGCATCCCGGTGCGCCTTTCAGGAACGCCGGGGTCGGTGCGGCGCTACCCGCCACTTCTTGGCGAGCACACCGATGAGGTGCTCGGCGAGATCGGCTACTCGTCCGAGGAGATCGCCAAGCTCCGCATGGACGGCGCGCTCTGATCGCCGCGCGCGAGATGCCCCCGCGGCGGCGCCCGCTCTGGCTCGTCGCCGCGCTCTGCGTGCTCTCGACCGGGGTTTACGTGCCGCTCTGGTTCGGATTGTCCTGGGCGGAGCTACGCCGCGAGACGGCGAATGAACGGATGCAGCCCGCCTGGCATGCGCTCTCGATCTTCGTACCGGGCTACGGCTCGTGGCAGGTCTATCAGCATTTCGCGACAATCGCCGTGGCTCTGGATCGCGTCGGGAGCACGCTCAAGATCGACGCGCTCTCCGCAACGATCGGAGCCCTGCTCTGGTATTTGACCTGGTTCCATTACTCGGCGGAGCCGATCTTCGCTCTGCTGAACGCAGGCGAGCTCCTCGCGGGGACGGCGGTCGTCGTGTACGGACAGCGCGCTCTCAACGAGTACTGGCGAGCGCGGCCCGGGCCAGCGGTCGAGGAGCGCATGCTCGAGACCGATTGGGTGGCGATCGCCGCTGCCGCGGCGTTCTTCGTCGCAATCCTTTTCTCGTACGCGAGCACGCCCACCAATTAACATCCGACTCCCGTGCCGCACATCCTCGTCGTGGGCTCGCTCGCCTACGACGACGTGCAGACCCCCTACGAGCGCCGTCGCGACGTGCTGGGCGGCGCCGCGTCCTATTTCTCGCTCGCGGCGCGCCTCTACGCGCCGGTGCGACTCATGGGGGTCGTCGGGGACGACTTCCGCGAAAGCGACCTCGAGCGCCTGAAGAAGCGTGGCGTCGACATCGCCGGCGTCGAGCGTGTCAAGGGCAGGTCGTTCCGCTGGCTCGGACGCTACGACCACGATCTGGTGACGGCGGAAACGATCAACACGGATCTGGGCGTGTTCGGCGACTGGGACCCAGAGGTACCGGCGGCCTTCACTGATAGCGAATTCGTCTTCCTCGCGAACATCCTTCCCGAGATCCAGCTTCGGATGCTCGAGCAGGTGCGGGCGCCGGTCGTCGTCGCGCTCGACACGATGAACTACTGGATCGAGCGCAAGCGCGACGCTCTGACCAAGGTCATGTCGCGCGTCGACATCGTCACGATCAACGAAGCGGAGGCGCGGCAGTTCTGCGGGACGCATAACGTGATCCGAGCGGCGCGACAGATCCTCGCCCTCGGTCCGCGCGCGGTCGTCATCAAGCGTGCGGAGTACGGCGCGCTCCTCCTGACGAAGGACCGGATCTTTTGGACACCGGCCTACCCCCTCGAAGAGGTGCGCGATCCGACCGGCGCCGGCGACGCCTTCGCGGGCGGGCTCCTCGGCTATTTGGCGCATTCGGGTACGGTCGACGACCGGACGTTGTGCCGCGCGGTCCTGCACGGCACCGTCTGCGCCTCCTTCGCGGTCGAGCAGTTCAGCGTCGACGGCATCGAGCAGGCGGACCAAACTGGCGTCGAGGCACGCGTGCGGGAGCTGCAGACACTCGTGTCCGCCTGATGAGGGAACCGCTCGGCCGCACGGTTGTACGAGGGATGAGAACCGACTCCCTGGAGGGCCGGCCGGCGGAGGACGCAGTACTCGTGGAACGGGCACAACACGGCGATACCGATGCGTACGGCGAGCTGGTGAGGCGCTACCAAGCGCTCGCCACCAGGACCGCCTACGTGATCACCGGCACGTCCGCCGAAGCGGAGGATGCGGCCCAAGACGGCTTCACCAAGGCGTATTTCGCGCTTGACCGGTTCCGCTCCGGTGCGCCCTTCCGTCCCTGGCTGTTGCGGATCGTCGCGAACGAGGCCAAGAACCGCCGCAAGGCGCTGGGCCGCCGTCCGACGGTCGATCTCAGCGTCGCCGAGGATCGCCCCTCGGGTGACACGGCCCTGTCGCCCGAGGCGGCGGCCCTGGCGAGCGAGCGCCGCGAGCTGGTTCTCGGGGCACTCCGCAAGCTTCGCGAGGAGGATCGTCTGGTCATCGCCTACCGGTACTTCCTGGATCTCTCCGAGGCCGAGATGGCTGAGGCGCTCGGCGTCGCCCGCGGTACGGTGAAGTCGCGGCTCTCTCGCGCGCTCGTTCGCCTCCGCGAGGTCGCGTCGGGTGAGGTGACGCGCGATGGGTAAGACCCTGTCCGATCGCGAGCTCGAGCAGGCGCTCGCCGACATCGGCGAGCGGCTCCCGCAGGCCACGCGCGACCTCTGGCCGGCCGTCCGCGAGCGCATCGACAGGCGCCGCGCGCGTCGCTGGTGGGCGCTCGGGGTCCCGCGGGGCATGCTCGCGCCTATCGCGGCGACGCTCGCGATCCTGCTCGTCCTGACCCTCGCGCTCACTCCGGATCTCGTGGCGCGCGCCGCGGAGATCCTCGGCCTGCGGGGCGTGCAGATCTTCCGCGTGACCGCCACGCCGTCGCCGATGCCCACGACCGGCGCGTCCGTGACGTTCACCGGGCAGCGGGCTGCCTCGGTCGAGGAAGCGAGCCGGATCGCCGGGTTCCCGGTCCGCGAACCGGCGGCCCTCGGCGCCCCAGACGAGATCTACGTCGACGCCGCACCGGTCCGCGTCACGCTCGTGTACCGCTCGCGTCAGGGACTGCCGGCGACGGCGCTGCCGGGCATCAGCGCGCTCGTCGTCGAATTCCGCGGCCGGCTCGATCAGGCGGTCGTCGGCAAGACCGCCGGACCCGAAGCGCATCTCGAATCCGTTCCCCTGAACGGCGGGGTCGCGACCTGGCTCTCGGGGCAGCCCCACCAGTTCTTCTACTTCGACCCGAATGGCAACTTCCAGTCGGAGACGCTTCGCCTCGCCGGTAACACGCTGCTCTGGGAAGAGGGCGGCGTCACCTACCGGCTCGAAGCCCAGGTGACCAAGGAGGAGGCGGTCCGGATCGCATCGACCTTCCGCTAGGGAACCTACCGAAGCGGTGGGTTGTAAGGGGGGTGATGATGCGTTCGGCGATCGGTCTCGCGGTGGCATCGGCGATCCTGGCTTCCTGCGCGGCAGGGACCGGTGATCAGCCGGCGAGCGCGACGAATGACGAGCTCGTGCTCAGGACGGCGTCAGCGATCCAGGTACGTGACACCAAGGGCGAGCTGCTGCACTCGTTCGGTCGCGCCGTCGCCTCGCCTGACGGATCCGTCTACTACGCGCTTGACGGCGCGTCTTCGCCCGCGCTGCAGTGGATCGAGGCGAAGACCGGACGGACCATCACGCGCCTCACGCTGCCAGGTCAGTTCGCTTTCGCCGACGAAAGTGGTCCCGCGCCCACCGGCCTATCCCCGAACGGGCGGTGGCTGGTGCTGGTCGGACAGTCTGGGGCGATGAGCTCCTTCGCGGTAATCGACACGGCGCTCCTCAAGCTCGCCGCTACCGCCGAGGTCCCCGGCGCCTTCACTTACGACGCGATCAGCGACGACGGCTCGTCGCTCTACCTCACGGAGCGGATCGGGGCGGAGACCGCCCGCAACCTCGGCGTCAATGCGGCATACAGCTACCGCGTGCGCGTGTACGACGTGCCGTCCGCGAAGCTGTCCGAGACGCTGGTCGTCGATGTGAAGCTGGCGTCTCAGACGACCGAAAACAACGCGGCAACGCGTCTCGACGGGATCATGAGCGGGATCTACCAGTCGTCCGTGCCGAGCCGCGACGGTCAGTGGAACTTCAGCTTCTACTACAACCCTGCTCGCGGCCCGTTCATCCACGTCCTCCATCTGAATTCGCGAAACGCGTTCTGCATCCTGGACCTCCCGATCGTGCCAGGTGGCTACGAGAAGCGAATGGCGTGGTCCCTCGCGGTCGCTCCGTCGGGGACGACCCTGTACGCGGCGAACGGCGCGCTCGGCATGGTCTCCGCCATCGACGCCACGACGCTAAAAGTGCGGCGCACCGCGACGATCGCCGGTCTCCTTTCTGCGACGACGCCAGACGCGCCGACACGAAGCGTGGTTTCACCTGACGGACGCAAGCTCTACTTCCCGGCGGGTCACGGTGTGGCGCTCGTCGACACCCTGGACTTCACGCTCCGCGGTCACTTCCTCACCGACCGGGTCGTGAGCAGCCTTTCGCTGAGTGCCGACGGCCGCCGGCTCTACGCCATGTCCTCCGATGGAACGGTCTGGATGCTGAATGCCATGACCGGTCGGCAGCTTGCCGAGATCCCGACAGCGGGCGCGACAGCCCTCCTTCGGGTCCAGCCCCGCTAGACAGATCGACGCTCCGCGAAGCGGGGACGCGTCCGTCAGACCGCACCGTCCGTACTCCTTATGGCGCCTGACGAAAACCCGCTCTTGACAGGGGGAAACGGTGGGCATCGAATGGTCACGACCCGCAGTGGGCCGGGAAATGGGAGGTCCAGCAGTGGATCTACTGAAGAGCTCTCGTCGCGGATTCCTCAAGTACACCGGGCTTTCGGCACTGGGCGCGTTCATCACGGCGTGCCTCTCGTCCAACGCCCCGGCAGGCGGCGGGGCCGCATCGCCGGCCACGGGCGGCGCGGGTGGCGGGATCGCCTCCCCGGCGGCCACGATCAACTGGAAGATCCAGTCGGGCTGGGCCGGCAACGACATCTTCCAGGAAATGTTCACCGACTGGGCGAAGAAGGTCGATGAGATGTCCGGTGGCCGGCTGAAGATCGACACCTTGCAGGTCAACTCCGTCACCAACACCGCCGCGGCGATCGACGCGGTGAGCAGCGGGACGCTGGACGGCGCTCACCACGTCGCCGTCTATTACTTCGGCAAGGACCACTCGCTGAGCCTCTTCGGCACCGGGCCGATGATGGGCCTGAATGGTCAGCAGTGGCTCTCGTGGTTCTACTACGGCGGCGGTTTCGAGCTCTACCAGGACCTCGTCCAGCGGAAGCTGAAGCTCAATGTCGTCTCGTTCCTCCACATGCCGATGCAGTGTCAGCCTCTGGGCTGGTTCAAGGACGAGATCAAGTCGCCCGACGACTTCAAGGGCATGAAGTTCCGGACGGTGGGACTCGCAACAGGCGTCTACCAAGGAATGGGCGCAAGCGTCATCTCGGTGCCAGGAGCGGAGGTAGCCTCGGCCCTCGACCGTGGGACGATCGACGCCGCGGAGTTCAACAACACCACCTCGGACATCGCCTACGGCATGCCGGACGTGCGTAAGGTCATGATGGCGCAGTCGTACCACCAGCCTGGCGAGGCGCTCCTGATCGACATCAACAAGGCGAAATGGGACGCGCTCCCCAAGGACCTGCAGGCCATCGTGAAGTACTCGATCTACGCCGAATCCGCGGACGGCGAGTGGAAGCAGATCTCGAAGAACGCCGACGACTACGCCAAGCTCGTCAGCCGGGGCATCAAGATCGTCCAGACGCCGAAGGCGGTGCTCGAGGCGCAGCTCAAGGCGTGGGACAGCATTCTCGCGAACGAATCCAAAGACAACCCAGAATTCGCGAAGATCATCGACTCGCAGAAGAAGTGGGCGCAGAAGGTCTACCCCTGGACCGAGAAGATCAACATCCCAACGCCTGATCCGGTGTCCTACAACTGGTTCCTCAAGAAGTAGCGGGCGACCGAGCGGGCAGACGCATATCCTGACGGGGCCCTGGTCCAATCCAGGGCCCCGTCACATGTGGGGTGAAAGATCACGATGGAGCGTTTCCTCTTCCGCATAGACAGGCTGAGCGCCTGGAGCGGAAAGGCGGTCTCTTGGCTTATCGTCGTGAGCACCTTCCTCATCTCGTACGACGTTCTCATGCGCTACTTGAGCAAGGCGCCGTTCGCCGACTTCATCCATGAGATCTGGTTCACCTACAACTTCTCCTTCGATATGTCCTACTACCTGTACGCGATCCTCTTCATGATCGGTGGCGCCTATACGCTCTCGCGCGCGCAGCATGTCCGCGGAGATGTCTTTTATCGGATGTGGCCGGTGAAAGTGCAGGGGGCCGTCGACCTCGGCCTGTACCTCTTCGCCTTCTTTCCCGGGGTTTTGGCACTCGTTTCCGTCGGCGCTCAGTGGGCCGCGGCGTCCTGGGCCATCGGCGAGCGATCGTCGACGTCATTCGCCGCGCCGATCATCTACCCGTTGAAGGCGGTGATCCCTCTCGCCGCGGTTCTCATAGGGATCCAAGGGGTGGCCGAGACGATCCGCGCGTTTCAGGCGCTCCGGACCGGCGCGTGGCCGCCGCGGCTCTCCGACGTGGAGGAGACCGAGACCATCCTCGCGCGCCAGAGCGAGGTCTAGCCCATGAGCCCGGAGGTCCTCGGCCTGGTGATGATCATGCTCATGGTCGTCGCGATACTCATCGGCTTTCCGACGGCATTCACGCTCATGTCGCTCGGCGTGACGTTCGGCTTCCTCGGGATGGGCTTCAATGTCTTCGATCTCGTCGTCCTGCGGACCTTCTTCGTCATGCAGAACGAAGTCCTTGTCGCGATCCCGCTCTTCCTCTTCATGGGCTACCTCATCGAGCGCGCCGGGATCCTCGACGAGCTCTTCCACGCGGTCCGGGTCATGTTCGGCTGGCTGCCCGGCTCCCTCGCGGTCGCGACGCTCGCGACCGGGACCGTGTTCGCGACCGCGACTGGCATCGTCGGCGCATCGGTGACCCTCTTGAGCCTCCTCGCCTTCCCGCAGATGATGAAGGCGAAATACGAGAAGACCTTCTCGGCCGGCGCGATCGCCGCGTCGGGAACGCTTGGCATCCTCATCCCGCCAAGCGTTCTGCTGATCCTCTACGGGTTCGTCGCCGGCGTCTCCGTGCCGCGGCTCTACGCCGGCGCTTTCCTGCCCGGCTTCTCCCTCGCCGGGCTCTACCTGGGTTACATCGTCGTTCGCGCGATCGTTCGGCCCAAGGACGCGCCGAAGGTGCCGAAGGAGATGCGCGAGAAGCTCCCGCCGAGCGCAACGCTGCTGCTCATCGTGAGGGGATTCGTGCCGATCACGGCGCTCATTCTTTTCGTGATGGGTGCGATCTTCCTCGGTCTCGCGACGCCATCCGAGGGAGCCGCGATCGGGGCGCTCGGAGGCGTCCTCCTCGCGGCGGGGCACCGGCGGCTCTCCTTCCCGATGGTGCGAGAGTCCGTGTTCCTGACGGTGCGCGCCGCGGCGATGGTCGGCTGGCTCCTCGTGGGCTCGAGCATCTTCGCGGCGGTGTTCGCGCGGCTCGGCGGCTCCGCGGTCATCAGCACCTTCGTCACGGGCCTCAACCTGAGCCCCGAAGGGTTCTTCTGGGTAGCGCAGTTCCTCATCTTTGTTCTGGGCTGGCCCCTCGAGTGGACGGAGATCACGATCATCTTCATGCCACTCTTCCTCCCACTCCTTGCCCAGTACCACCAGAGGTTCCCCGACAACATCGCCACGGACCCGTTCTTCTTCGGGATCATGGCCGCGCTGAACCAGCAGACGTCTTTCCTGTCGCCGCCGGTGGCGATGTCCGCCTTCTATATGAAGGGGGTCGTTGGCAAGGCGATCACGCTCAATCAAATCTTCATGGGCATGTACCCGTTCATGGCGATCCAGCTCCTGGCGATGGGCGTCCTGTGGCTGGTGCCGTGGCTCGCGTACGGTCCGGCCGATGCGGTCTTCGGGGCGTCGTTCCGTTAGATCCGCGGCACATCCGTGAAGACACTTTCGAGGAATGCCCGCAGATCGGCGCGCTGCCGGCGTGCGGCAGCGCTGAAGATCACGGCCAGGATCGCTGCGCCCACGATCGCGACGAGAAGCTCCTCGACCGTGACTACCGCGTCCGGAGGGCGCAACGCGATACCGATCGCAACGACAGCGTAGAGGCCGAAGAAGACGGCGATGAGGACGCGCGTCCGCATCGGCAGGCCGAAGGTAACCTCGATCCGCGTGCCGCCTCGTTGCGCGATCACGCGCCCGAACGCGTGCACCGCGCGTTGCTGGCGCTCCCAGATCTCGAAGCCGCGGTCACCCACGTGCCCGACGTACTCGTTCTGCGTCTTCAAGATGCCGAGCACGCGCTGCCGTTTGCGATTGATCAGGCCAGATATGCGAGTCAACGCGGCGGCCGGTGCGATGGCCACTTCGAGCACGAAGTCGGCTTTCACCAGAGCATGAGCGCTACACGTCGCGACATCGTCGACTTCTCGCGACGATACTTCCATCCCATCACCACGCCATCCGCTGCCTGCCCGCCATGAACCCAGAGATCGTCGCTGGGGTCGTGTTCCTCGCGATCTATGCGCTGATCGTGACGGAAAAGATCCACCGGACCCTCGCCGCGCTTCTCGGTGCGGCGTTGATGATCCTCCTGAGGATCGTCGACCAGCACGAGGCCTTCGCAGCCGTCGATTTCAACGTCATCTTCCTCCTCGCCGGCATGATGATCATTGCGAACATCACCGCGAAGACCGGTGTCTTCCAGTGGATCGCGGTTGAGGCCGTGCGCCGCGCCGGAGGGCGGCCCTACGCGCTGTTGGTGCTGACGTCGCTCGTCACCGCAGTCGTGAGCGCGTTCCTCGACAACGTCACGACCGTCGTGCTGCTCACTCCTGTGATCTTCTTTATTGCGAAACGGCTCGAGATCTCGCCCGTGCCATTCCTCATCTCCCAGGTGATCGCGTCGAACATCGGCGGCACCGCCACCCTTATCGGTGACCCACCGAACATCATCATCGGCAGCCAGCTTGGGAAGGACTTCAACGACTTCCTCGTCAATCTCACGCCAGCGGCGACGGCGGCGCTCGTGGTCTATCTCACCCTCGCGCGCTGGCTGTTCCGCTCCGAGCTACGCGCTGCGGCGACGGTGCTCGACGCCGGCGACATCCAGCGGCTCGTCGACGAGGAGCGGCGCATCGCTGACCCGCGCCTCATGCGTATCTCGGCCGCCGTGCTCGGGCTGACCATTCTGGGGTTCCTTCTCAGCCGCGTGGCCGGCCTCGAGGGGGCGACGATCGCCCTGACCGGCGCGGTCGTCCTCATGATCGTCGCGCGCGAGGATGTGCACGAGATCCTGAAGACGGTCGAGTGGCCGACGCTCTTCTTCTTCGTCGGGCTGTTCATCGTCGTCGGCGGAGTGGTGAAGACGGGGATCATCAGCGATCTTGCCCACACGGTGCTGTCATTCACCGGCGGCCGAACTGAGACTGCCGCGCTGATCGTGCTCTGGATGAGCGGCATCATCTCAGCGATCGTCGACAATATCCCGTACACGATCACGATGGTCCCGCTGGTTCAAGAACTGGGGCGCACGCTGAATGTCGAGCCGCTCATCTGGGCGTTGGCCCTCGGCGCGAACCTCGGCGGGAACGCGACCGTCGTCGGCGCCTCCGCGAACGTCGTGGTCGCGAGCATGAGCGAAGCGCGTGGCTATCCGATCACGTTCGCGTCCTACTTGAGGTACGGGGTGCCGGCGACGCTCGCGACCATGGTCGTGGCGACGGTCGACATCTGGCTGCGATACCTCGCTTTCGGGTGATCGCTGAGCGAAGGCTGCATTTCTAGCAACCGACTCCGACGCTACACTGCGTGATGGTCACGGGGTGTAGCGCAGCTTGGTAGCGCGTTTGGTTCGGGACCAAAAGGTCGCCGGTTCAAGTCCGGCCACCCCGACAGAGGACACCGAGCCTTTCCGCGCGAGACGGTATCGCGCGGCCCATTGAGGTCCGATGTCTCAGCGGCAGTATCCGCCTAGCGATACCCCTAGCACGGGCTCCGACTCGCGAGGACAATCAATCCGCCCGGGGCTGTAGCTCAGTGGACCAGAGCGCGGCCGTCCTAAGGCCGGCGTCGCGGGTTCGATTCCCGCCAGCCCCTCCGCCCCGCCCCGCCGTGGCTCACACTTCTTCTATGGCCGCCTCCGCCGGGCCCCGTCCGCGGCGCCTTCAGCACTCGCTCGTCCTCCTCGTCCCGGCCGTGCTGTTCGGCCTTCTGGTAACGCTCCAGTGGCGCACTCAGACCGAGCGGAGCGAGCTCACCGTCCGATACAACACGCCGCTCATCGACGCCGCGAACGCGCTGCAAAACGAGCAGAACGATCTCAAGTCGCAGCTCGCGGTGCTTCGCGCGCGGCTCGACGAGATCCAGCGCAACGCCTCGACTCAGAGCGGCGCCGCAAAGGAGCTCCAGACGCGCCTCGACGAGCTCAAGGCCAGCGCCGGCCTTACGCCGCTCTCCGGCGACGGTGTGATGGTCCAGTTGGACGACGCGCGCAACGTGAGCGTCACCTCACGCGACATCGACAAGTCGATCTGTCACGCCACCGACCTCACCGACATCATCAACACCGCGTGGAAAGGTGGGGCCACGGCCATGGCCGTGAACGACGAACGGGTCGTGAGCTCGTCGAGCGTGTACTGCGTCGGCTCGACGATCATGGTCAATGGCACGCTGATGTCCCCGCCCTTCAATATCGCGGCGATCGGATCGCAGAACACGCTGCTCGGCGCGTTCGACGATCCGCAGCAACTTCAGGACATCAAGCAGCGACGCGACGTCCAAGGCCTGGGCTTCCACGTCACGCGCGCCGGTGCGATCCACGTCCCGGCATACAGCGGTTCGCTCAACGTCCGCTACGCCGTGCCTCGCTAGATGCGCACCAACAGCGGCGCGATCTGGGCGGCGATCATCGCGCTCTTCCTCGGGGTCGCAGTCGTGACGCAGTTCCGCTCCCAGGATGTGTACTCGCGGAGCCTCAACCTCGAAACGCCGTCGTCGCTCACCACGCTCATCGCGAATCTCTCCGAGACGAACAACGAGCTGCGGAACGAGATCTCGGACCTCCGCCGGGACGTCGCCAGCGCTCAGGACTCGGTCTCGAGCGGCAGAGGGTCGCTCACCGAGGGTGAGCGGCAGATCGCGCAGCTGCGCGTGTTCAGCGCGCAGAGCGCGGTAGGCGGCCCGGGCGTTGCGATCAAGATCGACGGTGCGTTCGACGAGCGCGCGCTATCGGATCTCGTGAACGAGCTCCGCAACGCCGGGGCCGAAGCGATAGCGGTGAATGAGGTCCGTGTCGGGCCGCACAGCTACTTCACCGGCGCGGCGGACCGTGCGATCGCGGTCGACGGTCATCAGCTGCGCGGCCCATGGACGGTCCGCGCCGTCGGCGCGCCGGACGTCGTCTACGTCGCGATGACGCGCACCGGTGGGATCATCGGACAGTTCGAGCTCATCTACCGGAACACGCGCTTCGCGGTTTCCAAAGAGACCGCTTTGGACCTCCCCGCGCTCGTGGCCGCGTCCAGATAGGGCTCCACCGCCCTTAGACTTCGCGGCCATGACGCAAGCCCGCGCCAAAGGGCCTGTGCCGTTCTTTCTGGACGATGTCGTGGTGCTGCGCAAGCCTCATCCGTGCGGCGGCGACACCTGGCGCGTCGTCCGGCTCGGCGCCGACATCGGTCTTCGCTGCGCGACCTGCGGGCGCCGCGTGCTCGTCGGCCGGCGCGATCTCGAAAAGGACATGAAGCGGTTCGCCGAGCGCGGGCCGCTCGCGCCGGCCGACTAGGGCGCGTTGACCGGGGCGAGCCTCGCCGCGGCTGAGCGCGGCATCCTGCGCAATCGGGCGTTCCTCGCGATCTGGGCCGCCCAGATCCTCTCTCAGGTCGCCGCGAACGCGGTGACGAGCGCGCTCATCATCCTCGTGGCTGAGATCACGCATTCGAACACCTCGTCGTCGTTCCTGATCCTCCTGGCGATCATCCCCGCGGTCCTCTTTGGGATCGCCGCCGGCATGATCGTCGACCGCACCGATCGGCGGCTCATGCTCATCGTGACGAATGCGCTGCGCGCGGCTTCGATCATTCCGCTGCTGCTCGTCGGTACGAGCCTGTCGGTCGTCTACGTCGTCAACTTCCTCGTCGCGACGGTCACGATCTTCTTCGTCCCCGCCGAGGCGGCGATGATCCCGACTCTGGTGCGCAAGCGCGACCTCATGGCAGCGAACTCGCTATTTACGTTCACGTTCAACGGCGCGTTCCTCGTCGGATTCATCATCCTCGCGCCGATCATCGTCAGTCTCTATGGCTACGACCTGCTCTGGGTCGTGATCGCGTTCATGTTCGCCGCGGCGTCGATCCTCTGTGCGACTCTGCCGAAGGCGCCGCCGGCAAGCGAGCATCTTTCCCGCCGGGTCGCGGAGATGGCCGTCCAGCAGACCCGCAGCGGCATGGCCGAGGCCTTCCACTACCTTCGGGCCGCCCCAATAGTCACGTGGTCGCTCATCTATATCGCGCTGACATACACGCTGGTCGCCGTCGCCGGCGCGCTCGCTCCCGGTTTCGTTCGCGAGGTCCTTCGTGTTGGCGAGCGGAACGTGGTCATCATCGTCGCGCCCGCCGGGATAGGGGTCATCGCGGGCCTGGGCTTCTTGAACCTCATCGGCGCGCGGTGGCCGAGGCCGAACGCGATCGGGACGGGACTCATCGTGGCGGGCTCGGCGCTCCTTTTGCTGGCCGGCGCGCGGCCGCTCACCGAGGTCTTCTCACGCGTCGGCTCGCCCGGCCTGGGCGCCGCGTTCCCGGTGTTCGCGGCGATCGTGTCGGGCACCGCGTTCGTATTCGGCGTCTCGTACGCCTTCATCACGGTGCCGGCGATGACCCTGCTTCAGGAGGAGCTGCGCGACGACATCCGCGGCCGCGTCTTCGGCGTTCTGAACATGCTGATCTCGCCGGGAAAACGACACGAGAAAGACGCCCGGGGGGACGGGGGGCACAGCCCCTCGACGGTAGACTCGCAAGCGAGTGACCTCCGCCCGCGCGACCTTCTTCCATTACCTCGGCCAGCGGAAGACCCAGTTAGTGATCGGCATCCTGTGCGCCGCGGCGACCGCTCTGGCAGGGGTCGTGCCGCCGCGCTTCATCGGCGCGATCATCGATGCGCTCCAGCAGGGCACCACGTTCCAGACGGTCGTGTTCCTCGCGCTCGCCTCCGTCGGATTCAGCGCGGCCGACGCCGTATTCCGGGGTATCGCGCGGTACCTGCTCCTCAACACGGCGCGTCAGGCCGAATACCAGATGCGCAACGACCTTTTCGCGCACCTGCAGAGGCTGCACCTCGCGTACTTCCAACATCAGCGGATCGGCGACCTGATGGCGCGGTTGACGAACGATCTGACCGCTGTCCGTCAGATGCTCGGCCCGGCGCTGATGCAGGGCTCGTTCACGATCATGACCTTCGTCTTCGCGGTGCTCTCGATGCTCGGCGTCTCGGTGAAGCTGACGGTCATCTCCATGATCCTGATGCCGGTCGCGTCGCTCGCGTTCTGGTATGTCGGCCGCAAGGTCCACGTCCGCTTTGAACGGCTGCAGGCGAAGTTCGGGGATCTCTCGACCAAAGCGCAGGAGAACTTCTCCGGCATCCGCGTCGTGAAGGCCTTCAGCCAGGAGGGGCCCGAGGCGCAGGACTTCGCGCGGGTCAACCGCGAGTATGTCGGGCGCGCGGTCGAGCTCACCGCGGTGCAGGGCCTCATCTGGCCGACGATGTCGTTCGTCCTCGGACTCGCGGTCCTGTCGGTCCTCTACATCGGAGGTCAGGACGCGATCCGCGGCGAGCTCACCCTCGGCCAGCTCGTCCAGTTCGTCGCGTACCTGTACCTCTTGTCGTGGCCGGTTATCGCCATCGGCTGGATCTCGAACATGTTCCAGGCGGGATGGGCGTCGCTCGTGCGACTTCAAGAGATCTTTGATGCCGAGCCGGCGATCGCCGATCCGATCGACGCTGTGACCACGCCGATCAGGGGCGAGGTCGAGCTTCGCGGTGTGAGCTTCGCGTATGGCCAGGCCATCGTCCTGCACGACGTCTCGTTCAAGGTCCCCGCGGGCGGCTCGCTCGCGATCGTCGGCCCGACGGGCTCGGGCAAGTCCACGCTGGTCAACCTGGTTCCGCGGCTCTTCGACGTGCAGCAGGGCGAGGTCCTCATCGACGGGATCAACGTCCGCCGGTATCCGCTGCAGCAGCTGCGCCGCGCGGTGGGCTACGTCCCCCAGGAGACCTTCCTCTTCTCGGTGCCGCTGCGCGAGAACGTCGGCTTCGGCCTTGATCGCGCGCTCACCGAGGCGCAGGTCGACTGGGCGGGTGACGTGTCTCAGCTCAACAAGGACGTCGAGGACTTCCCGGCGCGGTACGACACGATGATCGGTGAGCGCGGCGTGACCTTGTCCGGTGGACAGAAGCAGCGGACCGCGATCGCGCGAGCGGTGGCCAAAGACCCGCGCGTGCTGATCCTCGACGACGCCCTCTCCGCGGTGGACACCTATACCGAGGCGGAGATCCTCCGCCGGCTGCGCGGCGTGATGCGCGAGCGCACGAGCATTGTCGTCGCTCACCGCATCTCGACGGTCAAGGACGCCGACGAGATCCTCGTGCTCGACGACGGCCGCATCGCCGAGCGGGGCGCCCACCGCGACCTGCTGGAGCGGAACGGCCTCTACGCCCAGATGTATCGGCGCCAGCTCATCGAGGAAGAGCTCGAAGTCGACGAGGAGCGCGAGGAGCACGACAAGCGCGTGAAGCAGGCATCCTTCGACGACGACTCGCCACACCGGGTCAGGCGCCTGGGCGATATGGGCCCGGAGGGCGGCTGATGGCTCACCACGGTGGAGGTGGAGGCGGCGGATCTGGAACGGGGTTCTTCCAGGAAGACGAGATCCTCGGGAAGGCCTACGACGCGCGGCTCATGCGGCGGCTCCTCGGGTACCTCCGCCCGTACCGCGGTCTCGTGATCGTCGCGCTCGTGATCCTCCTGGGGCTCTCCTTCGCCGATGTCGCGCCGCCGATCATCGCGAAGTTCATCATCGACAACGCCATCGCGCCCGCGGTGAGCGGCCAGATCCCACCGGAAGAGGGCTTCTCCCGCCTCGTGCCGTTCGGCGCACTCTACATTGCCGTTCTGCTCGCGTCGTCGCTCTTCCGCTACGGGCAGAGCATGCTCGCGTCCTACGTCGGGCAGAACGCCATGTTCGACCTGCGGGTCGGGTTGTTCAAACACCTCGAGGGGCTCTCGCTCGGCTTCTTCGACCGAAACCCCGTCGGCCGCTTGATGACGCGGATCACGAACGACATCGATGCGCTTACCGATATGGTCACGCAAGGCGTCGTCGCGATCTTCGGCGACGTCTTCGTCATCGCCGTGATCGCCGTCGTGCTGGTCATCCTTGACTGGCGCCTCGCCCTCGTGACCTTCTGCTCCGTGCCGATCCTGGTCGCGATGACCGCGTACTTCCGTCGGATGATGCGCGAATCGTTCCGCGCGATCCGCATCCGCCTGGCCAGGGTGAACGCATATCTCAACGAAAACATCAGCGGCATGGCGATCCTCCAGCTCTTCACCCGCGAGCCGCGGTCGTTCAAGGACTTCGATGCCCTGAACACCGACCTCTTGCAGGCGAACCAGGGTGGTATCCGCGCGATGGCGCTCTTCATCCCATCGGTGAACTTCACCCGGGCGGGCACCAGTGCCGCGATCTTCATCGCGGCGAGCTACTGGATCGTCGGCGGCCAGCTCACCATCGGGACGCTGCTCGCGTTCTGGCAGCTCGTGGAGCGGTTCTTTGCGCCGATCCAGGATCTCTCCGAGAAATACAACATCATGCAGGCGGCGATGGCGTCGAGCGAGCGCGTCTTCCGCTTGATGGACACCGAGCCCACGATCGTCGACCCCCCACAGCCTCGAGAGCTCGCGCACGTGCGCGGCGAGGTCCGCTTCGACAACGTCAGCTTCGCGTACAACGAGGGCGACTGGGTGCTGCGCGACGTGAATTTCACGATCTCGGCTGGTGAGAGCGTCGCCATCGTCGGCGCGACCGGGGCGGGGAAGACCTCGATCATCAGCCTCATCTCGCGCTTCTACGACGTGCAGAAGGGGCGGATCCTCTTAGATGGCGTGGATCTGCGCGAGCTCCGGCAGATGGACGTCCGCCGCCATGTCGGCGTGGTCCTTCAGGATCCGTTCATCTTC
>VBDX01000200.1 GCA_005881885.1 Chloroflexota bacterium
CTACGGGCAGCGCACCTGGACGCCTGGCGCGTTCTCGCTCAGCTACCACATCTTCAAGGCGAACGGCGACACCGTGGCCTGGGACGGGGCACGTGGCGTGCTGCCCGGGAGCGTGCCTCCCTTCGCGACCGTTTCCGTTCCCATCAGCGTCGCGCTCCCGGGCACGACCGGCGACTACGTCCTCGCGTGGGACATGGTCCAGGAGGGCGTCGCCTGGTTCAGCCAGCTCGGCGTTGTGCGCAAGGCCGAGCCGTTCTCGGTTGTCCCTGGCGTGACGTTCTTCGGCAGTGGGTTCGGTCACGGCATCGGCATGAGCCAGTACGGCGCGAACGGCTACGCGACCGGCGCGGCCGGACCGCCGATGACCGGCGAGCAGATCGTCGCGAAGTACTACCCGGGCACGGCGCTCCAGTTCGTGGATCCATCGCGGCCGTTCAACCGCGTGCTCCTCTCGGCGCCCTCGTCGCAGGGCCGCTTCGTCTGCGGGGACAACCGCTACTTCGACGGGACACTCGCGGATCTCTCGTCGACCGGCGGGATGCGCGTGTTGAACGAGGGCGCGGCCAACGCGGTCATCGCGCAGGGCGGCGGTGGTCAGAACTTCCAGATCGTCGCGCGCGGCGATCGATGCAAGCCAGCCGATCCGCTTCGATCAGAAGGGCGGCCCCTACCGCGGCAACCTGCGCTTCAGCTATCTCGGCGGGACGCTGCGTGTGATCAATGCCGTGAGCTACGACGACTACACGCGCGGAGTCCTGCCGCTCGAGATGCCGACGAGCTGGCACCCCGAGGCGCTCAAGGCGCAGGCCTTCGCGGCGCGCACCTACGCCTACACGTCGTACAAGGGCGGCTCGCGCGACTACGACGTGACCGACGACCAGGCCGATCAGTGCTACGGGGGTACGCGCGTCGAGGTGCCCTCGTCGAGCCTCGCGGTCAACCTGACGCTCGGCAAGGTGATCACGTATCAGGGCGCGTCGATCCGCGCGTACTTCGCGAGCTCGTCAGGGGGCTACACGCTGAACGACGGGTGCTGGATGAACAACGTCGTGCGGAGCGGCGGCTCGTGGGGCTGCTCGGCGGGCTCCGCCTATCTCGCCGCGGTGCCGGACCCCGGGGATCGGCTGGTGACGGCGCCCGCGAATCCGCGCGCCAGCTGGACGGTCACGTTCACGAGCGACCAGATCCGCAGCGGCGTGCTGCGCTGCGGCGGGCCGGACATCGGAGTGCTGCAGGGCGTCGATGTCTCGAATCAGGTGCCGGCCGGCGTCGGCCACGTGATCTCGGTGCGGGTATTCGGGAGCGCGGCGAATACGGATCTCCGGGCGGATGACCTGCTGCGGAGCTGCCTTGGACTGCGGTCAACGATGGTGAGGCTGAACCCCTTCTAAGCCAAGTTGGCCACTGTGGTTGAAATTCAGGCAGTAGACGCCTGAAATTCAGGCAGCTGTTGCCTGAAATTCCGACAGCGACTGCCCGAAATTCCGCGCACATTTGGGCCGTGGTGGAATTTAGACTATGCCGTGGTGATTTTGCATGACGCGATATTGACAGTTACGGTCAATATCTCGTAATCTCAGGCGATGCCCGAGCTCTCGGTCCGTGAGGCGGCCAAGGCGATCGACTCATTCCAGTTGGCCTTTCTCGAAGTTGCGGCGGTGCGTCTACCGATCGCTGCGTTCGTCCTGAAGGGTGGGGCGAACATGCGCTTCTTCTTTCGGAGCAGTCGTCGCTCGCGCGACATCGATTTCGACTACCGGGGGCAGCGAGTCGATACGTTCGCCGATCGCGTAGACGAGGTTTTCAATTCGCGGGCCCTCGCCGAGTTGTTGCGAGAGCGCGGTCTTCAGATCATCGATCCGCACCGGTCGAAGCAGACGGAAACGACCCGACGCTGGAAGTTGGCCGTCCGAGCAGCTGCGGGTGAGGCCGCCACCAAAGTGGAGTTTTCGGCCCGCGGTGACGGTTCGGATGACTACGCGCTGAGCCAGCTTGACCCTGAGATCGCGCGCAGATTGGGCGGACGTCCCCCGCGGGTGAATCGATACGGTCCGGTCGCCATGGTCGAGCAGAAAGTCGGCGCTCTGGGCAGACGACGTGAGACACAGCCACGCGATGTCTTTGATCTCGATGTGCTGTTCCGGCTGTATCCAGCATCGCTTGGCGAAGCTCGACTCAAGGCAACCACACTTCGCGCGGCAAGCGAACGTGCCTTGGAGCTCACCTACGACGAATACGTCAGCACCGTGGTGGAGTCTCTCGAACAAGACCTTATCGATGTACTTGGCTCCGAAGGTGCGTGGAACGACATGGTCCTCCGCGTATCCTCCGAACTTGACGCGCGGGCGGCGGTCCTTGAGCGATGAGCGCTGCGTCCGTGTACGCGAAGTTGCGAAAGAGCGGCGGGCCGCTCATCAGGACAGCGGAGGCTGCCGCGGCGCTTCGGACGTCGACGAGTTCCGCGAGCCGAGCTCTGCGAACCCTGTCCGAGCGCGGGTTGGCGACCCGAGTCCGCCATGGACTGTGGTCGCTCGCGCCCGAGCGACAGGATCCCAGGCTGCTCGCGCCCGAGATCACCCGACCGTATCCGTCATACGTCTCGTTCGATTCGGCCCTGGCGGCGCATGGCGCGATCGATCAGATTCCGCAAGCGATCGCGTTGGCCTCCACGGGCCGACCCAAGCGCGTGAAGACGAACGACGCGACGTTCGTGGTTCACCGGTTGCCGGTCGAGCTATTCGGAGGCTTCGAGGATCGGGACGGGGTTGCGCTCGCCACGCCTGAAAAGGCCCTTTTCGATTACGTGTACGTGAATCAAGCGAGCGGTCGCGGACGGCGACGTCTACCTGAACTCGATCTTCCCGCGTCGTTTTCGCGACAGGAGGTCGAGCGCTGGTTGGCGCGGATCCCATCCAAGCGGCTGAGGACCCTCGTCCATCATTCGCTGGAGCGGACGCTGGTGCATGCGGAGTATGAGGACCGCCGGGCTAGCCCAACTGCACAAGAGCGACGAAGGCATCACTGAGCACTCGCCTGCACGCCTGTTTTCTTAAGAATGCCGACCGAGACCTCGCGGTAACGACTACGCGTTCCGCTCGTTCGACCATGTACAGACCAAGGCCCCTGTCGCACAATCCGCGAAGAGCGCAGGGGAAGGTGGAAGAGGAAGAGAGGGGGCCTGCGCGTGCGCCGACGCCCTAACTATCGCCGTCTCGCGCTCCTCATCGGCCTCTTCCTGCTGGCGCTCTTCCCGAACGCCGGGCCGCCCGCCGTCGCCTCGCCGCGCGCGACCGGCCAGATCGTCGCGAACGAGAAGACTTTCCTCGCGCCCGCCGAGCACGGCGCGCTCACCCGCCAGGGCGGCGGGACCGGGCCGAACGGCGAGACCGGATCGACCGGCGGCGACACCCTTCTCTACACCTCGGACGCCATCGACGCCGGACAGCTCTACGACTACGTCGGCGTGCACTGGATCGCCGCGCG
>VBDX01000027.1 GCA_005881885.1 Chloroflexota bacterium
CCTCGTCGCCCGCCGCCTTCTCCACCGGCACCGATTCGCCGGTGACCATCGACTCGTCCACCGCGGATGACCCCGCCAGCACGATCCCGTCGGTGGCGACGATCTCTCCCGGCCGGACGATGACGACATCGCCGGCGACGAGGCGCTCGATCGGCACTTCCTCCTCGGCGCCGCCGGGACGCCGGACCCGCGCGGTCTTCGCGCCCAGCGCCGCGAGCGCGCGCACCTCATCCGATGTCCGCGCGCGGGCCCGCGCCTCGAGGTAACGACCGACGAGGACAAGCGCCACGATCGTGGTCGAGGTGTCGTAATAGAGGAACCGGTGCGGCTCCAGGCCGAGCGCGAAGAAGGCTTGCGGAAAGAACGTCGCGACGACCGAGACCGCGTAGGCGGCCGTGGTCCCGACGACGATGAGCGTGTTCATGTCGGTGCGGCCGTGACGCGCGGCCGAGATCGCGCCGCGATAGAAGGGAAGCGCAGACCAGAGCTGCACCGGCGTCGCGAGCAGGAAGAGGACATAGCCTCGCCACTCGACCTCGGCGAGCTGCGGGAACGCGAGATCGGCCATCGAGAGGAGCAGGGCCGGGACGGCGAGCGCGGCCGCGACCACGAGGCGTCGCCGCAGCGTCGTGAGGTATGCCGCGCGAACGGCTCGCTCGCGCTCCTCCATGACCGCACGCTCGGCGCGGTCCGCCGACAGCACGAGCGCTCCGTACCCAGCCCGCTCGATCGCGCGCACCAGCGCTGAGTCGAGTGCGCGGGCGGGGTCGAGCTCCACGCGCGCGCGCTCGGTCGCGAGATTCACGTCCGCGGCGCGCACGCCCGCCACCCCGCGCAGGGCATCCTCCACGCTCGCCACGCACGATGCGCACGTCATCCCGGTGACCACGAGCTCGCGCCGCTCGACGCTCTCTTCGGTTTTCGCTGGCTTTGTCGCGATGGCCATTCCGCCCCTTTTCTCGACCCCCTCCCCCAGGGGGTGGGCTATGTCAAGTGTACTTCGGCCGAACCCACTACCTTGGTCGGGATGCGCGTTCTTCTGTTCCTGGCGATCCTTTCGCTCGCAGCCTGCGGCTCGGCGGGATCGCGCGTGTCACCGGCGCCCTCGACGCCTGCGGCCACGCCGAGCGAGACTGCACCGGTGCGCGCGACCGGTCCAGGCGGAGCGCCGATCGCCTCGATGAGCGTGACCGGCGCGCACGCGTACGTTCGCGCGCAGGTCACCCAGAGCGCGCCGGTGCTTCTCCCGGAGACCGCGGCCCTCCCGGCGGCCGGACTGAAGGCTGACGTCGTCGCGCGGCCCGACTCGTTCTCGATCACGTACTCGGATGAACGCGGCGTCCGCATCTTTCTCGGGCTCGTCGCCGCGAACCCCGGTCCGATGACCGATCGCGGCGCGCAGCGCACGCTCGCCTTCCGTGGCGACCCCAAGGCGGTCGCGCAGATCGACGACGCGAACCTTCCGCTGAGCCACCGCTTCGTCATCTGGCGCGAGCCCGCCACGAAGGTCGCGCCGTCGAGCGGCGATTACGACGTGCGCGCCGGCGTGCTCCCCTACTTCCTCGCGTCGGACGGGATCGACGACGCCGCGTTCTGGAGGGTCGCGAACAGCCTCCGAGCCTAGAGGACGGCCCCGCACGAAGGGCAGCGCCCCGCGCGCTCCGATCCGGACGCGCCGCATCTCCGGCACATCAGCACGCCGGTCGCGTCGGTCTGCGTCTGCCGGTGCGTCTCCGCGTAGAACGCGGCGTCCCAGCGGCGCCCGTGGCGCACGTCGTCGCGCGCGCGTCCAGCCAGCATCCCGAACGCGCCGACGCCGACGACAATCAGGACGAGCCAGAAAAGGTCCACTAGCCACGGTCTCCGCCGGTCGCGCGCATCGATCGCGCGACCGCGTGGATCAGCTCGATGTCGTCGACCGGTCCGACGTCCTCCACCGTGTAGGACCGCAGCTTGGCGGCGATGATCGCCGCGATGCGGGCACGATCCGCCGGAGCGAGCCCGGATTCACGCGCGACGAATTCGCGGACCAGGCGCTGCGCTTCGCCCGGCAGCCGGCGCGTCTCCGCGCTGCGGCCTTGTCCGAGCGGCGTGAAGGTGCGCAGCGAGAGCCAATCCACCTGTGGACGAGGCGCGCGGACGACGTACGTGCCCGCGGCAAGATCCCCGAGGCGCTGCGACTTCGGGCTAATGACGATGACGAGCACCCCCAGCCCATAGAACCCGGGAAGGAAATCAACGAGCCGAAGGAGATTACGGATCAGGACCTGAGTGAAGCGCGCGGGCGAGCCATCCTCGTTGATCACTCGCAGCTTGTAGGCGCGCTTGCCGATGGTCTGCCCGTTCCAGAGCCACTCGAGGAGGATGAAATAGCCCCAGATCAGCACCAGCGCCACGATCACGGCGAGCCCGCTGAAAAGGAGCAGGCCCCCGGGGCTGGCGGCACCCAGAAGGAGCAGGATCATCGCGGCGGTGACCGCGATGAGGGACGCGATCAGGAAGTCGAGCACCGCCGCGAAGCCGCGGTTGCCGGCGCCCGCGAGGTCATAGCGGAGCACCACGTGGTCCGGGGTTTCGACTTCGAGTCGGCCGGCGGCGACGGTCATCGGCGCAATCCTACGGAGTGCTAGGTTGCGGCCGTGACCACAGTCGATCGCTTCGTCGAGGATCGGCGGGCGCGATGGTCACGTCTCGGCACGCTGACCTTAGAGGCGAACGGGCGGGTGGAGCGGCTTGCTCCCGACGACGTCCTCGAGCTCGGACGTCTCTATCGCGGCGCGAGCAGCGACCTCGCGGTCGCGCGGCGCGACTTCCCCCTCGATGCCGCGACCGAGCGCCTGAACGATCTCGTTGCCGCGGCTCACGCGCTCGTCTACAGCGAATCGCCCACGAGCGGACGTCGCCTGCGCCGCCTCCTCTTGCGCGAGCTACCGGCGACCGTGCGCGCGAACTCGCGGTTCACCGCCATCTCGTTCCTGGTGTTCGCCGTTCCACTGGTCGCGACGTTCGCGATCGGGCTCCTCTCGCCCGAGATCGCCGCGACCGCGCTACCGGCTGAGACCCGCCAGCACCTCGCCGAGCGGCGGCTTTGGACCGACATACCCGAGGGCTATCGGCCACTCGTGGGTCCGCTGATCATCGTGAACAACGTTCGCGTCGCGATCGCCGCGTTCGCGGGCGGCCTGACCGCGGGCGCTCTCACCCTCTACCTTCTGGTCGGCAACGGCGCGCTCCTCGGCACGGTGTTCGCGGTGGTGCAGGCGTACGGGCTCTCCGGTGGCCTGCTGAGCTTCATCGCGGCGCACGGTCCCCTCGAGATCTCGTGCATCGTCCTCTCCGGGGGCGCGGGTCTGCGCCTCGCGTGGGCGCTCATCCGACCCGGCGAGCGCAGCCGCCGCGATGCGCTGAGGCTCGCGGGCGCGCAAGCCGTCCGTGTGATGCTCCTCGTCATTCCCGCGCTGGGCGTCGCCGGGCTGATCGAGGCCTTCCTCTCGCCGAGCGACGCGCCGCTCACGGTCAAGATCAGCGTTGGCCTCTTTGCCGCGCTGCTGCTCTGGGGCTACATCGCCCTCATCGGCCGACCGGCTAGAAGAACCGTTTCTTGAGCTCGAGGTAGCGCTGGATCGTAGCGACCGAGAGGCGCTCTGCCGGAACGTCGATGGAGTGCACGCCGTGCCGCCGCAGCACCGCGAGTGCGCGCCGGCGCGCGTCGAGCACCTCCGCGGCCACGACGCGCTCGTAGAGCTCACCCGACGAACTGGGGTCGCGGGCAGCGGTCTCTGCGAGCTGCGGGTCCTGAAGGACGCAACACAGCACGAGGTTGTTGCCGGCGAGCTGCGTGAGCGCGGCAACGAGGGCGCGCGAGGCCTCTTCGTCCACGAGGTCGGTGAAGAGGATCGCGAACGCGCGGCGGGCGGTTTTGGCGCGCAGGAACTCGAACGCTGCGCGGTAGTCCGGCTCGGTCATCGTGACCTCGAGCCGGCGCAGGCTCTCGGTGAGACGCAGGAACTGCCGGTGTCCACGGCGCGCGGGATCGTACGCGCGCACTGTGTCGGCGAATCCGAGCAGCCCGACCTCGTCGCCCTTCGCGATCGCGACGTAGCTCAGCATCAGCGCGGTGTTCACCGCGTGGTCGAGCTTCGTCAGACGACCGAGCGTGCTCGACATCATCCGTCCGGCGTCGAGCAGGATGAGCACCCGCTGCTGCCGCTCGGTCTCGTATTCGACGCTGATCGGACGTCCACGGCGAGCGGTCGCGGTCCACGCGATCCAGCGGGGATCGTCGTCGGGCTGGTACTCGCGAAGCCGTTCGAAAAGCGATCCCGCCCCAGGAGTCCGGGCGCGCCGCTGACCCGCGTCGTAGGCGAGCCCCCGCCGCAGGCTGACCTCGTACCGGCGGATCTCGTGAAGGTCGGGGTAGACGTTCGCCGGCGCTTCCGCGGCGACGCGGCCCTGTCGCTGCAGCAGGTCGAGCGGCCCGCGCAAGCGGATATGGACGTCCCCGAAGCGGAAGCTGCCGCGATGCCGCGGGCGCGCCGCGTACGCCGCCTCAGCGGTCGCGCCGGGGCCGACGACGAGCTCGGCCGTGCGGCGATCGACATCGAACGAGGTCGGGACGGTGTCACGGACGGTCGCGCGGAGCGGCAGCGCGAACGGATTCCGCAGACGGACCGTGACGCGGTTCCCGACGCCGATCGAAAGCTGCGGCTCCGCGACTCGCTCCACCGGAACGGTCGATGGGGCCGGCGTCGCCCGATAGTCGACGATGGCGAGAGCGAACGCGGCGACGAGCATCAGCAGCGCAAGCGTGACGAAGGCCGGCGTCACGTCCGCAAGCGCGAGCGGCACCGCAGCGACGAGTACGAGTGCCAGCAGCCGGGGCCGCGGGAGTGGAAGGAAGCCGAGCCGGCTCAGCGTGGCACGTCGAGGCGCGCGAGCACGCGACGGCAGACCGCGTCGGCGTCCAGACCCTCGATCTCGGCCTCGGCCTTCAGTACGAGGCGGTGCCGCAGCGCGGGCGTGGCGAGCGATTTGACGTCGTCGGGCGTGACGAAGTCACGTCCGTCGATCGCCGCGGCCGCCTTCGCCGCCCCGAGCAAATGCACGGCGGCACGCGGGCTCGCACCGAGGATGAGGTCGGATGATCGCCGCGACTCGGCGGCGATGCGCACGACGTAGTCCAGAACCGAGTCCTCGACGGTGACGGCCTCGACCTCGCTCCGGCACGCATCGAGGGTCCCGGATGGGAAGGGCTGGAGCTCGCCGATCTTCGCCGCGGGCTGCCCGCGATCGTGCGCGCGCAGGATCGCGCGCTCCTCATCCGCGGCGGGGTAACGGACGATCGCCTTGAACACGAAGCGATCGAGCTCGGCTTCCGGAAGCGGATACGTTCCCTCGTACTCGACCGGATTCTGCGTGGCGAGAACGAGGAAGGGATCCGGTAGGCCGAGCGACTCGCCCTCGAGTGTGACCTGGCGCTCTTGCATCGCCTCGAGGAGGGCGCTCTGCGTCTTTGCGGGCGCGCGGTTGATCTCGTCGGCCAGCACCACGTTCGCGAACACCGGCCCGGTCCTGACGCGGAACGAGCTGGTGGAGATCTCGTACACGCTCGTGCCCACGACGTCGCTGGGCATGAGATCCGGGGTGAACTGGATCCGCTTGAATGTGCCGCCGATGAGTCGCGCGATCGTCCGGGCGAGGAGCGTCTTGGCCGTGCCGGGCACGCCTTCGATCAGCAAGTGCCCGCGCAGCAACAGCGCGATGAAGGAGAGGGTGACCGTTTCGTCCTGACCTATGACGATCCGGTGGATCTCCGCCGCGTATCGCGTGGCGACATCTTTGGTGGTCGACACGTTCAACTCGCCTCCCGCTCGGCGCCGGTGAGGCGGCCGATCTCGCGGACGGTACGAAGCAGCGCCTCGTCATTCAAGGGTCGCCCGACTGCATCGTCGAGGGCCCTCGCTCGCGCGGCACGCTCGCGGTCGGCGGTCGCGATCTCGGCGATGGTCTGCTCGAAGGGCGTGTCAGGATCGAGTCCGAGCTGCCGCGCGAGTCCCGCGCGGAGCTCACGCCGGAGCCTGCGGCGCGCGATCTCGCCATGACCCGAGCGCCGCACGAGACCCGCGAAGCCGCGGACGTACTCGAGGCTCGAGCGCGGTGGCCGCGGGTCGAGCGGGATCGGCGGCCCGAGCCGCCTCCCGCTCACGAGCAGGTAGAGGAAACCCACGACGCCGGCGAAAAGGAGCGCGCGCCCCGGCCAGGTTCGCACGAGGAGAACGAGCACATCGCTTGTCGGGTGGACGCCATGGTGGTACTCGTCGAAGACCACGGCGCGCCCGCGCGCGACCGCCGGAGCGGCGAGCGCGAGCGCGAATCGTCCGTTATCGGCGTTGCCTAGAGCTCCGGTGAGAAACGGCGCGACCGAGCCGACCACGATGAGCGACCCGCTGCCCTCAGGGACGAGCGCGATGATCGGCCGGCCCGCGGAGTCCGCCAGCGGGATCCTGCCCGGACCGAATGAGAGCGTCACCCCACGATCGAGCGATATCTCATGTGCCGGCGGGTCCGCGAATTCGATCCCCCGGAGGCCGTACCGACCTGGCCCAAGCGCCCCGGCCACATGCACGTCGAACGTGTCGAGCAGCGTGCGATCGAGGAAACCGGCATCGGTCGCCAGGACCGCGGTGCCTCCGGCGGATACGTAGCGTCGCACCGCGTCGGCGTCGAGCTGTGTGAACGCCTCCGTCGGCCCGAGCATGAAGAGGACCGCGGCCTGCGAAGCATCGACGGAGAAGGTGTCGCCCTGGACCGTCGCCGTCGATGCGCCCATCGCCACCAGATACCGGCGCAGCGCAGCCGTCCCGCCCGCGCCCTCGTCGTAGACCGAAGCCGACCGCCTGACGCCGCCGGACGTGTCCGCGGTGAGCGTGCTCGCGACGAGAGCCGCGATGAAGAGGATGAGCGCCAGGTAGTAGAGCGGATGGACACGCAGCAGGCGTTTCATCCGGTCGACACGCGCGTCGCGAGGGTGCGCGCGCGCTCGGCTTCGACCGCCTCCGGCTCCCTGAGCCCGAACCACGCTCGCTCGTACAGCGCGACGAGCTCGCGCAGCGCGTCCGCGCTCGGGATCGCCGCGGCGCGCAGGAGCAGCTCGCGGTCGGTCAGCGCGGGGTCGTAGCGGATCAGCTCGCGCGCCGCCAGCGATGCGAGGGCGTAGAGATAGAGCTCGTGGATGGCCTCGCGGGCCCGGCCACTCCCGAGCGCGGCCTCGGCGGAGCGCAGATGCGCCACGGGATCCACGGTGCGGGCGAGCGCGCGCTCGGGGAGAAGCACCTCGCGACGGACGCGCTCGCGGACGCCCCGTCCGAGCGTGGCGACGATGAAAGCGACAAGGCCGAGCCCGAAGGCCGCGATGACCCACGGCACGAACCGCAGGTCCGGGACGCCCCCGAACCCGCTGAGGAACGTGGCGATGTGATTCGCGATCCACGCGAGGACGGCGGCGATGCCCTGGGCGGATGACGTGCCGCCGGTCTCTGTGCCCCCGAGCACTTCGCGGAGGCGGGCGTCGGCCGTGGCCGGATCGATGATGCTCGAGGCCGCACGGTCGGCCGTGGCGATTTTCGCGTCGAGGATCGCGAGAGCGCGATTCGCGCCATCCGGGCCCGCGAGGACATCGGCGATCCCAGCGTCGTCCACCGCGACCGTATCCCCGTGGGTCTGGAGGGCGGTCGTCTGTCGGAGGAGTGCCGTGGCCTGCGCGAGCAAACGGTCGTGGTCCGCGGTCGGCGCCGCGCGCGATCGGTCGACGAGCGTTCGCACCTGGGCCAGCCGCGCGCGATACGCGTCGAGCGCGAGCGTGTCGGCCGCGACGCTAGACGGGAGGGCCGTCCAGATGAGGAGCGCGATGAGAAGGGCGCGCCTCAGGACTGCGGAAGTGCCTCGGCGGCGAGCTGGAGGTCGAAGGCCTCTTTGCGCACGCGTAGGTCGTAGTAGAGCACGGTGAATGCGATCCATTCGACCGGAGCCCAGACGATCGTCGAAGCGAGGTTGACGAGGCTCTGCACGACATTGCCGATCCCCGGTTGCCCGCTCTGACCGCCGAAGGCGAAGAGTCCGGTGAGGAGGACGGAGAGGACGAGGTTGAGTATCAAGAGCAGGATCTGGATGCCGATGATCCGCCAGCGATTCCCTTCGGAGAGATGCCACGCGCGGCGCAGCGCCCCCATGGGCCCCATCTTCTCGAGAACGACGATGACCGGCGCGACGAGCCACGACGCGCCGATGTAGAAGGTGCCGACGATCGCGATGAGCCCAGCGAGCACGAGAACGAGAACACCCAGCGCTCCACCCTGCGCCACCGCCGCGATAATCCCGGCGACGATGAAGACGACCGCCCACAGCGCGAGGATGGCCAGGAAGGCAAGGATGCCCGCGACGAAGAGACGGCCCGCCGCGGAGATGCCGGCCCGGAACGACTCCCCGATGGAGGCCTCCTTCGAGAGATAGCGACGCGACCCCGCGTCGACCAACGCGGCGCTCTGGGCTGAGAAGAGCAGGATCGCGAGGACGACACCGACGATGACGAAGCCGATGATCCCGACGACGGCGCCGCTAAGGAGCTCGGGACTCGCGGCGAGCGGGGAGCCGGGGTTATTCGCCTGCCTAGCGAACGTCGCGAGCGCGCCCGCGAAGACGGCGACCGCTAGCGCGATGAAAACGAGCACGAGCACCAAGTACCAGATCGCCGAGAGGCCGATGAAGAGGAGAGGCTTCGCCCGATAGACGTTGAACGTCCGGTCGAGGACGTCACCTACCCCGAGGGGCCGAAGCTCCGGCGCCTGCACTGCTTGCACGGGCGCCAATGCTAGCGGTGAGGTCTACAGGGGCTTGTCTGCTAGGCCGCTGATTCGGACAAGCCGATCCGGCGCTGCAACCGCGCGAGAGGCCCGGGCGCCCACCAGTTCAGGTCGCCGAGGAGCCGCATCGTTGCGGGCACCACCAATGCGCGCACGAGCGTCGCGTCGATCGCGACGGCGATGGCCATTCCGAGGCCGATCGCCTTGATCAGGACCATGTCCGCCGTAGCGAACGCGGCGAAGACACCGACCATGATCGCCGCCGCGCCGGTGATGAGCCGGCCGCTGCGTTCGAGACCCATCGCCACCGCGTGGGTGTTGTCGCGCTCCTTGAAGTACTCCTCTTGGATACGCGAGAGGAGCAGCACCTCGTAATCCATCGAGAGGCCGAAGACCGTGCAGAACATGATCACCGGGAGCGTCGGATCGATCGAACCTGGTGTGAAGCCGAGCAGGTTCGAGAGATGCCCGTCCTGGAAGATCCACACCATCGCCCCGAACGAGGCGGAGATCGAGAGCAGATTCATCACGACCGCCTTCAGTGGAAGGACGATCGAGCCCAGAAGCAGGAAGAGCACGAACATCGTCGCGGCCATGATGTAGACGATCGCGATCGGCGTTCGACTGATGATGTAGTTCACGGTATCGAGGTCGATCGCGGTGAAGCCGTCGACAAGCTTCTCCGCACCCGGCGGGGTCTCAAGCGCCCGTGTCGTTCGGACGAGATCGCGCGCTTCATCGCTGTAGGGCGCGAGGGTCGTGGCGACGTCGAACAGGACGATGTGTTCGCCGACGGTCTGCGTCACCAGTGCCTGGAACTGTGGCGGCAGCTGCGCTCGTGGCTGCATGAAGATCGCGCCAAGGTCATCAGGTTGGAGGCGCGGATCGTCCACGTACTGCACGTTGGGTAGCGCGCGAAGACGCCTGGCGAGGTCGACGAGCCCGGGCACGTGGTCCTTCGCGAGCGGATCGCCGCCCGGATAACGCACCACGACGCTGATGTGATTCAGATCTGCTCCGGCGAAATCCGCGCGCAGCTTGTCGTACGCCGCGCGCGACTCCTCGTGTTTCGGGAGGACCGCAACGTCTCCCGTCGCGAGCCGCAGATGGAGGAAGGGCGAGCCGGCGAGGAGGATGAATGCCACGACCGGCACGAGCACCATGACCGGGCGACGCATGACCGCTGTCGCGACCGTGTGCCACCACCCGCGGCCCGACGGATCGGCCTGGAAGATGGGGACACGCAGGCGATCGACATTCCGGCCCAAGATCGCGAGCAGGGCAGGGAGGAAGGTGAGGCCGTAGAGAACGGCGCTCGCGACCACGATCGCGCCCGCGACGCCCATGGATGAGAGGAACGTTCCCTGGTAGAAGAGCATCCCCGACAGGCCGATCGCGACCGTGAGTCCCGAGAACATAATGGCGCGGCCCGACGTCGCCATCGCGACCGCCAGCGCGGCCTGAGGGTCGAGACCGTTGCGCAGCTCCTCGCGGAAGCGATTGGTGATGAAGAGCGAGTAGTCGATCGCCACCCCGAGGCCGATGAGCGTCACCACGTTCTCGGCGTACACCGAGACGCTCGTCACCCGGTTGAGCAGGAACATGCCCGCGATCCCGCCGACGACCGCGAGGACGCCAACACCGAGGGGGACGAGCGCCGCGACCACGCTTCCGAAAACGATGAGCAACAGGATCAGCGCGAGCGGCAGCGAGACGGTCTCGGCGCGTCGCAGATCTTCTTGGAGGACGACGTTGAAACCGTGGGTGATCGCCAGAACCCCGGTCGCCTCGACCTGCAGCCGATCGGAGCGCACGAGCGCTCGCAGCTCCGGGTAGTAATCGCGCGCGATCGCGAGCTCGTCCTTGACCGCGACGTCGACCGCGACCGCGTGTGCGTCTTTGG
>VBDX01000202.1 GCA_005881885.1 Chloroflexota bacterium
TGATCAGTAATCGGACCGAGCACTCTTCTTAGACCTGAGTTTTCTCGAGTTCGTGGGCAAGGTCCTCGCAATTCGGAACGCCAGAACGTCGGACCCTCATCTCTACTGTTGTCCAAGTGCGGTCAGAGCGCTAACTCCTGAGGCGCTGTGCCTGGTTAAGAGGGACGAGCTCATCGCGGCCACGTGAACGAACGTCGCCTGACGAGATTGGCGCCCCCAGAACGAGACGAGGCGGCGGTCCCGCGGTCCAACTCCCCACTGCGTCGGGATGGTATGTCGCGGTCGCGCCCACCGATGGCGTGGCACCGTCTAGGTTCCCAGATCCGCAGTTAGCTCAGCCCCAGGACGCTCCCCGGGTACGAAGCCCGACCCAGCCTGGCATCGGCACCTGCCTTGACCCTGCGACGCGCCGTGTCGTTTCTCGCTGCTCATGCCCCAGCCCCGTGTTCCGATCGCATGTCGGGTCTGTCGATCCCCGCCTCGCGCGGGCCCGCGAGATGCTGGTCCGCCAACCTTCGCGAAATCTGGCGTGCCCCAGGAAGGGTAGCTTAGCCCGGGCCGCCCCGCTCCCTTACCATTGCGGCCCGTAATCCTTTTCGATGATCGTCAGGAGTGCCGTAGAGCCCCCGTTTCTGTGCGGTATCCGTTCGGTCCAAAACTTAAGCGAGGTGGTCGGTCGGCCGACCTCAACTGTGGACCTCGAAGCGTGAAGGGAGGGCGAACGGATTCATGAGGCAAGTAATTGCGGCGATTGCAGCACTGGCGGCCCTCGTTTTGGGCGGTGGTGCTGGCATCAACGGGCTCTAAGACTCTCTTTCTCGCCCCATAGAATTTAGCTCCAGAAGCGTTTGAACCAGAGGAGGACCCGAGTGCGAGGTCCTCCTTTTTGGCTATTCCCTGTCGCTGACCCGGTCTTTCGCCTCGCATATCCTGCGGCGCGTGCCCCCTTGGTTCGCTGCTGTGCCAATCCCGCTCCGTCCACTGATCTACCCGGTATGCGCCGCTGCGGTGCTCATCCTGATTCGCGTTTCGTTACCGCCGCCGCCCGAAATTGACCTAATACGACTCGCCTTTTGGATCGGAGTGACCTTGGTCGCAGCGGCCTTGCCGGTCCGTTTGCCCGGGGGCGTCCACGCGACCATCACCACCGCGCCAGTTCTAGCGGCTCTCTTCGATGTTGGCCTCGCGAATCCATTTGGTGTTTGCTGGGTCGCGTTCTTCGGGACCTTCGAGCCGCGCGACCTACGGGGAGAACCAAAGTGGTACGGGACTCTCTTCAACCGCGCCGATTGGGTCATTTCAGGTTACGCAGCTTGGTTAGTCCTGTTCTTTACGCGCTCCGCAGTGACAAGCGGGGAGCCATTCGCGACGGTCTTACAAATCGTGGCCGCCGGTGGCGTGTTCGCGATCGTCAACAACCTTCTCGGGCTCTTAGCAAACAGCTTGAAAACTCGTACTCCTGTTTCTCGTGTGTGGGCGTTGTCGGTGAGCAACATCGTGATTGGTCTCGTATCCCAAGTTCCACTGGGCTGGCTCATGGCCGAGATCGCCATGCGAGTTGGTCAATGGGCAGTGGTTCTGTTCATGGTTCCGCTTCTGCTTGCCAGGTTCTCTTTCAGTAAGTACACGGAGACACGAGAGCTCTTCTTTGGTTCAGTCAGTGCACTCTCTCAGGCGATTGACGCTAAGGACGGCTTCACCCGAGGCCACGCGGACCGCGTCTCAAGGATCGCAGGCGCGATTGCACGTGAGATGGGTCTGGCCGAAAAGGAAGTGGAGTTGATCGAGCTCGCAGGTCTTCTGCACGACATCGGGAAAATTGGGGTCGAAGACCGAATTCTCATGAAACCATCGAGACTCGATGACGATGAGGCGGAGTTGATGCGTCGGCACCCAATATACGGGAAGTCCATCCTCGAACCGTCAATCGCGCTGAGGCCGCTGGTTCCTCTGGTTCTGCACCATCATGAAAACTACGATGGCTCTGGCTACCCGAACGGGCTGTCGGGCAATTCGATTCCCTTGGGGTCGCGCATCATCATCGTCGCAGATGCCTACGAAGCGATGACTTCTGATCGTGTCTACAGAAAGGCCATCGGTCATGAGCGCGCAATGGATCAGCTGAACAGGTATAAGAGCCGGCAGTTTGACCCTAAAGTTGTGAGGGCGCTCGACGCGCTAATCAGGAGCCGTGGTGTTGCTGCGTTCGAGGCGAGCGACCTGCCCCAAATCGAATACGAGACGCTCGCAGAACTGCGGCGCCGACTAGCCGCCGAACCGCTGATCCGCGACGCTCATGCTGGCTAGTGGAGTAGCTGCAGGGATCTTCGCAGGCATCGCATTCGGTGGAGATTGGCGTCGCCTTTCGACCTTCACCCTGAAGCTCTGGCCAGTACTTGTGATCGCGCTCGCGCTCCGCGCGATAGGAACAGTCGTCCCTTCGTCTCCGCTCGAGCTTTATCTCGTCTCGCTTCTCGGGGTCGCTGTGGTGGCCGCCTGGAATTGGCGTGTGCCGGGCGCCGTTCTCCTCGCTTTCGGCACGTTCCTGAATCTGGCGGTCGCGGTCCTCAACTCGGGGATGCCGTACGACGCCGCCACGGTCGCGGCGGTCGCAGCGCAGCCGCCGAATGATGGCCTCCATGTTCCGGTCGGGCCGGCCACACGACTCGAATTCCTCTCGGACGTGATCCCGGTCGCGCCAATCAGGTCGGTCTTCAGCCTCGGCGATTTCCTCGTCGGTCTCGGCGGCTTTCTGATCCCGTTCATGTGGCTTCAGCCCGCCGCTGCCGCGATGAGGGGCGGTGACCTTCGATCGCCGAATTTCGCGTTCTTCTGGATGGGTCAGGCGATCAGCCGTTTCGGGGACCCGATCACGCTCATCGCCCTGACCTATGTGACTTACCGGGCGACCCAGTCCGCCCTTTTGACGGCCCTCGCGGTCCTCACCGCGACGATCCCGAACGCGCTCTTCGGCTTCTTCGGAGGTGCTGTAGCCGATGCGATCGGGCATCGGAGAGTGATGCTCTGGTGCGACATCCTGCGCGCGATTGTTCTCGCGGTGGTGCCGC
>VBDX01000028.1 GCA_005881885.1 Chloroflexota bacterium
CGGAGTGGCCCGACGAGGTAGAGGTGCTCGAGGAGCTGAGCTCGCCAGGGAGCTGACCTCAGCGCTCCGCCTCGAACTCCCAATCGTCGATCACCGGAGCACCAGCGACAGTCAGCTCGAGCCGGACGCGATAGCGGCCGGTCGCGAGCGGCCTCGACGGCACGATCGCGACGTAGTCGCGCTCGTAGATCTGAGGGACGGGATAGCTCGTCACCTCGGTTCCGTTCGCGTCCGTCACTTTCGCGGAGATCAGATCAACCATCGGCGCGTTCGCGAAGAGGACCATGACCGGGTAGCCGACCGGACGCGCCGCACCCGACGGCAGAACGTCAGGCGACTCTTCACCGGACCACGACCCGGAGACGCGCTGGCCCGGAGCGGGCGAACGCACCTGATCGGGGGCAGACGATCCGAAGTCGTACACGAGAACACCGACGGTCTCGATCCGTCCGGCGATCTCGGCGTGACCCCAGCCCGCGACGACGGCATGCGGGTGCATGAGCCCGAGCCGGTGATACGGAAGCACCCACAGCGAACGGACGCCGTCCGTGCCCGAGCTGAACGACGTCGCGACCTCGCTGGCGATGGCATCTGGATAGCCTTGCGCCGCGAGTCGGTCGTGGACGCTCGTGCCGGTGAAGCCGGGCTGTCCGGGCGTCTCTTCATGGCCGCCCACCTGGTTCCGCGCTAGGTACTCCGCGTGGCGCTGCGCCGCCGCGATCACACGCTCGTCGGTCCGGAGCGCGGGCGCAGCCACCGCGGCGCGCAGCTCGTTGTGGACGCCGAGCATTTCCAGGGCGTCATTCGACCCTGGTGTGGCCGTGCGCGTTATGGCTGGCGAGGCGCTTCGGGTTGTGGCCGGTGAGGCCGTGGTGAGAGTCGGGGTGGGCGCGACGGACTCGGCAGGAACGCTCACGATGCGCGGGCCCGTGAGGTAACCCGCGAGCGCGATCCCAATCGCGAGCGCAAGGACGATGACGAACGGCGCGAGGGTGAGCATCGTTCCGCCGCTACGCATGGCTTCCGGAAGGTACCCCTGTGCCGCGACTGGCTACGCTTGATCGCCTCGGGCCGCGGCGATGGCGAGGCACACAGGACACGCAGCGTCGATCCACGAGCGAACGCCCGCATCACGCCGTCGCATCAGGAGCCAGACGACGAGCCCGGCGAGGGCGAGCAGCACGAGGACGGCGAGCACCCCGAGCGAATAACGCTCGAAGAGGGCGGTCGCTGCGGGTCCGGCGAGATAACCGAGCGCCACGTGCCAACCGTAGAAGACGAGCGATCCCGCGATGGTCGCGACCATGAACAGCGCGAAGTCCATTTTCGCGAGGCCGGCCGCGGGAATGACCGCGGCGCGCGCGCCCGGGATGTTCAGTCCGAGGAAGACGGCGCGCGATCCGCCCGCGGCGAGTCGCGCGACGGCGCGGTCGAGCAGCTCGGCCCGCAGCCCGACGATGGCAGCGAGCCGGTAGACCACCGCGCGTCCCGCCGAGCGCGCGAGGAAATACTGGATCGACCCACCGATGAAAACCGCGACGGCGAGCGCGAGAAGAAGCGCGACCGGCGAGTAAGCGCCCGTCGCGATCTGCACGCCTGCGCCGACCATCAAGAGATCCGACGGCACGGGAATGGGAACGCCGATCTCCTTCAGCAGCATGACCACAAAGATCGCGAGAACGCCATAGGTCGCGCTGAACGAGGAGAGGTCCACGAGCGCTGAATGCTACGAAGTCGGGCAGAGACTGGATGAGCCGTCCGACTCGCGGCGCGCAGCCTCGGCGGCCGGAGGATAATGCGGACCTGTCTTCGGACGTCTGCTGCGCGGCGCAGGTGCGCGCAGCGTTCCATAACGAGATCGAGATGCGCGGAGGGGAGGTCGTCCCGAACTCGACGTGATCGCTCGCGTCTGACGACACGATCACCTTTTCACGGGAGGAAGAGACTCATGCTTGCACGGAACATGCGGTCACCGGTCATCCTGGCCGCCGTCGCAGCGCTGCTGATCGGTGCCTGCGCGCCCAGTGGTACGCAATCCGCAACGACCCAGCCTCAGCCGACTGCGACCAGCACTGGACCGAAGGTGCTGAAGATGGCGCGCAACGCCGAGCCGTTCAGCCCGTTCGTCCCCTGGCAGATCGACGACAATCCCGCGCTGTTCATCTCGGTCAACGTCTACGACACGCTGCTGCGCACGACGAAGGACGGGGTAGGCGTCGAGCCGGGCCTCGCGTCCAAGTGGGAGTCGTCGGCTGATGGACTGACTTGGACGTTCACGTTGCGCGACGGCATCAAGTTCTCGGACGGCTCGGCGCTGAAGGCAAGCGACGTGAAGGGGTCGCTCGACATGGCGCGTGGCGGCGAGAAGAGCGCCTGGAAAGACAACTACAAGGCGATCAAGGAGATCACGGCCGTCGACGACAAGACCGTGAAGATCGTGCTGTCGCAGCCGTACGCCCCGCTGCTCTCGGTGCTCGCGATGTTCTCGGGCGGCATCCTTCCCGCGGACATGGCGAAGGCAACGGACGCGAAGGACTACGACAACACGATGGCGTGGAAGACGAAGGGGACCGGCGCGTACTACTCCGAAGGTTGGAAAAAGGGTGACCCGATCATCCTGAAGCGCAACACCAACTACTGGAAGGGCACGCCGGCCGTCGACGAAGTGCGCATCGAGTACATCCCGGACGACAACACCCGCGTGTTGAAGCTCCAGGGAGGCGAATCGGACCTGGTGGACTTCGTGCCGTTCAGCCAGATCGCAGCGCTGAACGGGCAATCAGGCGTGAAGGCGCAGACCTTCACGATCCAGCAGAGCGCGTTCGTCATCCTGAACACCTCGAAGCCGCCGCTGGACGACGCGAAGGTGCGGCAGGCGCTGAACTACGCGACGGACAAAGACGCGATCATCAAGACCGTCTACTTCGGGCAGGCGAAGTTCATGAACTCGCCGATCCCGCAGGGCACCTACTGGGACAAGAGTCTCCCCGGCTACCCCTATGACATCGAGAAGGCCAAAAAGCTGATGTCGGAATCGTCTGGCAAGGCCGGGTTCAAGATGGACATGCAGGTGCGCTCCGGCAACACCAACTTCGCCAACACGGCGGTCATCCTCAAGGAAGCGTGGGCGAAGCTCGGCGTGACGGTGGACATCCAGACGCTCGATACCGCCGTGGTACGCACGAACTATCGCGCCGGCAACTTCATGTCAACGCCGAGCGCGTGGACGAACGACATGAACGACCCGACGGAGATCGTGAACTACGCGATGCGCGGCGGTGCGAGCCCGTTCTCGTACTGGACCCGCTACAACAACCCCGACCTGAACGACAAGATCACCAAGGCCGATCTCGAGCAGGATGCGAAGAAGCGCGAGGCTCAGTACTCGGAGATCCAGAAGATCTACCTGGATGCCGCACCGCTCGTCTTCATCGCCTACCTGGGCGCGACCGCGGGCTGGCGCAACAATGTGGACGGCTTCTTCATCGACGGGCTGTCGTACTACCGCTTCGAAGACGTGAAGATCAACAAGTAGCCGAAAACGGATGGCTGATGGCTCGCGGTCGGGCCATCAGCCGTCCGGCTGCTGATCTGATGACCGGTAACTGATGGGTCGCGCCGCCTACATCCGCAAGCGTCTCCTCCTGATGGTCTTTGTCCTCTTCGGCGTTACGGTCGTCATCTTCGGCATGGTGCGGATCCTGCCCGGCGACCCCGCGTTCCTGATCCTCGGCGACCGCGCGACCGACCAGAAAGCCGCGGAGCTCCGCGAACAGCTCGGTCTGAACCGCCCGGTACTCGAGCAGTACTGGATGTTCGTCTCCGGATTCGCGCGGGGCGACATGGGACAGTCGCTGCTCTACCGCCAGCCGGTCGGCGACCTTGTGCTGCGCCGGGTGCCGGTGTCGCTCGCACTCGCGGCCTATGCGATGGGTCTTGCCGCCCTGATAACGCTGACGTTTGGGATCCTGGCCGCGGTCAACAAGGGACGCTGGCCCGATCAGCTGATCCGGGTCGGATTCCTGTTCGCGCTGACCACGCCGAATTTCTGGTTCGGCATCCTGCTGATCCTGCTGCTCGGCCTCACGCTTCGCTGGTTCCCGGTGGCTGGGTTCGGGGAAACCGCTGCGCAGCACGTCTGGTATCTCTTCCTACCCGCACTCACGCTGGCTCTGCAGCTCTCCGCCGTCCTGATCCGCAACCTGCGCGGCCAGATCATCCTGACCATGCGCTCGGACTACGTGCGCACCGCGCACGCCAAGGGGCTCTCAGGCTCGCTGGTGCTACTGCGCCACGTGCTGCGCAACGCGCTGCTCTCGACGCTCACCATCTTCGGCCTGCAATTCGGTTTCCTGGTGGGCGGCGCGATCGTGGTCGAGACGGTGTTCGCGCTGCCCGGGACGGGGCAGCTGCTGATCCAATCCATAACGGCCCGCGACTACCCGGTCGTCCAGGCGATCACCGTCATCAGCGCGGTCCTGGTGATCGTGGTCAACCTGGTGGTCGACCTTTCGTACTCATTCCTCGATCCGAGGGTGACGTATGAGTGAGAAGGCTCTCGGCGGCCGACCCCTGGCGGAGGTCGTGCCGCTCTCGCAGCTCGGTCGCACCACGCGCCTTCAGAAGATCCGGGTTGCCCCGACGCTGGCGGCCGGCCTCGTGCTGCTCGTCCTCGTCATCGTCGTCGCCATCACCGCGCCGCTGCTCACGCCCTACGACCCGATCGAGCAGCAATTCACCGAGGCGTTCCTGCCGCCATTCAGCACCGGCCACATCCTAGGGACGGACAACTTCGGGCGGGACATCTGGAGCCGGATCGCCTTCAGCACGCGGCTCGATCTGCAGATCGGGCTGCTCTCCGTGTCGTTCCCGTTCGTGTTCGGCAGCCTGATCGGCATAGCGACCGGCTACCTTGGCGGGACGCTCGACACGATCCTCATGCGCATTGTCGACGTGCTGATGGCGTTCCCGTTCCTCATCCTGGTGATCGCGATCATGAGCATCCTCGGGCCGGGGCTGACCAACCTCTACATCGCGGTCGGCGTGGTCGGCTGGATCCCATATGCGCGCATCACACGCGGAGAAACACTCGCGACGCGTCACTTGGAGTACGTGCTGGCCGCCCGGACGATCGGCTGCTCGTCGGCGCGCATCATGCTGCGCCACATCCTGCCGAACGTGATCGCGCCGGCGCTGATCTATGTGTTCACGGGCATGGTGCTGGCGATCCTCACCGGGGCGACGCTGAGCTTCCTCGGCCTTGGCCCGCAGCCGCCCACCCCGGAATGGGGCGCGATGATCGCCGAAGGCCGTCAGTACCTGCTGCTCGCATGGTGGATGACGACGCTGCCCGGGCTGGCGCTCCTGGTCGTCGGTGTCGCGCTCAGCCTGATCGGCGACGGACTGGCGGAGCGGCGCGGCGGCTGAAGGCGGCCTCGCTCTCTTCGCCCGCGAACGTGACTCTCAGCCGGCAGACCCCGATATCGATCATCTGACCTGCGACGAATCTCCGGGCGGCGTTCAGCCTGGTCCCATCAACCCACGTACCACCCATGCTCCCGAGGTCGCTCAGCCAGTAGGCGCCCTGCCGGTAACTGATCCGCGCGTGGCGGCGCGAGACCGAGAGGTCTTCCAGCCGAATGGTGTTCTCAGGCCCACGACCTACCGTCGCACCCGATCGTGTGACCTCGAATGTCGGAGCCGGCTCGCGTTCGGTTTCGAGTCGCAGCACGAGCCCGACCCCGGCCGCAGCCGGCGCCGGCGCCTCGACGGCGGCGACCTCTGCGCTCGGTGCGGGAGGCGGCGACGCCGCTTCCTCGATGACGGCTGGGGTCTCGGCTGCGAGCTCAAGACGAGCCGGAGCGGTGGACTCCGCCGCGACCGTGGAGACATTGGCGGGGGGTGGATCGTCCTGAGCCTCGGGCCCCGGAGACGCCTCGATAAGACGCCTGAAGCTAGCGAAGAGTTTCTCGACTCTGCTCAAATGGCCACCTCCCGCCTTGTCAACGCCGCGAGGAGTAAGTGGGTTACTCGTGTGCTGAATACTCCTCGGTGGAAAACACCGTGAAATTCCTGATCTGGGGCGCGGGGGCGATCGGCGGCACCATCGGAGCGCACCTCGCCCGCGCCGGGCATCACATCACGCTCGTGGACCGGGCGCAAGGCCACGTCGCTGCGATGAGCACGGCGGGACTGCGCATCGAGGGACCGCTCGCGGAGTTCGTCGTCCGCATACCCGCCTTCACGCCCGATGCGCTCCAGGGCGAGTTCGAACACGTCCTGCTCGCGGTCAAGGCCCAGGATACGGAGGCGGCCACGCGCGCGCTCGCGAGGCATTTGAGCGCCGACGGATATGTCGTCTCCGCGCAGAACGGACTCAACGAGCTGGTCATCAAATCGATCGTCGGCGACGCGCGCACGATGGGCTGCTTCGTCAACTTCGGCGCCGACTATCTCGACCCGGGTGTCATCCAGTACTCCGGGCGTGGGGCGGTCGTCCTGGGCGAGATCGATGGGCGGCTGACGCCTCGCGTGAGGGAGCTGCACCGCGCATTTCTGGATTTCGACGACCAGGCGATCGTGACGGCGAACATCTGGGGCTACCTCTGGGGCAAGCTGGGGTATGGCGCGCAGCTCTTCGCGACCGCACTGACCAATGACTCGATCGCGGACGCGCTCGCCGATCCCCGCTACCGCGACCTGTACGTCGAGATCGCGCGCGAGGTCATGCGAGTGGCCCTTACGCGCGGGGTCAAGCCCGAGGCGTTCAATGGTTTCGACCCCCACGCGTTTGCGCCCGATGCGGACCGCGCGATGTCCGAACGCTCGCTCGACGAGCTGGTCGCCTTCAACCGGAAGTCGGCAAAGACGCACAGCGGCATCTGGCGCGACATCGCCGTGCGCAAGCGCCGCACGGAGACGGACGCGCAGCTCGGCCCGATCGTCACGCTCGGCGCGGAAGCGGGCGTACCGACGCCGCTCAGCTCGCGCCTGATCGAGCTCATGCACGAGGTCGAAGAGGGCCGGCGCGCCCAGAGCTACCAGACGCTGGATCTGCTCAAAGCCGTGTTGCCCCGGTGACGCCGCTCGAACATCTCACCGTCCACCACGATCGGACCCTGCAGGAGCTGATCGAGTTCGCGCGCATCCCGAGCGTGAGCAGCGACCCGCAGCGTCGCGGTGACATCGCGCGCGCGGCGGCGTGGGTCGGTACGCAGCTGCGGCAGGCCGGCCCGATCGTCGTCCGTGATCTGCCGACCCCGGGACACCCGGTCGTCTATGGCGAGTGGCTCGGCGTTCCGGGCGCGCCGACGCTCCTCGTGTACGGGCACTACGACGTGCAGCCGCCCGACCCCATCGACAAGTGGCGGAGCGAGCCCTTCGCGCCGGAGGTGCGCGATGGCCGCCTGTACGCGCGCGGCGTGTCCGACAACAAGGGACCGATGCTGATCCCGCTCAAGGTCGCGCAGGCCTTCTTCGCCACGCGCGGCGCGCTGCCGCTCAACATGAAGTTCATCTTCGAAGGCGAAGAGGAGATCGGCAGTCGGAACCTGGAGCCGGTCATCGCCGCGAACGCGCAGCTGCTACGGGCGGACTTCGTGCTATCCGCGGACGGCGCGATGTGGCGCAGCGACGAGCCCTCGATCACGATCGGTAGCCGTGGCGTGTGCGCGCTGGAATTCAGCGTTCGCGGCGCGAGCAAGAATCTGCATTCGGGCCGCTACGGCGGCTCGGTCCCGAACGCGCTGCACGCGCTGGCCGAGCTGGTCGCGAGCCTGCACTCGCCGGAGGGGCGCGTCGCGATCGACGGCTTCTACGACGACGTGGTCCCGCTGCCGGATGAGGAGCGGCGCGCGATCGCGGCGCTACCCTTCGACGAAACGCGATTCCTCGCGGAGGTGGGCGCGCCCGCGCCGGTCGGCGAGCCCGGCTACAACACGTTGGAGCGTCAGTGGGTACGTCCGACGCTGGAAGTGAACGGCATGTGGGGCGGGTACCAGGGGCCGGGCAGCCAGACCGTCACGCCGAACGAAGCACACGCGAAGGTCAGCTGCCGTCTCGTGCCGGAGCAGCGTCCGGGCAAGATGCGCGCGCTCGTGGTGCGGCACCTCGAAACGCACCTGCCCACCGGCGTCACCCTTTCCATCGGCGGCGAGCGGCATGAGGCGTCGCCGTACCGCATCCCGACCGACCATCCAGGCCTGCGGACCGCGGAGCGCGTGCTCGAGGAGGTCTACCGAAAGAAGCCGCTTCGCGTCCGCATGGGCTCGACGTTACCGGTGAGCGCGCTCTTCAAACGACTGCTCGGGATCGACACGGTGTTCTTCTCGTTCTCGACCGCGGACGAGGACTTCCACTCGCCGAACGAATTCTTCCGCGTGCACCGCCTCCACGAGGGCCTCGAGGCGTGGGCACGGTTCTGGGAAAGCTACCGGTGACGGGTCAGAACAGTGAACGGCCGCCGTCGATCGAGAGCACCTGTCCCGTGATCCACGAGGCCCTCGAGGAGACGAAGAAACGCACGCCGTTTGCGATATCTTCGGGACGTCCGAGACGGCGCAGCGCGATCCCTTCGATCAGGCGCCGCTGACCTTCCTCGCCGTAGCTTTGCCACTGCCGTTCGGTCGTCGGATTGGACCGCACGAAGCCGGGCGCGATGCAGTTCACGGTGATACCGAAGGGTCCGAGCTCGTGGGCCATCTGCCGCGTGAAGCCGATCTGTCCAGCCTTGGCGCTCGCGTACGCCTGGATCCCGGTCAGGCTGACGCTCCGTCCCGCGCCGGACGAGATGTTCACGATCCTCCCGGCGCGGGCCGCCTTCATCGCGGGGATAACGGCCCGTGTGCAGAGGAACGTGCTCGTGAGGTTCGCGTCCACGATGGCACGCCAATCGTCGTCGCTGATCTCGTCGAGCGGTCGCCCGACCTGTCCGGCGACGCCGCCGGCGTTGTTGACGAGCACGTCGATGGGACCGATGTGTTCGACCAGTCGCGCGACCTGACCCGGATCCGCGAGGTCGGCGGTGTCGCGGTCGACGCGATGGACCGTCGCACCGTCCTGCTCCAGTCCATCCGCGATCGCCGTGCCGATCCCGTGAGCCGTTCCTGTGACCAGCGCGACTTTCCCGCTGAGCTCAGGCACTCGGGGACCAGCCGTTCTCGATCAGGTCGCGAACTTCGGCCACACCGGTACGCCAGACCTCGAGGATCTCTTCCTCCGGTCGCTGATAGGAGCCGCCGAAGACTCCGTCGACCGTCAACCGGCGCAGCTCGTCGGGGGGCGCTTGTCGGATGCGATTTTGCGGGATCGGCGGCTTGACGCCGCTGGGCATCGCGACGCCAGTGATCCGCGTCCACGGGAAGTTCTCCATCCAGGACCCATGCGACGACTCCTTTTCGTAACGCTGCACGACGGCCCAGACGCGCGGAGCGTTCCACCAGTCATGGAACAGCACCTGCACCCGCGCCTTTCGTGGCTCCGTCAGCCATTCGCGAAGCACGCCCGAGGCCGGCGTGTTCCCGCCATGACCGTTGATCACGGCGATGCGTCGGAAACCCTGACCAAAAAGCGAATCGAGCAGATCGCGAATGACGGCGACGTACGTGATGGTCCGCAGGGACGGACTACCGGGGAAAGCGGCGAAGTACGGAGTGATGCCGAACGGGAGGGCCGGCAACACCGGTACGCCGAGCGGCTCGGCGGCCTCGACAGCGACGCGTTCGGCAAGGATCGCATCGGTCCCCACGGAAAGGTAGCCATGCTGTTCCGTGGATCCGATCGGCAGCACGATGCGGTCATCGTGGCCGAGATATTCCTCAAGCATCTTCCAGTTGCAGTCGTGGACCCTCATCGGCGCCTCCTTTGTCTTGTGAGTCGCGCGCTCAGTTGGCTCGAGTCTGCGCAATCGCTGCGCACCGACCAATCGGCGATTCTGCGCCTCTCCAGAGCGCAAGCCGACACAACGAACGCGCTGGCTGATCTCTCGCCCGGCGCGGGTTCCGACCGCGGCTCCTGTCAGATTCCTCGCTGCGTACCGCGGCCGCGAACCGGTCCCAAGCGTGGGCAGCCAGCGCCTATTGCGCGAATACCGGCTCAAGCTCTAGATCGCTCGTTCTGCGGCGTCGAGCGACGAGTACTCACCCCTCGGTCGTCGACAAACAGAAACCCCCGACGACCGTCTCGTCAGGGGTTTCGTTGACGCAGATGGATCGCAAAGAGGTCTTCGCTCGTGCGCGACCTAGTCCCAGCGAACCGTGATCTGCCCGCTGGTCAGGAGCTCTTGGCATATCGGCCCACCGTTAAACGGGCTTGTGATACCGGGAAAATCCAGGGTCCAGTGGCCCACCCCTGCGCCGCCGAAGGTTTGAATCGTCACCGTGAACGACAACTCCCGAGCGACCAGGCCGGACGGGAAGCTGACGAGCTTCCCGTCGGTGATCCGCAAGGTCAGTGCGCCGGTCGTCGGATTCGCGGACCAACCCGTGATATCGCCGAAGATGTTCCCCGGGTAGCCTGGCACGTCGCCCACGTGGTCAACGCAGTCGAAGTGCCCCCGCGCCGAGCCGTCCGCGAAGAGCGTGGCCTCGAATCCGAAGGAGCTGACCCCCATCCCCGCGGGCAGGTCCGTCATGATCGCCGTGCCCCCGCCGTTGATCCTGCCCACCACCGACACGGCGTTGGCGGGAACCGCTTGCGTTGCCAGCATCGCCACTGCGAGCGAGATCGCCGCTATGAAAGTCACAAGTTTTCGCATGATGTCTTTTCTCCCCTCCTGGTCGGCGAAGAGCGTAACCCCCTGCTCACGTGGCCAGTCCGTCATCGGTTGTCGACAAGATCGATGCACCCAGAACCCAGCACCCGGTCAGCTCGCTTGACAGGGGCGACCATGCTCGGGTCGCAGCCGTGGACCACCCTCATGTGCGTCTCCTTGCTTCAGCCTTCGGGTGTCGGGAAGAGCGGGTGCTGTCCGGC
>VBDX01000203.1 GCA_005881885.1 Chloroflexota bacterium
CAGAATGCGACCGCTAGGTGAGCCTCAATGCGTTCACCTACAGGGGGCCTAGCGCCGCGGCCTAACGCCCTTCTTCCGCGCGAAGCCCTCAAGGACTGTGTCGACGACGCGGTCGGCGAAGTCGCGATTGAGGGCACCGCCGAAGATGAAGCGGAAATACACCGGCCCAGCCAGGAGTTCTGTCGCGACATCTGCGTCGGCGTCGGCTCGGAGGTCACCGCGGAGGATGCCGCGCTTGATGACCTCGGCGATCGTGTTGCGTCGGGCCCGAACTACCGTGGCGCGGAACTGCTCGGCGAGCCGGGGATTGCTCGCGACCTGCGTCAGCACTGCGAGGAGCACCGGCCCGAAGTCCGTCTTCGTCAGAGCTCGGATCGGATTGAGCACGGCCGCGCGCATCTCTTCCCGGGTACTGCCCTTGTCTGGAATCTCTATGTGCGGACCCGCCAGATTCAGCAGGAGCTCCTGGACCAAAGCGTCGCGCGTCGGCCAATGGCGGTAGATCGTCGCCTTGCCGACGCCTGCGCGGGCCGCAATGTGCTCTATGCGCACTTCATCGGATGGGTGCCTGAGAAGTAATTCGCGCGTTGCTTTGAGGACCGCTTGATGGGCCTGGTCACTGCGCGGACGGCCCGGCGCAGCGGCCACTTGCTCTGCTCGGCGCGAGACGGCTAGCGCTGTCGCCATTCATTTTCCCTTCGCTTGGTCTCGCTCGACGCGAACGAGGTGCGTGGTACGTGACGTGCTTTCATCAATACGTAACGGCCGCCACGTATGTGTGGTTGCAACATGCACATCATGGGCCAGATGCGGATCTGTGTTTGACAAATACGAATCGGTCCGTATCATAATCGTTGCAGGCAGTAGCCGCAGACGCAGCTCTTCAGCCTGGAGTTCCGTGACCTGCGTGGCCGCTGCTGGGTCTGCACCCTTTAGCGCGGCGACCTACTGATCTGCTCTGAGCGAACCTAACTGTAAGGCCTCAAGTGCGAACGGCCTAAGGTCGATGTCTCATCGTTGTCGCGTGCGTGGCTGCGCCTTCACGCACGTCCGCCTGGTCACTCGCGAGTGCCGCAATTCGCAGTGAACATGCCGCGCGATGCATTGACAAATACGAACCGGACCGTATCGTAAATTCTAAACGACCAGGGAATGGTGCCAAGGCACCGACGCTGACGCAGCAGGGGGGAGTTCCATGGCCATCGATCAGATCGACCGTAGCGTCGCTATTGAGAGACCAAAGCGCCTCACGAGTTCTCAGACGGAGCTCGTCGGAGTCAAGACATTCCGAACGACAGCGAAGATCGTCGGAGCCGTGTACCTCGCGGGGTTTGTGGTGGGCCTTGTCGGGAGCGGACTCTTCCAGTCCATTCTTGGCGCGACGGGCGCGTCGGCCAACCTGCCCGCGGTTGCCGCGAGCAGCGTGCTGTTGGCATTCGGCGCGATCCTGTGGTTGATGGCCGTCGCCGGCGACGCCGCACACGGTGTCTTGATGTTCCCGATCTTGAGGCGATACCACGAACGCATCGCCCTCGGCTACCTGGCTTCGAGGATCGTTGACGCTGTCTTTATTGCCGTCATGGTCCTTTTCGTACTCCTTCAGATCCCGCTGGCCGGCGCATTCGTTAAGGCAGCGGTCACTGACGCTTCGTTCCTTCAGACCGTGAGCGGTCTGTTCGCACAGGGGCAGGTCTACGCCTACGACATCGGGATGATCACCCTTGGAGTCTCCGGTTTGCTGCTTTGCTACACGCTCTACCGCGCAAAGCTGCTTCCACCGCTGGTGGCCGGCTGGGGCCTCATTGGCTACGCGATCCTCTTCGTGGGGATGCTGTCCGAAGTGATGGGATCCGGTCTGGGTCTGGCTTCCTCGATTCCCGGCGGCTTGTGGGAAGCGTTCGTCGGGGTGTGGTTGATCGCCAAGGGATTCAGCTCATCCGGCCTCGCTCAGCTCGCGAAAAGGCGCGCTTCACAGGACGAGTCGCTGACAGGTGTCGCCTGATCTCGCGCCGACTCAGCAACTCACGAAAGGAATTCGAATGATGACCATGTCCGAGTTGATCGCTACGAAACCAACGGCCGCGAAACCGGCCACCAATGGGCACCCGCCGGCTAGTTCCAGGTTGAATCTACGGAGAAAGAACTCGCTCGTGGCGGGCGCGTTCTACCTGCTCACCTTTGTCTCGATCCCGACCCTCGCTCTCTACGCTCCGGCGCGCGATCTGAACTTCATCGTCGGCCCTGGCCCGGACACCGGCGTCCTGTTCGGCGGGATCCTCGAGATCATCGTGGCTCTCGCTGGCATCGGCACGGCCGTCGCGCTGTTCCCCGTGCTCAAGAAACAGAGCGAAGCTCGCGCGCTGGGCCTCGTCGGCTCCCGAGTCCTGGAAGCCAGCACCATCTTCGCCGGCGTCGCGTGCCTTCTGTCGGTCGTGACCCTGCGGCAGGCCGGAGCCGGAGCAGAGGCGTTGGTCATCGGCCGCGCACTGGTCGCCATGTATGACCGCATGTTCCTCGTCGGACAGAGCCTCATGCCGGCCGTGAACGCGCTATTGCTGGGCTCACTGCTCTTCCAGTCGCGCCTGGTGCCGCGAGTTCTACCGGTGATCGGACTCATTGGAGTGCCACTGCTCGTCGTTGCCGACATCGCCGTGCTGTTCGGTCTCATCGACAGGACTTCCTCTCCGGCGGTGCTCACTGCGATTCCGATCGCGCTCTGGGAGCTTTCGCTGGGCGTCTGGCTGGTCGTCAAAGGCTTTAAGCCTTCTCCGATCCTCTCCGGCGATACGCAGATGCCGACGTGAAGACGTCACGCTCTCGATCTACCTCATCGCCAGTACGCGCGAACTGCGCGCCGCGTA
>VBDX01000141.1:0-5981 GCA_005881885.1 Chloroflexota bacterium
CCCACCCGCCGCCGGTGAGGTGCGCGATTGCGCGGATGGGTGCCGCGTCGCGCAGCGCGCGGAACTCGCGCAGGTAGGGGCGGTGGATCGCGAGGAGCGCTTCGCCGAGCGAGTGGCCACCGAGCTCGGACCGCTCGGACGTGAGCACGTCCGTCAGCGATCCGCCCTGGGACGCGGCCACGCGAGCGCAGATCTCGCGCGCGAGCGAGTAGCCGTTGGTATGCAACCCGGTCGAAGGGATCCCGATGAGCGCGTCGCCCTCGCGCACGCGTTCGGGGCCGAGCACCTTGTCGCGCGGGACGGCTCCGACCAGGAACCCGGCGAGATCGTACGTGCCCGGGGCGTACATCCCGGGCATCTCGGCGGTCTCGCCGCCGAGCAGCGCCGCGCCGCAGCGCGCGCAAGCATCGGCCATCCCGCCGACGACGCGCGAGAACACCGCAGGATCGATCTCGGCGGTCGCGAAGTAGTCGAGGAAGAAGAGCGGTTCGGCCCCCATCGCAAGTGCGTCGTTCACGCAGTGGTGCACCAGGTCCGCGCCGACGACCTCGTGCCGATCGAGTAGCCGCGCGAGCTCGAGCTTCGTCCCGACGCCGTCGGTCGTCGCGACGAGCGTCATGTCCGATCCCGGCGAGGCGAAGAGGCCGCCGAACTGACCGACGTCGCCGATGACCTCGGGCCGCTTGGTGCGCGCGATGCGCTCGCGGACACGGCCGAGCGCGTCCTCGGCGCGTCCGATGTCAACGCCGGCGCCCTTATAGGTGAGGCTCACGCCCGCACCCTCTCCGACTCGAGCGAGTCCTTCGCGAGCTCGAGCTGCACCGGCACGAGGTAGTCGCCGGTGAAGCACGCCGTGCAGAGCTCGCCCACGGTGCCGCCCGTCGCGCGCACCATCCCCTCGAGGGAGAGATACCCGAGCGAGTCTGCGCCGACGTGGCGCCGGATGCTGTCGACGTCGAGCTGCGACGCGATCAGCTCGTCGCGGCGTGCCATGTCGACGCCGAAGAAGCACTGGTGGCGGAGCGGCGGCGAGCAGATGCGCAGGTGCACTTCCTTCGCGCCGTGCCCGCGCAGAAGCTCGACGATCGGTCCGCTCGTCGATCCGCGCACGATCGAATCGTCGACAACGACCACACGCTTGCCCTCAAGCACGTCGCGGAGCGCGTTGTACTTGAGCGCTACGCCTTGCTGGCGCAGCTCCGGTGAGGGCTGGATGAACGTCCGCCCGATGTAGCGGTTCTTGATGAGACCTTCGCGGAAGGGGATGCCGCTCCGCCGCGCGTACCCGACCGCCGCGGGTATCGCGCTGTCCGGGACGGGAATGACGACGTCCGCGTCGGCCGGATGCTCGTCGGCCAGCGTCTCGCCCATCCGCTCGCGCGTCGCGTACACCGAGACGCCGCCCAGGTCGCTCGCGGCCGAGGCGAGGTACACGTGCTCGAACACGCATAGCCCGCGCCGGTCGGCAGCGAAGTCCGCGATCGGGACCGGTCCGCGGTCATCGATCCGCAGGACCTCGCCGGGCGCGACGTCGCGGACGAAAGTCGCGCCGACGGTTTCGAGCGCGCACGTCTCGCTCGCCACGAGCCACGCGGCGGCCTTGCGACCGAGGCACAGCGGACGCACGCCGAGCGGATCGCGGATCGCGTAGAGGGCGGAGGGCGTGAGGATCACGAGCGACCACGCGCCGCGCAGCTTCGGCAGCGCGCGCGTAAGCCGCTCGTCCCACGTGGCACCGCGCTCCTTCGCGACGACCTGCGCGACCACCTCGGTGTCGCTCGAGGTCGCAAAGCGCACGCCCTCGCGCGAAAGCTCGTCGCGGAGATCGCGCGCGTTGATGCAATTGCCGTTGTGGCCTATCGCGAGCTCGCCCAACGCGTCGGCGCTGACGACCATGGGCTGCGCGTTCTGGATGCGCGAGCTGCCGGTCGTCGAGTAGCGCGTGTGGCCGATCGCCGCGCGGCCGCCGAGCAGGCCGAGGTCGGGCTCGCCGAAGACCTGACCGACGAGGCCCATACGGCGCACCAGTCGCAGGTCGCTGCCGTCGGTCGCCGCGATCCCCGCGGATTCCTGGCCGCGGTGCTGGAGCGCATAGAGCGAGAAGAAAACGAGCCGCGCGGCTTCCGTCGGATCCGCGGTCGCCGGATTCCAGACGCCGACGATGCCGCACATCTACCGGTCCCTCGCCGCAGCCTGCTCGATGGCGGCGGTGTGCTCCGGCCAGTGGTCGAACGTCTCCGCGCCGATCTGCTGCCAGAGCGGGCGGTTCCCGCCCCAGGGGATCGCATCTGTCGCGTTGATCTGCTCGTCGCTGCGGGCGCGGGTCTCCTGCGCGAGGGCGTCGGCGGCGCGATCGAAGTCTTTGATGACCTGCTCGAGCGAGGCCAGGCGGTAGTGCTCGACGACACGGGCGTTCCAGTCATCTGCGCTCGGCCGGCCCTCGACGCCGGCGACCCATGCCGGCTGCTCCATTCGCGCGCCCATCCCCCAGGCGATCTGCCCAACCCAGTGGATGCAGTGCGCGAGGACATCCTTCGCCGTCCAGCCCTCGTCCGTGACTCGTACCGTGGACGCGCGGTCGCCCAGCGCGCGGATCGCCCCCATGAGCCGGCCGCGCTCGCGCGTTACGGCTTCGCTGACTTCCTGCGAGGTCATGCGCCTTTCGTCCATCAGGCGGTCCTGCCCAGCGCGCGCCCCAGGCCGTCGGCGTGCGCGCGAGCGAGGGAGGCGACCGGCATCCCCAGGACCGGGACGACCTCGAGCAGGTCGCCCCCAACCGCACCGAGCGTCCAGACCGGCACACCGTGCTCGCGCGCGAGCGTCCGCACCTCCGGTTCGCGCGCGGGGTCGATCACGAGGACGATGCCGGAAGGCGCTTCGCCGAAGAGCGCGACACGCTTGTCGATGCCGCGGATCGCCGGAAGCGTCACCTTCATCCCTATCCCGTCGCGGATGGCGATCTCGGCGAGGGCCACGCCAAGGCCGCCCGCGTCGCGATCGTGCGCCGCGCGGATAGCGCCACGCTCGTGCGCTTCGAGCACCAGACGCTGAAGACGCGACTCGAGCGCGAGATCGATCGCCACAGGGCCTTCGTGCCGGTCATGCTGCGCGCCGTACGTCGACGCGCCGATCGAGACATTCGCATTCCCCACGAGAAGGACGATGTCGCCGGGGCGTCCGCTGGTCGGCTGGATGTGCTTGGTCACGTCGGCGATATGCCCGACCGCTCCGATGACCGCAGTCGGCCAGATGTCGACGCCGCGCGTCGCGTTGTAGAGCGACACGTTGCCCGAGACCACCGGCACCCCGAGCGCCTCGCACGCCGCGCGAACGCCTGCGACCGTGCGCTCGAGCTGGTACGCGCCCTTTGGCCGGTCGGGGTTGCCCAGGTTCAAACAGTCGGTGATCGCGAGCGGCGTCGCGCCCATGCAGACGAGATTCCGCGTCGCTTCCGCGACCGCCGCCGCCGCCCCGACGAATGGATCCAAGGCCGCGAGCCGCGGCTGCGCGTCGATCGCGAGCGCGATACCGTCGGCGCGCCCTTTGATCCGCATGACCGCTGCATCGGCGCCCGGCCCGACGACCGTGTCCGTGCCGACCATCTGATCGTAGGTGCGATAGATGAGCCGTCGCGACGCGACCGCCGGAGATGCGAGGAGCTCGAGCAGCTCAAGCCCGATCTTGGCCGTCGTGGGCGCGGCGCTCGCGGCCGCGGCCGGTGGCGGGTGCGGCTCGGACGGCGAGCCTGTCGTGCTCGCGGGTCCCTCCCGCGACCCGTTAGGGTCGCGGGCTCCCACTGCGCCGACAGACTCCCCGTCCGATCCTCGGCGATTCGCCGCAGCAAGATCGGAGATGTCGTACTCAGGTGCATCATCGGCTAGCGCGCGCGGCGGAAGCGACGCGACGAGCTCATCGCCTTCACGGATCTCGAGGAGCATGTCGGCCGTCACGTCGCCGATCCTCGCGCCATGCAGCTCCCAGCGAGAGAAAGTCCGCTCCACATCGCGCTCGCGACCGGGGCGTGCCACGACAAGCATTCGTTCCTGTGACTCCGAGAGCATCACCTCGTATGGCGTCATGCCGCGAGCGCGGCGAGGGATGAGCGTCACATCGATGCGCATCCCCACGCCGCTCTTCGCGGCGACCTCGCTCGACGCGCACGTCAGCCCCGCAGCGCCAAGATCCTGTATCGCCTCGATGGCGTCGGCCGCGACGAGCTCGAGCGTCGCCTCCAGCAGGAGCTTCTCAAGGAACGGATTCCCGACCTGAACCGATGGGCGCTTGGCGTCCTCACCGCCACCGAGCTCGAACGAGGCGAGGAGCGACGCGCCGGCGATCCCGTCACGGCCGGTGTCACTCCCGACGAGGTACACCGCGCTCCCGGGTCGTGCCCCGCTGGCCTTGCGGATCTCGCTCGCGCGCGCGATTCCCACGCACATCGCATTCACCAGCGGGTTCTCCGCGTAGCAGGGCTCGAAGGAAATGTGCCCGGCCACGTCCGGGATGCCGACACAGTTGCCGTAGAAGGAAATGCCGCCGGTAACGCCGCCGATCGTCCGCCGCACGGCCAGGTCTTGCGGCGGTCCGAAAAAGAGCGCGTTCAACACAGCGGTCGGGCGCGCGCCCATCGCGAAAACGTCGCGCAGAATGCCGCCCACGCCGGTCGCCGCGCCCTGGTACGGCTCGATCGCGGAGGGGTGGTTGTGGCTTTCGACCTTGAAGACGCAGAGCAGTCCACCGCCGAGATCGACCGCGCCCGCGTTCTCGCCCGGGCCGAGCGCGACGGCGCCGCCTTTCGTCGGGAGCGTGCGCAGGAGCTTCTTCGAATGCTTGTAGGCGCAGTGCTCGCTCCACATTGCCCCGAACATCGCCCACTCGAGCGCGTTGGGGTCGCGACCCAAAAGCTCGCGCACGCGAGCAACCTCCTCGGGTGTGAGACCGACCTCTGAAGGGGGGTCCGAGGGGGGCATCGCCCCCCTTGCTGTGTGGTTAGGCTGCGCCGTTTTCATCGTCCCCAGCGGCGGGGACGCGCTCACGACCTGGAGATCGCTCCGCGCGACGGCATCGATGGAAAGTCTAGCGGACTTAGGAGAGGTCGCCGGTGCCGATGAAGCGCTCGACCTGCTCGGCGAAGGCGGCAAGATCGGCGACGCGGGTCTGGATCTGCCCGTACACGTCATCGATGTCGGTCTGCTCGCGGTCGTAGGCGAGCAGATTCCTGAGATTGGCGAGGTGCTCGAGGCGGTACGCGAGCTCTCGCTCGATCACCTCGTGACCCGCGAGGGCGTCAAGAATGTCGTGGTAAGCCTCGGGCTTCGGGAGCGCGAGCGCCATCACGAGGTAGGCCGCGGTCCCAAAGAGCAGCTCGACGGCCTGCTGCAGATACCACTGCGCGAGTCCGTAAAGCTTGGGGTCGGCCTTGAACTTGGCGTGCTCGATCGGCTGAAGGTCCTTGAGGAGCGTCGTGTACTCACGAAGACGCCCCAGACGCGCGCGCACGTAGGCGGCGTCGATCGCGAAGCGATCGCCTCGCGTGCGCTCGGCGAGAGCCTTCGACTGGACCTCGTCGTACTTCTTGAACTCGAGGTACTCCATCGCCGCGCGCGCCTCGTACTCGACACGCCGCTTCTGATCGCGCTGGTAGAGGAGACCCCAGGTCCGGATGACCTGCCAGCGCTGGAGGAGCGAGGCCTGGTTCAAGATGACGACGTCGAGGGCCGACGTGTCGAGCGCCTTCGAAAGCTCGCTGAGGAAGTACACCTGGTAACCGAAGAACTCGTTCGCCTTCACACGCTGCAGCAGGAGAAGCGCGATATCGAGGTCGTTATAGGTTCCGGCGATCTTGCGTCCGGTGGTGGAACCCGCCAGATACGCGGCGTCCACAGGCGAGGTCTGGAAAAGGCTCTGTAGCTGCGACTGCCTCTCGAAGAGGTCCATACCTATCTATATAAGGCAGGAGCCGTGCCGTGCCGCACTTTCGT
>VBDX01000141.1:6100-39024 GCA_005881885.1 Chloroflexota bacterium
GTCCGCGACCCAGCAGCCTTCACCGTTGCCGATCGGCATGCGCAGCACCGCGCCGAGCGATCCCTGCGTGAAGGGCGTGCGGTCGCTCTCGACGCGAACGTGCACCCAATCGGAGCGGTACTCGAGATCGCGGTTGCGGATGAGCGCGCCGGGGAGGAGACCCGCCTCGCAGAGGATCTGGAAGCCGTTGCAGCTCCCGAGGATCGCGCCCCCCTCCGCCGCGAACCGACGCAGCTCTTTCGTCGCGGGCGACAGCTTGGCGATCGCGCCCGCGCGCAGGTAGTCGCCATAGCTGAACCCGCCGGGAACGATCGCGACGTCGAAGCCGTGGAGATCGGCGTCCTCGTGCCAGAGGATCTCGCTCTGGGCGCCTTCGACGAGCGACAGCGCATGAGCGAAGTCGCGCTCGCTCCATGTCCCCGGATAGCGGAGGATGGCGACGCGGCTCATCGCCGCCGATCCGGCTTCACGCGTGATCCGCGTCCACGGCTGTGACGCCGCCGCTCGATGGCTCCGTAGAGGGTCGCGTCGATGTCGGCGGGTGGGAACGAAACATAGCCCGCCAGCCCGAATAGCGGGTCCTCCTCAAGAGAAGGGCGCGCGCGGATTTCTTTCCGTATGAGGTCATTAACGAGCGCGGTCTTGGAGCGGCCGGTCCGCTTCGAGATTCGCTCAAGCACGGCATAGAGGTCGTCCTCGATCAGGATCTGTAACCGCTTCACATGTTGAGCATGCATCAATCTCTGAGGCATGGGTTACCGTCCCGCTCTCTCTATGAGATGGGTCTTCGTCCTCGTCGTGGCGACCGCAACAGCCTGCGGTGGACTCCTGCGCGCGGGTCCGACGATCCCACCACTGATCTCGGCTCGGTACCTCAGCGTCCACCTCGTCATGGGCGATACCGCGGATGCGCAAGAGAAGGCGCGCCTTCCCGCGCTTCGCGACTCCCTCGCGGGTGCGCTGCCCGCCGCATGGGCGACGGCGACACAGGGGCGGGGGCAGCTTTTCCTGCGAAACGAGGGCGACATCGACGTGGAGCTCGCCGGCACGAACGGCACGTCCGCGCTCACGCAGCACACCCGAGGCGGCAAGGTCACCTCACGCACCATCACAGTCCACACCATCGACGGTAATCGCCGTCTCACCATCCCCGACCTCATGTCGACGACGCTCCACGAGCTCGGCCACATCTGGTGCTGCTACGGAGCGGGCACGAGCGGCGGTCACTGGTCCGACCCGCAGCCGACGGGATTCTCTCTCGTCGGTCTCATGTATCCCACCATTCGCTGCCAAGCCAGCGCGGGAAGCGAGCCGGTCTGCCCGAATGTCTTCAGCGACCGCGAGCTCACTGAGCTTCGACTCGGCTCTCCGTAGTGGACTCGATACTGACTTCGTAGTCCTCGATCACCGGATTCGCCAAGAGCTGATCCCCCATCCGCTCCGCTGCCAGGCGCGCGGCGCCTTCGTCGGACGCCGAAAAAGTCACGAGGACCTCCTTGCCGGTACGTACCTCGGCGACATCGTGGCCGAGCGAGCGCAGCGCCGCGAGGACGGCCTCGCCCTCAGGATCGCGCAGCTCGCCCTTGGGTCGCACCAGGACGCGGGCGACGAATCTGTTCACGAGGAGAGGACCCGATAGCCGGCGGCTTCGAAGTCACTGTCAAACGTCATTACCTTGTCGATCCCGAGTTCACGCATCACGGCGAAACTTGTCGCATCCACGAAGGAGTATGGGCGCTCGTCGTGGCGGAAGAGCCAGCGAACCGCCACGTCCTCGAGTTCCTCCGTCACGAACAAAACGCGAGTCCGCGGCGACCGAGCGAGGCTCTCAACGAAGTTTCGTGCTGCAGGATGGCCCACTCGATTGCGGAGGAAAGTCCAGGTCTCGCCGCGAACGTGATTCGTGGTAGCGAGCTCCTCGCCCGCATGGCTCCGAAGCACGTCGGTCGCCCGGGAGTGGAGATCGTCGCGCCTGTTCCTCAACGCTGCCCAAAACGACGTGTCAACGAAGATCAGAGCTTGTACACGACCTTATCGATGTCCTTGGGTGCGACCGGAGGATACGAGTCGGCGCCGACCATCTTCCAGAGTGGATCCTTCTCGAGCGGTGGCAGCCGCTTCACGTAGCGGCGGATGGCCTCGCGGACGACAGCGCCCTTCGAACGTCGCGTTTTAGACGCCTCTCGCTCGACATCCGCATCGAGCTCTTCTTCTATGAGGATCTGGAGTCGCTTCACTCAGCCCAGTATACACAAGTCTATTGGAAGTTGTGTAACACACGCTATCCTCTCGAGTATCGCCCGTCATATTCTCGGCTAGCCGAGCGCCTTTCCCACGAGCCGCCGGTAACACTCGCGATAGCGCTCGCTCGTGCCGCGGACGACTTCGGGCGGCAGCGGCGGTGCCGGCGGCTCCTTGTTCCAGCCGCTCTGCACTAGAAAGTCGCGCACGTACTGCTTGTCGAAGGACGCGGGCGAGACCCCGGGGCGATAGACCTGGGCGTCCCAGTACCGCGAGGAGTCGGGGGTGAGGATCTCATCGATGACGATGAGCTTGCCGTCGTGGAAACCGAACTCGAATTTCGTGTCCGCGAGGATGAGGCCTTTGCTCGCGGCGTAGTCGTGCGCGAAGCGGTACAGCTCGAGCGTCAAGCGCTCGAGGTCGCGGGCGAGGTCGGTGCCGATCAGGCCGGCGAGCTGCGCGCGCGTGATGTTCTGGTCGTGTCCGCTCTCCGCCTTGGTCGCGGGCGTGAAGATCGGCTCGGGGAGCTGCTCCGATTCGAGGAGGGCCCTAGGGAGCGTTTCGCCGGCGACGGTACCGAGCGCCTTGTACTCGGTCCACGCGGAACCCGAGATGTACCCGCGTGCCACGCACTCGATGTTGATCCGCTCGCAGTGCTTCACGAGCACGGCACGGCCGGCGAGTGAGCGCACCTCGCGAAACGCCTTCGGAAAGCGCCGCAGGTCCGTCGTGATGACGTGGTTGGGGACGATCTTCTCGGTCTTCCCGAACCAGAAGCTCGAGAGCTTTGTGAGGACTTTGCCCTTGTCGGGGATCGGCGTGGGAAGCACGACATCGAACGCGGAAAGGCGATCGCTCGCGACGATGACGAGCTTGTCGCCGCCGGCCTCGTACACGTCGCGGACCTTCCCGCGCCGGTAGAGGTTCGCGCCGCTGACCCGCGACTCGAGAAGCACGCTCATTCAGGCAGGACTCCCTTGAGGCGCTCGCGCCAGGTGGACGCGACCTCGCGCGCCACCTCGGCGGCAAGCCCGCGGTACTCCTCAGGCCGCTCGAGGATCCGTCGCTCGTCCGGCGTGAACTTCTTGAGGTATTCGCGCAGGTCCGTGTCGAGCGTTGCCACCTCGAGCAGCGTGCGGCTTCCGCGCTCAGCCTCGAGCGTGAGTCGCCGCACCGCCTCGTGCCCGTCGGGATGGCCGTACTTCGCGAGCAGGACATAGAGGGGCTCGGCGGCGATCGCCCCGCGCGAGCTCGCGAGGTTCGCCTTGAGACGCTCACGATCGACCCTCATCCCGTCGAGCGAGCTCGCGAGGCGGCCGGCGGCGTACGTGGTCGCGGCGAGTATCTCGCCGAGGAAGCGCTGCGATGCCGAGTTCGTGAGATCGCGCTGGTGCTCGCTGATCTGGTCCATATAAGTTGTGAGCATGCGCGGCGCGATCACCTTCCAGATCGACTTCACGTTCTCGAATGAGACCGGGTTGCGCTTGTGCGGCATCGTCGACGAGCCGACCTGATCGGTGGCGAACGACTCCGCGACCTCGCCGATCTCGCTCCGCTGGAGCTGGCGCATGTCGTCGGCGAGGTTCGCCATAACCCCGAGCGCGCTGATGCACGCGTGCGCGAGATCGGTCCAGCCCTCCGGCGGGACGATCTGCGTCGACACCGGCGCGGCGTGCAGGCCGAGGCTCGACAGGAATCGGCGCTCGAGAGCGCGCGGGTCCGTCGAGAGCAGACCCAAGGCGTTGTACGCGCCGACGGCCCCCGAGAGCTTGCCCGGAAGGCGCCGGGCGGCGAGGCGCAGCTGCTCGAGCCGGTCGCCGAGTCGCGCGACGTACTCGGCGACGGCGAAGCCGAAGGTGACGGGCTCGGCGTGGCGGCCGTGCGTGCGGCCGATTTGCGTCGTGTCCGCCTCCGCCTCGGCGATCGAGATACAGCGCGCGATCAGGGCCGCGATCGTCGGTACGAGGACCCGGTCGATGCATTCGCGGTAGCGAAGGGCGTTCGCGGTGTCGACGATGTCCGAGCTCGTCGCGCCAAGATGCACGAAGCGCTTGGCCTCGTCGGGCACCTGGGCGCGGATGACGTTGACGAGGGCGCGGACGTCGTGACGGGTGCGGGTCTCCTCCTCCGCGACCTCCTGCGCGGTGATGCTGTCCGCCGCGCTCGCGATGGCGTTCGCGATCGCCTTGTCGCACACGCCGACATCGGAGAGCGCGAGCGCGAGCGCCCCCTCGACCCGCGCCTGGTATTTGGTCGCGGCCGAGGCGGAGAGGTACGGGTGGAGCGCCTTGTAGAGACCCTGATCGCCCCCGTAGAAGCGCGAATCGAGCGGCGAGACGGCGTCGAAGCGATTGGTGATCGTCATCGCGCGAGTACCTTCGCGGCCATGCCTTCGCGCATCGTGCGCAGCCGTGCGGCAAGCTCCTCGTCCGCTGTCGCGAGGATCTCAGCCGCCAGGATGCCGGCGTTCGCCGCACCAGCCTCGCCGACCGCGACCGTTGCGACGGGCACGCCGCGCGGCATCTGAACGGTGGAGAGGAGCGCGTCGAGGCCCCCGCCGATCGCATTCGGGGCAGCGAGCGGGACTCCGATCACCGGAAGGGTCGTCAGTGCCGCGACCGCGCCCGCGAGGTGGGCAGCACCGCCTGCGCCGCAGATGACGATGCGCACTCCGCGCGGCTCGAGCGTCTGGACCCACTCGCGAAGGGCCTCCGGCGTGCGGTGCGCCGAAAGGACGCGCATCTCGCTCTCGATGCCGAGACCCAGGAGCGTTTCCGAAGCGACGCGCATCGTCGGCTCGTCGGACGCGGAGCCCATGACGATCGCCACCCGCAAGCTCATGCGACCGCCACCTCCTGTCCGGCGATGTCGGAACGATAGAACTTGCCCTGGTATGCGACGCGCTCCGCGGCGACGTAGGCGAGCTCGCGTGCTTGCGCGATGGTCTCGCCGCTCGCGACGACGTGTATTACGCGACCGCCACTTACCGTCACGTTGCCCGCCGCATCACGCTTCGTTCCCCCATGGAAGGCGAATACGCCCTCGGGCAAGCGGTCGAGGCCTTCGATGCGCATCCCGATCTTCGGCGTCGCCGGGTAGTTCTCCGCGCAGAGGACGACGTCGACGAACGCGCGCCGGCTGAAGCGCATCGGGTTCTCGGCGACGTACTGCGCGAGCCGACCATCGCCGAGCGCCTTCATGAGCCTGGCGAAGTCGCCCTCGATCCGCGGCAGCGTGACCTCGGCCTCGGGATCGCCGAAGCGTGCGTTGTATTCGAGGACCCGCCAGCCGCCCTGGGTCTTCATGAGCCCGGCGTAGAGGATGCCGCGGTACGGCGTGCCACGCCGTGCGAGGACCTTCGCGACGGGCGCGATCACCGCGTCCGCCACCGCCTGCGCCTGGTCGTCGGGCAGCACGGCGGTCGGAGAGAACGCCCCCATGCCTCCGGTGTTCGCTCCCGTGTCGCCATCGCCGACGCGCTTGTGGTCGCGCGCCGGCGGGAGCGCCACGACCGTCTCGCCATCGACGAGGGCCTGCAGCGAGGCCTCGTCACCTTTCAGGACTTCCTCGAGCAGCACCCGTCCGCTGTTGGCCGGCGGCGAAGCGAGGGCCTCGACCGCGGCGTCACGCGTCGCCGCGACGGTCACGCCTTTGCCGAGGGCGAGCCCGTCGGCCTTCACGACCACGGGCGCGTCCCAGCGGGTGAGCGCCTCGCGCGCGGCGGCGGCGTCCGGGAACGACTCCCATTTCGCGGTCGGGACGCCCGCCTCGTCCATGAGCTCCTTCGCGAACGACTTGGACCATTCGATCTTCGACGCCTCGCGCGACGCGCCGATCACGGCGATGCCCGAACGCCGAAGCACGTCGCCGATGCCCGCGGCGATGAGCTCGTCGGGACCCACGATCGCGAGGTCGATATGCGAGGCGACCACGTGTTGCTCGAGCCACGCCACGTCGTCGGGCCGCCGATCGATCACGCGCGTGAACAGCCCGAGCCCGGCGTTGCCGGGCAGTACGTCGATCGTCGACACGCTGCTGCAGTTCGCCAGGCGCCAGCAGATCGCGTACTCTCGCCCGCCACCGCCGAGCACGAGACAGTTGAGGCCGGGCGCGCCGGCCGAGCGGCCTGGGCTGCGCTGTTTGCGCTGTTCCCAGATCTTCTGATGGACCTTCTCGCCCCGAAGGATGCTCATCCTCCTACTCCTACTCCCACTCGATCGTCGCTGGCGGCTTGGACGACACGTCGTACACCACGCGGTTCACACCAGGCACCTCGTTCACGATGCGCGCGGATACGCGCTCGAGGAGGTCGTACGGGAGTCGCGCCCAATCCGCGGTCATGAAGTCCTCGGTCGTGACCGCGCGCAGCGCGACGAGCGATCCGTAGGTCCGGTAATCGCCCTGCACGCCCACGCTGCGCACCGGCGTGAGCACGGCGAACGCCTGCGCGACGCTTCGATACAGATCGGCCGCGCGCAGCTCCTCGATGAAGATCGCGTCCGCCCAGCGCAGCGTGTCGAGTCGCTCGCGGTCGATGGCGCCGACCACCCGCACCGCGAGGCCCGGGCCCGGGAACGGATGGCGCCAGAGGATGTCCTCGGGGATCCCGAGCTCCGCGCCCACGCGACGGACCTCGTCCTTGAAGAGACGGCGCAGTGGCTCGACGACCTCGAGCGACATCACCTCGGGCAGGCCGCCGACGTTGTGGTGCGTCTTGATGCGCGCGCTGGTCTTCGACTCGCGTGACCGCGACTCGATGACGTCGGGGTAGATGGTCCCCTGCACGAGAAGATCGACCTCGCCGACGCGTGACGCCTGCTGCTCGAAGCAGCGGACGAATTCCTCGCCGATGATCGCGCGCTTGCGCTCCGGATCCTCCACGCCGGCCAGCTTTCCGAGGAAGCGGTCCGCGGCAGCGACGTGGATGAGCCGTAGGCGCGGGCCGAACGTCGCGACGACCTCCTCGGCCTCGTTCGCGCGCAAAAGACCGGTGTCGACGAACACGCAGGTGAGGCGGTCGCCGATCGCGCGCGCGACGAGCGTTGCGGCCACCGCGGAGTCGACCCCGCCGGAGAGCGCGCAGATGGCGTGGCGATCCCCGATCCGCGCCCGCAGCTCGGCGACAGCCTCCAGGGCGAACGCCGCCGGCGTCCAGTCTCCCGTCGCGCCGCACACGCGGTAGAGGAAGTTGCGCAGGATCTCGGCGCCGTGTGGCGTGTGTGCGACCTCCGGATGGAACTGCACCGCGTACCTCGAGCGCCCGTCGCTCATCGCCGCGACCGGCACGGTCGGCGTGCGCGCGAGCGTCGTGAAGCCGGCCGGTGGCGTGCGCACCGTGTCGCCATGACTCATCCAGGCGCGCTCCGCCTTGCCCAGGCCCTCGAAGATTCCGCCGTGTTCGCCGATCTCGAGTGTCGCCGGCCCGTACTCACGCTTGCCCTCCGCCACGACGTCGCCGCCCAGCACGTGCGCCATGAGCTGCATCCCGTAGCAGACACCGAGCACCGGGAGCGTTCCATCGAGGATGGCCGGATCCATCGTGGGGGCGCCCGGCTCGTACACCGATGCCGGACCGCCCGACAGGATCACGCCCGTCACGCCGCGCGCATCGAGCTCCGCGCGCGTAACGTCGTGCGGGAAGATCTCGCAGTACACGCGCGACTCGCGAACGCGACGCGCGATGAGCTGCGTGTACTGCGAACCGAAGTCGAGGATCGCGATCATCGCGCGGGAGGACGGGCCGGTGCCCACCCCGGTCTCGGGGCGGGCGACCTGCGGCCGGTTCATGACTTAGGCGCGGACCCGATAATTCGGCGCTTCGGCGGTGATGCGGACGTCGTGCGGATGCGACTCGCGCAGTCCCGCGCCCGAGATGCGCACGAAGCGGGCCTTGGTCCGCAATTCGTCGATCGTCGCGGCGCCGACATACCCCATACCCGCGCGCAGTCCCCCGGCCAGCTGATGCACGACGCCGTCGAGCGGCCCAAGCGCGCGCACGCGACCTTCAACTCCTTCGGGGACGAGCTTGCTGAATTCGCCGACGTCCGCCTGCCCGTAGCGATCGCGGGAGCGGCGCCCTTCCATCGCACCAAGTGAGCCCATGCCGCGGTAGGACTTGAACCGTCCGTCGCCGGTCTCGACAACGTCGCCGGGCGCCTCCTCGACGCCCGCGAGAAGGCCTCCGACCATGACCGTCGATGCGCCGGCGCCGATCGCCTTGGCGATGTCACCGGAGTGCTGGATGCCGCCGTCCGCGCAGACCGGAAGCCCGTGCCGGTCCGCCGCCTCGGCGCAATCGAAGATCGCCGTGATCTGCGGCATGCCGGCGCCGGCGACGATGCGCGTCGTGCAGATCGCACCAGGGCCCATACCGACCTTCACGCAGTCGGCGCCCGCCGCGATCAGCTCCTCGGTGCCCTCGGAGGTGGCGACGTTGCCGGCGATCACCTGCACGCGATGCCGCGCCTTCACCTTCTCGACCATGCGCACGACCGCCGCCGAGTGCCCGTGCGCCGTGTCGACGACGATCACGTCCACGCCGGCCGCGACGAGTGCCGCAGCGCGCTCGTCAGCGTCGCCCGAGACGCCGACCGCGGCCCCGACCACGACGCCGGCCGCTTTGACGCGACGGACCTCCTCGACCTGCTCCGCGAGCGGGAAATTGCGGTGCACCACGCCGAGCCCACCGAGCTTTCCGAGGGCGATCGCCAAACGGGCGTCGGTCACCGTGTCCATCGCGGCAGAGAGGATCGGGAGATCGAGGAGCAGCTCGTTGGTGAGACGGGTGCGCGTCGAGACTTGGGTCGGAAGGACATCGCTGCGGGCCGGGATGAGGAGGACGTCGTCGAAGGTGAGACCTTCCTTGGCGAACTTGCCCTCCCCGCTCAATCCGCCGCCCTCACCCGGGCAAGTGTATTAGAAGGTCGCCTTGCGGAGCCAACCGATGTGGTTCGTCCAAAGATCCTCGGAGTCGATGGCCACGGTCGCGAACGCCAGCTTGCGCGGACCGATCCTCACGGAGGGTCGCGCGCCGGCCAGCACCGGCGTTGTCGCGCAGGCGAGGAGCACGGCGCCTGCGATCAGGAGCAGCGCGAGCATCCAGTTCGCCTGCACGTACGCGATGAGGTATCCGAGCAGCGGGATCGCGGCCCGATAGAGCGCGACGCTGCCCGGAAAGTGGACCGGCTCCGGATCGGGGACGGCGTTCGCGTCGGCCTTGGTCGTGAACATCGGCTCCGTGACGTTCGCGGCATCGACCGCGATGACGCGGCGCGTGGTCGTGCGCCCGCTCTGGTCGAAGGCGATGATGTCGCCGCGCGCGATGAACGATGGCGCGACCGGCTCGATGATCACAAGGGAACCGTCGGAGATCGTGGGCTCCATCGAACCGCCTGCGACGACCGCTGTTCCCATACCCAGCGATCGGATCGCGACCACGCCGATGCATGTCGCGAAGAGCGCGACCGCGAACGCCGTCGCGCAGATCGAGCCAAGCGTCCTCACGGTCGTCCTCCTTTCTATTTCGTGACGAAAGGCGGCGGCCCTCCCGCGTCGGAGGGCCGCCACCGGGGGAGCGGAAAGCGCGTGCTTAGCGCGAGCTCGTCAGCACCGAGCTGTTGTGCGTGATCTTCGCCGCGGACGACACCGAGCCCGTCACCCCGATCATGCTTTCGAACGCGAAGAGACCGCCCCAAACGAAGATGTTGAGCGCTACGAGAACCACCAGCAGAGGCCGGACAACCATTTCGTCGTATTCCTCCCGGACCGATCGATCGGTCACTCACGGGGACTATCGATCGGGGAGGCTCCTCTGCCGTCACCAAAAAGAGGGAGATCGCGAAATCTCACCCGTTCGGGTGAGAGGTGGCTATTGCTGGCGCTTCTGCGCGAGCTGCTGCCCGAAAGTCGTACCGCCCCCCGCCCACGCGTTCAGCATTTCGACGCGCTCCCTGCTCCAGGAGCGGGCGCGCCACCAGAAGACGATCGCCGAAGAGAGGCTGATGAGGCACGCGCCGGGCAGGATCACCGGTTGCAGATCCCACCAGAGCTGGACCTGGTGGGCGACGATCGCCAGGGCGACGAAGATGAGCGCCTCCACCTCGACGAGCAGGACCAGGAAGATCAGGGCGAACGAAGCCGCGCCGAACGACTTCTTGTTCCGGTATGGAAAGGCGATGTCGATGAGGCTCACCTGGCTCGGATACTAGAGGAGGGTCGCGGTCCGCTCGGGTCCCACGCCGACCATTCCGATCGGCGCGCCGACGGTCTGCTCGATCCGGGACAGATAGTTCCGGGCGTTCTCGGGGAGCGCGCGCCGCTCGGCGATCCCGGTGATCGGCGTGTTCCAGCCGGGGAGCGTTTCGTAGCAGGGACGCACACGCTCGAGAGCGTTGGTGGTCGGCATGTCGCAGGTGCGGTTGCCATCGAGCTCGTAGCTGCCGCAGAACGAGATCCGTTCGTAGACGTCGAGCACGTCGAGCTTGGTCACCGCGAGCTCTGTGAACGAGTTGAGGCGGTGGGCGTGGCGCGCGGCGACGGCGTCGAACCAGCCGACGCGCCGCGGGCGACCGGTGGTCGCCCCGTACTCGTGGGCGCGCTCGCGAAGGGCGGTCGCCTCCTCCCCGTGCAGCTCCGTCGGGAACGGCCCCTCGCCGACCGCCGTCGAGTACGCCTTCACCACGCCGATGACGCGCGTGATCCGTCGCGGTGGGATCCCTGCCCCGACCGACGCACCGCCGGCGAGCGGGTTGGAGCTCGTCACGTACGGATAGATGCCCCAGTCGAGATCGCGCATCGCGCCGAGCTGCCCCTCGAGCAGGATGCGCGAGTCCCGCGCGAGCGCGGCCTCGACGAGCGGGAGCGTGTCGACGACTCGGTCGCCAAGCGTCGCGGCGGCGGCGAGTACGCCGTCGGCGACCGCGCGGGCGTCGAGAGGCGCGTCGCCGAAGCGCTCGAGGATGGCGTTCTTGGTCTCGAGCTCGCGCTTCACGCGCTCGCGAAATCGGCGTTCGTCTTTCACCTCGTAGACCTGGATCCCATGTCGCCCGACCTTGTCCGAGTACGCCGGCCCGACCCCCATCCCGGTGGTGCCGAGCATCTTGCGGCCCCGCTCCCGCTCGTCGAGACGATCGAGCGCGACGTGCCACGGCAGGAGGAGATGCGCGCGGTCGGACACGCGGAGGTTCGCCGTCGAGATGCCGCTTCGCTCGAGCTGCTCGAGCTCCTTGCAGAGGAACGCGAGGTCGACGACGGTCCCCGGGCCGAGCACGCAGAGCGCGTTCGGATTGAAAATGCCGCTCGGCACGAGGTGGAGCTTGAAGGTGCCGTGCTGGTTGACGACGGTGTGTCCGGCGTTGTTGCCGCCCTGGAACCGGATGACCAGGTCCGCCTCCTGCGCCAGGAGGTCCGTGATCTTGCCTTTGCCTTCGTCGCCCCATTGAGCCCCGACGATGGCCGTCACCGGCACGTAGTCGGATGCTAACCGGCGCGCTGCCCCGCGACCAGAGCTCCGAGCTTCGCCAGCTCGATGAGAGTGAGTGTGCGTGACGGATCGCGCGTCCACCAGAGGTTCTCATCCCACTCCGGATCGGCCGCAGGGTGATTGCGGAACTCGAGCCCACCGCGGCGCTCGAACTCGCGCTCGAAGAGGATCGCCGCGCGGCGCTGGTGATAGGGACTCGTGACGAGGATCGCCGTGCTGAGCCCGCGCGCGTTCATGAGCTCCGCGACGCGGGCCGCGTTCTCCTCGGTCGTCGCGGACGAGCCTTCCACCGCGATCGCGTTCGGCGGCACGCCGGCCGCGACCGCGGTGCGCTTCATGAGCTCGGCTGAAGCGACCGACTCGGGATCCTGCGATCCGCCCGAGAAGATGAGCAGCGGCGCGTATCCCTGTTTCCAAAGCGCGATGGCCGTGGCGGCGCGCGCGCCGGTGTCGCCGGAGATCGCGACGATGGCATCGGCCTTGGTGAGCGGATCGGCGACGTCCAGGAAGTGGCCGATGCCGACGAGGACGGCGACGATCGAGGCGGCGCCGAGGATGAAGCCGAGGAAGAACCGTCTCACGATCGTTCGAGGTGCAGGAAGAGGGCCGGTCGGTTAGTTCGAGGAAGCCGACTGTGCCGTCGCGGTGCGGCGCGTCTCGAAGCATTCGGAGCAGTACACGGGTCGATCGGTCCGCGGCGCGAAGGGCACCTGCCCTGGGCGGCCGCAGTTGCTGCAGACGATGTCGTGCATGCTCTGCGCTCTCGCGGCCGCGCGCTCGGCCTTGGCGCGGCGGCGGCAGTCCGGGCAGCGCTGCGGTTCGTGGAGCAAGCCTTTCTGGGCGTAGAACTCCTGCTCGCCGGCGGTCCACACGAACGTGTTCCCGCACTCACGGCAGGTCATGCTCTTGTCGGTCAGCGTCAACGCCATACGCGCGCTCCCCCGGCGGAATCCTATGCCGGGCGGTCAAGCAGAAGGGGCCAGGGCGCCCTCCGCCGCCGCCGTGAGCCGCAACCCTTCGGCGAGCTTGGTGCGGGAACGCCAGAGGCGGTCCCGGGCGGCTTTCGAAGGATCCACGCAGCCGCGGAGTACCTCCCCAGCACGCGGCGGGGCGCGACGAACGCCGGCCGGCGGGCCGAGCACCGCAGTGAGCGCGGTCACGAGCTCGTTGACGCTCGTCGCGACGCCGGTTCCGATGTTGTAGATCCCGCGGTGCTTGCCACCGAGCGCCGCGAGCACGGCCTCCACGACGTCCGCGACGTAGACGTAGTCGCGCTCGTAGGCGCCGTCGCCGAACACCGTGATCGGCTCGCCCCGCTTCCAGCAGCCAATGAAGATCGCGACGACGCCACCCTCGAGACTCGCGCGCTGCCGCGCGCCGTAGATGTTGGCGAGGCGGAGGGTGATGGCCGGGAGATCGCTCGCGCCGACCAGCTTCTCGGCCTCGGCCTTGAAGCGGCCGTAGTTCGACTCCGCGGCCGTCGGGGCCGTCTCCACCGCGCACTCGGGCGTCTCGCCGTAGATCGCCCCGCCGGTCGAGATGTTCACGAACACGCGCGCGGCGAGAGTCTTGGAAGCGTCGAGGACGTTGCGGGTCCCGTCGACGATCACGCGCCGGTAGAGCGCCTCCTTCTCCATCGACTCGACGACCTTCGTCTTTGCGGCACAGTGCACGACGGCATCGACGCGCTCGCCGCGGAGCGCCTTCGCGAGCGCGGCCGAGTCAGAGACATCGCTGATGCGCAAATCGGCGCGCTTGTCGAGGTTCGCCCGGTCGCCGGTGGAGAGATCGTCGACGACGAGCACGTCGTCGCCACGCGCGACGAGCGCGTCGACTACGTGGCTGCCAAAGAACCCCGCGCCGCCGGTGACCAGGACACGCAATGAGTGGCCGCTCCTTTTCAACAGTGCTGTGGATGAACTGGTGGAGGAGATAGTGGACAAAGCCGGTAGGCGCTGCGCATCAGCGGGGCTACGGTTCGCTGCCGCGGAGGGCTTCCGCCGCAATTGGCGTGCGACGGAGGATCTTCCGCTGTATAGAACGTCTGTTCTAGACTATCCGGCGTGACCCTCGAGACTCGTACCGGCGCCGCCGGGGGCAAACAGGTCCCGTTCGACGAAGGCGCCGAGCAGCAGGTGCTCGGAAGCCTCCTCATCGATCGCGATGCCATCTTCAAGGTGGCCGACCTCCTGCGCGTCGACGACTTCTACATCCCTCGCAACCAGCGGATCTACGACGCGGCGCAGGCCCTCCTCGAACGCCGTGAGCGAATCGATCCGCTCACCATCCAGGTCGAGCTTTCGCGGCGCGAGGAGCTCGACCGCGCAGGCGGCCAGGCGTACTTGCACGCGCTCGCGGACGCGGTACCCACCGCCGTCGAGATCGAGCGCTACGCGCGAGTGGTGCGCGACCGAGCCATCCTGCGACGGCTACTCGGCGCGGCCACCGCGATCGCCGCCGACGCCTACGACGAACCCACCGACATCGCGCTCGCGCTCGACCGCGCCGAGCAGCGGCTCTTCGCGCTGCGCGACGAGTCCGCCAACGCGCAGCTGCGGCACATCACTGCGTCGCTGCAGTCGAACTACGAGCACCTGACCGAGCGCATGGAGCGGCCGTTCGAGGTCAGCGGCATTCCCTCGGGTTTCCGCGAGATCGATTACTACACCGAGGGCTTCACCACCGGCGACCTCGTCGTCCTCGCGGCGCGGCCGTCGGTCGGCAAGACGAGCCTCGCGCTTGGGATGAGCTTCAGCATCGCGCGGCGCGGACGGCCGGTATTGCTCTTCTCGCTCGAGATGGACGCGAAACAGATCGTCTCGCGCTTCCTCGCGCTGAACTCGCGCATGGACCTGCTCGCGCTGCGGACCGGGAACATCATCGACACCGACGCGGCGGCCGCGCTGCACGGCGTCCCGATCCTCATCGACGACACGCCGGGCATCTCGATCATGGAGCTGCGCACGAAGGCGCGGCGCGCGATCAGCCACGAGAAGATCGAGGTGATCGTCGTCGACTACCTCCAGCTCGTTCGCGCCGGCGGCGACGAAGAGAACCGCGTCCAGGAGATCGCCACGATCACCCGCAACCTCAAGTCGCTCGCTCGCGAGCTGAAGGTCGTCGTGGTCGGGCTCTCACAGCTGTCGCGCGCGGCCGGCGACGCGGGAGCGGAGCCAAAGTTGTCGACCCTTCGCGAATCAGGTGCGCTCGAGCAGGATGCGGACGTCGTCGTGATGCTGTGGCGCGACCGCGAGGAGACACCCGCGGGCGCGCCGCGCCTCATCAACGGCAGTGTCGCGAAGAACCGCAACGGCCCCACCGGTCCGTTCCAGCTGCTCTTCGAGAGCGAGCAGGCGCGGTTCTTCTCGAAGGCCACCGACGACGGCGGCCCGCCGGCATGACGCTAGCGGTCGAGCGCGGCGTCAAGCCGCCGCCCGAGAAACCCGAGGCCGAAGCCTCGCTCCTGGGCGCGATGCTCATGGACGGCGCGATCTACAACGAGGTCGCGCGCGGCCGGCTCACGCCGCCCGACCTCTCGCGAGAACAGCATCGCCTCGTCCTCGCGGCGATCGCGCGCGTCGCCGAGCGGAGCGAGCAGGTCGGCTTCGCGAGCGTGCAGGCCGAGCTTTTGGCCAAAGACGAGCTCGACGCGGTCGGCGGCCCGCAGTTCCTCGTCGGTCTCATCCAGAACGTGCCGACGGTCGCGCACGCCGAGACCTACGCGACGATCGTCGAGCGCACCGCGCTCCTGCGTCGTCTCATCGGCGCCGCGAACGAGATCGCGCGCCTCGCCCTCACGCGCGAGGACAGCGCGGCGGCCGTTGCCGACGCGCAGGAGCTGCTCTTCACCGTCAGCGAGTCGACGCTCCATCGCGACATCGTCCCGCTCGAGATCGCCCTCCGCCGCTACGCCGAGCAGATCGATGCCCGTGGCGATCTTCGGCTCGGGATTGGGACGGGGCTTGAGTCGCTCGACAAGAAGACCGGCGGCCTCCAGAGCTCCGACCTCATCCTCATCGCGGGCCGCCCGGGACTCGGAAAGACGAGCCTCGCGCTCAACGTCGTCGAGCACGCCGCGGTTGTGCAGCACAAGACCTGCGCGGTCTTCTCGATGGAGATGAGCGAGCTGCAGGTGGTGCAGCGCCTCGTGTCGATGCGCGCGGAGATCGACGGGAACCGCCTGCGCCGTGGACGCCTCTCGGATCAGGAGTTCACGGCCATCTCTGCCGCGTCGAGCGAGCTGCAGCAGGCGCCGATCTTCATCGAGGAGTCGAGCCGCCTCACCGTCACCGACGTTCTCGCGAAGTCGCGGCGGCTCCAGGCCGAGCGCGGCCTCGATCTCGTGGTCATCGATTACCTCCAGCTGATCGAGGGGGCCGAGGACGACGAGAGCCGGGTGCTCGAGGTGGCCCGCATTAGCCGCGCGCTGAAGGCGATCGCGCGCGAGCTCGAGGTGCCGGTCATCGCGCTCTCACAGCTCTCGCGGCAGATCGAGCAGCGCGGTACCGAGCCGATGCTTTCAGATCTTCGAGAGAGTGGCGCGCTCGAGGCCGACGCGGACCTCGTGATGTTCCTCTGGCAAAAGGACCGCAAGGACCGCGAGGAAGGCGTCGTGCGGCTCAAGCTCGCCAAGCACCGCAACGGCCCGACCGGCGACTTCGACCTGCACTTCCAGTCCGAGCTCACACGTTTCCGCGATCTCGGCGAGACGCGCGAGGGCGCCTAGGCGCGCTCCGGTTGCTACGCCGCACGTGGTCGCGGTGAGGCACGAAGCACGCGGGCCAGGTCGCGCGCGAATCGTCGCGCCTCCTCCGGAAGGAGCGTGGCGCGCTCCTCGCGTGGCTTGCCCTCGTGTCGCTCGCCGCGGCGCTCTACGCCAGCCGACGGAGCCGGAGCCTGGTCGCGCGACCCCAGACGCCCTACCGCTAACTTGGCTCGATCGCGACGGTCACGCTCGCGCGCACGTCGGGCAGGAGTCGCACTTCGACCGTGTGGACACCGAGCGTCTTGAGTGGCTCGTGCAGCACGACCTTCGTCTTGTCGATCTCGATCTTGACTTCCTTCGTCAGCGCGTCGGCGATCTCCTTCGTGGTGACGCTCCCGAACGTCTTCCCCTGCCCGCCGGCTTTGAGCTTGAACACGAGCGTCACCTCGTGGAGCCGCCTCGCGAGATCCTCCGCGTCGCCGTGCGCGCGGTCGCGCTTGGTCTTCGCGGATTCGCGCTCCTGGGCGAGGTGCTTGAGCTCGCCGCCGGTCGCCTCGATGGCCAGGCCCTTCGGCAGCAGGTAGTTGCGGGCGTACCCGTCGGCCACGTCCTTCACTTCGCCGGGACGGCCGAGCCCGCGGACTTCCGTCTTGAGGATGACGCGCATTCGCTACTGGGACGGTTAGGAGGAGGTGGAGGCCTCGTCGAGCGATGTCTCCTGCTCGCTGCGCCGCAGCTCCATCTCCCACGCCAGAACCGATGCCGCGACGGCCAGAACGCCCATCACCGTGAGCGCGCCGACGATCGCGAGCAGCGCCTCGACGACGCCGAGGAAACCCGGGCCGGAGTCACGGTCGCTCATGAGTCCCCCTTCTTTCGATCGCGAGTGCGGATCCTGCTCACAGTATCGCGGACCTCGTCCAAGCGGTCTCCGAGGAGCCGCTCGGCGGTCGCGATGTCGCGCCGAAGCTGATCCTTGTCCTGCGCGATCTTCGCCAGATGCTCGTCCACGATGTCCTGCGGGGCGCTCCGAATGAAGAGGTCAAGTCCAAGGAGCACGACCGCGAGGTCGTCGAGCTGTCCCAGGACCGGGACGAAGTCGGGGATGAGATCGAGGGGCAGGACCAGGTACGCGCCGATCCCCGCGAGGATCAGCTTCTGCTGCCCGGGGACGCGCGAGTCGCGCAGCAGCGCCCAGACCAGCCGGATGTAGGTGGGGAGGCGACGGATCAGGCCTACGACTTCCGCGACGTCCTTCGGCGGGCGAATGCCTCTAGCCACCATGCACCTCTCCCTGCGGGAAACGTGCCCGAAGCGCGGTGAGCGCGCGGGCGAGCGCGGCATCGCGATCCGCGGCCCAGAAGCTCACGAGGTACTGCGCCTTGTCATCCTGAACGCTACGCAGCTCGAGCTGCGGAGGCGGCTCGGGGGCAATGCCCTCCGCCTTTGCGAGTGCGGCTCGCAGGTCCTCGCCGGTGACGGCATCGGCGGCGGGAAGCGTGAGCCATGCCCCGACCCGCCGCGTCGGAAAGCGTGTGAGGTTCACGACCGCTGTCGTCATGAAGGTGCCGTTCGGCACGATGACCTCACGACCATCGCTCGTCCGAAGCTGCGTGGTGCGGAACCCGATCTCCTCGACGCTACCCGAGTACCCGGCGACCTCGATCTCATCTCCGATGCGGAACGGACGCTCGACCAGGACCCAGATGCCCGCAAAGAAATTCTTAAGGATGTCCTGAAGCGATAGCCCGATCACGAGCCCGACGACGCTGAGCGACGTGAGGATCCACCCGAACGCGTCCCGCGTGTAGATCGCGACGATCCCGAGCGCCGCGAAGAGGATGATGCCGAGCTGCGCGAGGTTGCCGAGGAGAATCGTGACGTTCGCGTTCGCGCGCTTGCGTACGAGTGAGCGCATCGTGCCGATCCGGACCGCACGCGCGATGAGCAAGGCTGCGATGACGATGACGAGCGCCCAGAACGTCCGGGCGGCGTAATCGAGAAGGTTGTCCCGGACGATCGCCGGGTCGAGCGGCACGGGGCCGAGGATAGGGGCCGGCTTGACAACTGAACATCCGTTCGGTTACGCTGTCACTCCAGCGTGACAAAGCAAGACCAGCAGCGTGCGGAGCGCATCCTGGCCTTCATCCGCGAGACGGTCGCCGAGCGCGGTTACCCGCCGAGCGTCCGTGAGATCGCGGAGGCGGTGGGGCTGGCGTCGACGTCTGCGGTGCACCACCACCTCACCAAGCTCGAGAAGGAAGGCCGCCTCAACAAGGAGGCCACCCGCTCGCGAGCGCTCAGCCTGCCCGGAATGTCGGGCGCGCGAATGGTGCAGGCGCCGGTCGTCGGCGAGATCGCCGCAGGCCAGCCGATCCACGCCTACGAGGACCGTTCCGAGACGATGGCCCTCCCCTCCGACCTCACCGCGAGCCGCGGACGCGAGACGTTCGTCCTGCGCGTCCGAGGGAAGTCGATGATCGAGGACCACATCGACGACGGCGACTTCGTCGTCGTGCAGGAACAGAACACCGCGCGCGATGGGGACATCATCGTCGCGCTCCTCGAGGACAACGTGGCGACCCTGAAGCGCTTCTACAAGGAAAAAGACCGTGTCCGGCTGCAGCCAGCGAACGGCACGATGTCACCCATCTTCGCGCGCGACGTGCAGATCCAGGGCAAGGTCATCGGAGTGATTCGCCGGCTGTCATAGCCTCATCGATCGATGCCCCCACGCATCCCCACGCTCACTCTCCGTGAGCTGAACCGCGCTCTGCTCGCGCGTCAGATGCTGCTGAAGCGCGCGAGGATCGGCGTCGTCGACGCGGTCGAGCGGCTCGCCTGCCTGCAGGGGCAGTGGGCACCGTCGCCATATGTCGCGCTATGGTCGCGTCTGGCTGGCTTCGAACGCGATTGGCTAACGCGACCGATCGATCGAGGCGAACTCGTGAAAGCGACCCTCATGCGAGCGACGCTGCACATCGTGAGCGCGCGCGAATATCCGGAGTACTCGCTCGCGACGATGGACGGGCGGTTCGGGGCCTGGCGCCCATCGGGTGGGCCGGTGCTCGCCGATCTCGAGAGGGTGCACCGGAGCGTCATGACGTTCGCGGCCAAGACGCCGCGCACGCGGGTCGAGATCGCCGACTACATCAAGAGCCACGTGCCGCCAAGCGCGGCCAAGGACGGGCGCCTTCGGAACTGGTTCCTCTGGGCGTCTGTCGCGATCAGCGGACTGATCTGGGAGTCGGCGGGCGCGCACTTCGAGTATCGCCAGCTGGCGCGTCACGTGGCGCCTCCGGCGAAGCTGCGCAAGCACCCGAAGCCCGATTTGGCATATGACCTGGTGGTGCGCCGGCACCTCGGCGCGTTCGGTCCGGCCACGATCGCGGATATCGCGACGTGGAGCAGCGTTCGCGTCCCTCACATCCGCGCCGCCCTGGCGCGCATCAAGGATGTTCGGGAGTTCACCGACGACCGCGGCCGCGAGCTTTTCGACCTTGCGCGCGCGCCCCGGCCGGTCGCCGACACCGACGCTCCTGCGCGCTTTCTCGCGCGGTTCGACGCGGCAATCCTCGGCCACGCCGCCCCCGAACGGGTTCGCATCCTGCCAGAGCCCTACCGCAAGCAGGTCATCTTCTCGGCCGAGGTCTGGCCAACTTTCCTGGTCGACGGCTTCGTCGCCGGCCGCTGGACGATCGCGGTCCGACCGAAAGAGACGATCCTCGAGCTCAAGCCCTTTGGGAAGCTCTCGCGGACGGACCGCAACGCGCTCTTTGAGGAAGGCGAGAAGCTCGCGCGCTTCTACGCGCCCGAAGCCAAGACCCATGGGGTCCGCGGATGAAGCGGGCGGCGACCGAGAAGGTCCCCACCCTCACACTCCGCGAGCTGAACCGCGCGATGCTCGCGCGGCAGCTTCTGCTCGAGCGAGCCAAGATCGACGTAGTCACCGCGATCGAACGGCTCGCCGCGCTCCAGGCGCAGTGGTCGCCGTCGCCGTACATCGCGCTCTGGTCACGCATCACCGATTTCCGGCGCGAGCAGCTCTGGTCGGCGATCGAGCGCCACCGGGTGATCCGCGCGCGGCTCATGCGCGGAACCCTTCACCTCGTCTCGGCCCATGACTTCTTTCCATACGCGGTCGCCACTCAGGACCTGCAGCGCGGCGCTTGGAATCGTCTGCAGATCGCCAAAGGGGTCGAACCGGAGAAGGTCGCCGCGCTCGCGGTCCGCTTCGCGCGAACGCCTCGCGCGAAGGAAGAGGTCATCGCGCATCTTCGCGACCGGTTGGGCCAGGTCTTCAACGAGCGGTACGCCTGGCTGGTATGGCGATTCGTGAGCGCACACGCCGATCTGGTGAGCGCGCCACCGGGCGGTCGCTGGGACTACGGCGGCACGGACGCGCCCTACGTCGCGGCGCGCCACTGGATCGGCGGCGACGGCCGACCGTCGGAAGATCAGGCACTTGAGCTTCTGGTGCGGCGGTGCGTAGCCGCTTTCGGGCCGATGACCCTTGCCGACATAGCGAAGTTCGCGGGCCAGGTCCCGGCCCGCATCCGGCCGACTCTCGACCGCCTTGAGCCCAGCCTCCGCCGGTTCAGCGACGACCAGGGACGGACGCTCTTCGATCTTCCGCGCGCACCTCGCCCCGACGGCGACACCCGAGCGCCGGTGCGCTTTCTGCCGCGCTACGACGAGCTCCTCATCAGCTACCAGTACCGTGACCGGGTGATCGCTCCCCGTCACCGGCCTCTGATCTACGCCAAGAACGGGATCATCGAGGCGGTCGTCCTCGTTGACGGCTTCGCGGCCGGGACCTGGGGACTTGAATCCTCGAAGACCGAAGCGGTGCTGCGGGTCGCGCCCTTCGCGCGGCTCGCGTCGCGGGATCGGACCGCCGTGGCAGGCGAAGGCGAGCGGCTCGTGCGCTTTCTTGCCCCGGATGCGAGGACCACCGGCGTGCGGATCAATTGAACGCGGGGCGCGCCATCCTGCACTGCGACCTTGACGCGTTCTACGCATCGGTCGAACAGCGCGACCATCCCGAGTACCGCGGCAAGCCGGTGATCGTCGGCGGGGACGGGCCCAGCGAGCGAGGGGTCGTGATGGCGGCCTCCTATGAGGCGCGGGCCTTCGGCGTCCGGTCGGCGATGCCCCTCGCGATCGCTGGACGGCTTTGCCCCGACGGCATCTACGTGCCCGGCAACTTCGATCGTTACGTCGAAGCATCCGATGCGGTCATGGCGATATTCGCCGAGCGAACTCCGCTCGTCGAGCCGATCTCGCTCGATGAGGCCTTCCTCGACGTGACCGCCACGGAGCATCTCTTCGGGGGCGCGGTCGAGATGGCCAGAGAGATCAAACGCGCCGTCCGCTCGACGTGCGGGCTCGTCGTCTCGGTCGGGGTGGCCACGAACAAGCTCTGCGCGAAGGTCGGGTCGGATCTGCGCAAGCCCGACGGTCTGGTCATCGTGCCGGCGGGCGGTGAGGCCGCGTTCCTCGCGCCACTCCCGCTCGAGCGTCTGTGGGGCGTAGGCCCCAAGACCCGCGAGGTTCTCGCCGGGTGGGATCTACGCACCATCGGCCAGCTTGCCAGGTTCGACCGCACAGCCCTCGAAACGCGGCTCGGCGACCACGGGAGCGCGATCTGGGAGCGCGCGAATGGGATCGACGACGCCACCGTCGCCAGCGAGCACGTGCCCAAGTCGGTGGGCCATTCGCACACCTTCGACGAGAACACCTTGGACCCGGCGAAGATCGAATCCACGCTCTTGCTTTTGTCCGAGGGCGTCGGCCGGCGCCTCCGCGAGCACGCCCTCCGCGGCCGCACGATCACGATGACTCTGCGGGTCGCGCCATTCGAAACACGAACACGCCAGCGCACGCTCGGCGACGCCACCAACGACGACCTCACGATCTATCGCATCGCGCGACAGCTCCTTCGCGGCGCGCTCGCCGAGGATCGCGAAGGCGGCCGGACGAGCCCCGTCCGTTTGATCGGCGTGGCGGTGTCGGGCCTGAGCGAAGGTGAGCAGCTCGGGTTGTTCGATGCGGCCCGTCACGCGCGGCTCAACGCCGCGTTAGACGCAGTTCGCGCTCGCTTCGGCAAAGACGCGCTCGATCGCGCGAGCGCGCGCGAGGTACACGAGCGTCGTCGCTTGAGCGGACACAGGTCGCGATGACCGTCACGACTTGTGGATGAGGTTGTGGATTCCGTGGTGCACTCCTGTGGAGAACTCTGTGGAGAACTTCGTGGACAGAGAGTCTTGTCCAACGCGGGTGACCTACCGATGATGCGCCGGTCCAATTCGGCGAAGGGAAGGAAGGGGTGCCCGACGAAAGCATCGCCCAGGTGGCGATCGATTTCATTTCGTTCTGCTTTTCGCGGCGCTCTGTGGAGTGGCCGCTCTTGTATGACGAGATGTGCTACGTGGCTTCGAACAAGCTCTACCGCGGTCTCGGCTACGGGGAGCTGCGCGAGATCGGGCTCGATTTGACGCTCAGCGGGCTTGTGCGAACGAGCCAGATCGCGAACGAGGTCACGCGTGAGATGCGGACGGGCCACCGGCGGCTTCGGGAAGGGCTCCTGGCGGCGAGTTAGCGATCAGTTAGGCCACACCGGCGGGGCGGCGAGTGAAAGGAAGCGCACTCGCCGCCTCTTTTTATTCATAATGGAGAAGCGGGGAGCGCAAAATGCGCTTTCTTCACGCTCGGTCCCGTGGTGCAGCGGCCTAGCATACGTCCCTGTCAAGGACGAGATCGCCGGTTCGAATCCGGTCGGGACCGCAGTTTTCCGCGCTCACCTCGTCCGGCTCAGTCCGCGAGCATGTCCCGCGCTGCGTTTTCCTGGGCGGCCGGTTTGCGCGAGTCCCGGTCGAGGGGAAGATGGACCGTCACCAGCGAGCCGCGCGTCGCACCGCGGGTGATCAATACAAGGCGGCCACCGTTCCCTGCGACAAGAAATCGGGGTAGCTCCACGTCGGCGTCCTCGACCTCGCGGGCGCGGCAGTTGACCTCGACGGCCGCCTCGTCCCCGGAGACCCGAGCCAGGACGGTCACATCGTCGTGTGGAGACAGCTCCAAGCAGCGATCGATCAAGCAGGCGAAGGCGTGTCGTAGGCGGTCGGCATCAGCGACGAGCGTGAGCGGCTCATTTGTCAGGCTTAAGAGCACGCGGGTGCGAGCCGGCGATGCTTCCGCCGCCTCTGTCAGGATCTCTCCGAGGTCAACCCGCCTCCGCTCGAGATGAAGGCCCCGGCTGTCGAGTCGCCCGAGGGCCGTTAGATCGGTCCCGAGGAACGTCACTTCCCGAATGTGGTGGCGAAGCGCTCGGAACTGAATACGCATCGCGTCTGTGGAGTGGCGCACGAGCGCCTCTTCGAAGGTCCGAGCAAACCAGTCCAGTGCGCGCAGCGGCCTTGGGAACTCACGAATCAGCACTCGCTGGATGGCGTTGCGCTCAGCGTCGACCACCTCCCAGCGAAGGCGCTCGCGGTCATGGGCGGATTCCTTCGCGATCCGCTCCAGGTGAAATCGATCAGTGACGACTGCCAGCGCGAAGAAGACACCGATCCGTGAGAGGCCATTCCAGAGCGCGGTGGCGAGGACCAGACCACGCATGACATCGTCAGCGACAAATTCGGTGACCGCTCCAACCACGCCGAATGCCAACCCGGCTTTCCAACCGAGGACCCAGGCGGTCAGTACGACTGGGACCATGTAAAAGGGCGTGAAGTCGACCTCCACGGGTGTGAGGTAGTCAAGGAGACCGGTGGCGATCGTGAGGACAGCGGCGATCAGTAATACGCGCGAATCTCCTCGCCGCATGAGCCGGCGAGCGTAGCGGAGCGACGCCGGCTTTTGCGGCTCGATGCATGTCCTTGATGGCGCTCTGACACTCGGCCGGACCCGGACGGCACGATCGAGATCGCCGTCCGGGGCTCGGGCACGGCACCGTTCCAGCCGGTTCGACGCCCCGCGATCAGGCGATCCCTGGAGGCGCTCGCGCATAATCTGCCGCCGTGAGTCCACGGCTCGCGCTCATGATCGGCGCCGTCGCCGCGTTCGTGTTCGGCCTAGCGCTGACCGTCTTCCCCTCGACCATGCTCGCCGGCTTCGGTCTTGCCGTCCCGAACGAGGCGGTGGTCCTTTCCCGCGACGTGGGTGTGACGCTCATCGGCCTCGGGGTCATCAACTGGATGGCACGCAACGCGACGGGCGAGCCGCTGCAAGCGATCCTCGTCGGCAATGTGGTCGTCCAAGCGCTCGAGCTCGTGGTGAACGCGGGCGAGATCGCCGTGGGTGCTCTTCCAGTCCAGGCGGGCGGTGGCCTGCTCATACACCTCGTTCTCGGGGCGATCTTCATTCTCGCGATGACTCGCGCGCGTTGAACGCGATCTAGGCCCCGCTCGCTCGTTGTTGCCTGACGACGGTCCTCCGACGGATGAGCGCGTCGCGGGCGTAACGGCCTTTATCGATACGCACATGACCATTCCCTCGAGGATCGTCGAGCGCCTTAATCGATCACGTGAGCAGGGGAAAGGCTTTCGTGTCTATCGCCCTGCTCGCCATGACCATGAGCGCGTGTGCGCGCGTACAGCAAATGAACGACGATCAAGACGTCTCCCTCCCGGACGACCGCTTGGCTCGCTCGACGACCGGGGCCGACCCGCTCCGCTGCACCGACCGCGCGACGATCCCGCAGATCGACTACGTCACGAATGCGAAATGGTCCGCTGACTCGGGCGCCCTCGCGGTCTCGCGCATCGTCACCATCCCGTCCTCCGTGACCATCTCCGGCTACGAAGAGGATCTCCGGGTGACGGTGCTGACCTTGGCCACCGGCGCCATGCGCGAGCTGGGCCAGGGCAGCAGGCCGGAGTGGTCGGGCTCGGGCACGTACCTCTCGTACTGGCGCGAGGACGGCCATCTCTATGTGGACCAGAACGGCACGACGGTGGCGAAGATCGAGACTTCCGATCCGGAGGTCCGGTGGAAGGGCGACGGTCTCTATTTCTGGTACGACGACGAGATCCGCGTCTGGCACGACGGCGCGGTCGACACCGTGGCGCGCGTCGATACCGAGCTCACCCCGCGCTATCCCCACGACGACGCGTACTTCAGCGCCGATGGGGCGCGGTTCACGGTCACGCGCTACTCCCTCGATGGGAGCGCGGAGCGGTATGTGGGGAACACGAGCACCGGACAGATGACGCCGCTCGACGAGCCGGGCACCACCTACACCGAGTGGGCACCGAAGGGCCAGACGCTCCTCGTCCGATCGAACGACCGCATCGCGTTACGCGAGGCGGCTGGAACCGATCGCGCCGCTCCGCTGGGCGCGTTCGCCGGTCCGGTCCATGGATGGACGGCCGACGGCCGGCTGCTCGTCGGCGCGGTCTCGGCCACGGTGCCGGGCGGGAACGTGTTCGATCGCCTTGGGGTCTGGGATCCAGACGACGAAGGCGACCGAGCGATCGCCACCCTTCCGAATCTGCTGGGCATGCGCTCCTTCAGCCCGGATGGTCGCTGGTTCGACGGAGTGAGCCGCACCGGCAACTACGGCACTCAACTCGAGCTCTACCGCTGCGGCGTCGCGCGCGCTCAGGGCGTCGACCTCCGCGCCGATCCCGCCGCGCGATCGCGGCTCGCTCGCATCGCTTCCGATCCTCGCCGGTTCGTCCGTCCGGTCGCCGGCGCGATCAGCCAGTTCCTGCAGGGCAACCACACCGGGATCGACATCGCGGCACCGGTCGGTTCGATCATCGTCGCCGCCGACGACGGGGTGGTCGACGCGGTCGGATGGGTCCAGGTCGGCGGTCGGCGCGTCTGCGTGCAGCACGCGAACGACATCGAGAGCTGCTACTACCACACCTCCGCGGCGCTCGTCTCGAGCGGCGACCACGTTGCGCGCGGGCAGCCCATCGCCCTCATCGGGATGACCGGCGCGACGACCGGGCCGCACGTGCACTGGGAGGTCAAGCAGGAGGGAAGGATCGTCGATCCGCTCGGGCTCTAGCGTTTAGGCGATGCGCCTCCTCGGAGCCCTGGTCGCGATCCTCGCGCTTGTCCTGATCACGATGGCCGCGCTCGGGAGCTTCGGTCCGACCGAGACCGCGCGCGCCGTCCCCACGCCGCCACGCGCCGCCACGCCATCAGCGGCCTCGGCCTCCCCCACCGCGAGCGGCGACCGCGGCATCACCGTCACCCTCACCGAGGACGAGCTCACGCAGGCCGCGCAGTCGTACTCACCGATGACGGTGAGCGGGATCACCGTCACCGATCCGCGCATCCGACTCGCCGCCGGACGCCTGACCCTGACCGCAACCGGCCGCGCCTTCTTCGTCAGCGGACCGATCGTCGTGGTCGCCTCGCCCGTCGTGACGAACGGGACGGCCGGAGCCAGGATCGAGTCCGCTACGTTCGCGGGCTTCGGGCTTCCCGACTCGACCAAGCAGGACATCGTCGACACCTTCTCGCGCACGCTCGCCGCGAACATCCCCGCGGGCCTCCGCGTCACAACCGTCACGGTCAACTCGGGAACGCTCGTCGTCCAGGCGATCCCCGGCTAGCCGGCGCACGCCGCCGCGAGATGCGATGATGCTGCGACCACCAGGGGAGGTCGTCATGGATTGGATCGAGGAGCTCTTCGGCATCTCTCCGGACGCGGGCAGCGGCACGCTCGAGGCGCTTATCGCGGGCGCCGTCGTCGCCGTGATCCTTGGCGCGATCTTCGCGGTGCGCACGCGGAGCGCGCAGGTGTCGGAGAAGCGCCGCCACCCCTGATCCAAGAGACTACGGCGCTCGACCTCGAGAAGGCCGCTGCACTCCTTCGCGAGCGCCGGATCTCATCGACCGCGCTGACCGAAGCCTGCCTCGCGCGCATCGCGGCGGTCGAGCCGCGGGTCAACGCGTTCGTCACGGTCACGGCGGATATCGCGCGAGCACAGGCCGCCGAGGCCGAGCGCGAGATCGCTGCCGGCCGCTATCGCGGCACACTGCACGGCATCCCGGTCGCGGTGAAGGACCTCTTCGCCACGAAGGGCATCCGCACAACGGCAGGATCGCGCATTCTCAAAGACTGGGTTCCCGAGGACGACGCGACCGTGGTGCGCAAGCTTCGCGAGGCCGGGGCGGTACTTCTCGGCAAGCTGGGCATGCACGAGTTCGCGTACGGCATCAGCTCCGTGAATCCGCATTTCGGGGACGTGCGCAATCCGTGGGACACGACGAAGATCCCCGGCGGATCGTCCGGCGGCTCCGCCGTCGCGGTCGTCATGGCCGAGGCGTACGCGACGATCGGGAGCGATACCGGCGGGAGCATCCGCATCCCGGCCTCGCTCTGCGGCTCTGTTGGTCTCAAGCCCACCTACGGGCGCGTCGGGCTGGCCGGCGCAATCCCGCTGTCGTGGTCGCTCGATCACCCGGGCCCGCTCGCGCGCGGCGCGCGTGACGTCGCGATCGTCACGACGGCAATCGCGGGCAAGGATCGCGGTGACCCAGCGTCGGCCGATCGCGAGGTGCCGGACCTGCTCGGTGGCATTGAGCGCGGCGCGCGTGGCCTGCGGATCGGCGTGCCGATGGAGCATGTGTGGGACGAATGCGATCCGGCCATCGCGGCGGTCGTGCGTTGGGCGATCGAATCGCTCGCCGTGGCGGGTGCCGAGGTCCGCGAGATCAGTTGGCCGCGCGCGGCGGAGTACGCGAGGGCGGCGAGCCAGGTCCTGGCGGTCGAGGCCCGCGCGTATCACATCGGCACGTATCCGGGCCGCGAGGCCGAGTACGGGCCGCTCGTCGCGGCCCGTCTGCGGTCGGTCGACGTCGACGCCGAGTCGTACGCGCGCGCGCTCCGGCTCTTGATCGAGGCTCGAGCGGGCGCCGCGGACGAGGCGCTCGCCGGGCTTGACGTCCTGGCGATGCCGACTGTCCCGACGCGCGCCTGGACGATCGAGCAGGCGAAGGAGCCCGGCCGTCGGAGCGAGTGGACCCGCATCACGCGCATCTTCGATCTCACCGGACAGCCGGCGATCTCCGTTCCCTGCGGGCGCGATCCCGACGGTCTTCCGGTCGGTCTGCAGTTCGCCGGTCACCTCTGGGACGAAGCTGCCGTGCTACGCGCGGCGCGCGCGTATGAGCTTGTGCGCGGTCCATTCCCGCTGCCACCCGAGGGTGGTTAGCGCGAGTGCCGCGAGCACGACGGCCTGCTCGATCGGCTCGCCAGAGTCGAACGAGCCGCGGATGAAGATCACAAGGAGCGCGACGAGTGTGGCGACGACCCCGAGGCAGCCGCATCCGGTCACCTGCCGACGCTAGCGCCTTCGGTACCAGAACGCGCGCCGCAGGCGAGCGTCGGGTACAAGCCGAGCGTCAGCTCGGGTCGTACGATCGCGTGGGGAGGTGCCTGATGACGCGCGACGAAGCCTGGGAGCTCCTCTGCGAGCACACCAAATCGGACAGCCTGCGCAAGCACGGGCTCGCGGTCGAAGCGGCGATGCGGCAGTTCGCGCGACGGAGCGGTGAGAACGAGGAATCGTGGGCGATCGCCGGCCTCCTACATGACTTCGACTACGAGCGCGATCCGCAGGGGCATCCGCAGAACGGAAAACCGATCCTCGAGCAGGCCGGCGTCCCCGGAACGATCGTGCACGCGATCCAGAGCCACGGCGACCATACCGGTATCCCACGGGTGAGCGCGATGGAGAAGACCCTCTACGCGGTCGATGAGCTCTGCGGATTCGTCACCGCTGTCGCGCTGGTCAAGCCATCCAAAGCCGTCCGCGATGTGGACCCCTCCTCGGTGCGAAAGAAGATGAAGGACAAGGCGTTCGCGCGAGCGGTCAGCCGCGACATGATGTTGAAGGGTGCCGAGGCTCTCGGCCTTCCATTCGACGATCTCGTCGCCGAGGTCGTCCGCGCCATGGACGCTGCCGCGGACCGTCTCGGTCTCCAGGGCACGACGAGCACCTGACCGGTCACGCGCGCGGCTGCGGCCGCGCGTGTCGGCACGCCGAGGCTCATACGCGCTCGACGAATATGCGTGTTCACGCTCGCCGGTGTGATCCCGAACTCGGAGGCGATCTCCTTCGTCGTCCGGCCGGCCGCGACGGCGCGCAGGATCTCGCGTTGGCGGTCGGTCAGCGCCCCTTCGACCGCGCGACGGTCAAGGACGCGGCGGGAAAACACGTAGCCAGCGACAAGACCGAGAAGGAGAGACGCCGTGCGCTGGCCATGCACCTCTCAAGGTGAACGGCCGCGGCTTGCGGCCGCGGCTAGCTCGCGCGCTTCAGCGCGCGCCGCTCCGAGGCGCGAACGACCTCGTGCTCGAAACGCTCCAGGAACAGCTGGCCGCCGCAGCGCGGGCAGAGTGGCTGGTCGCCGTCGTTCCAGACCGGCGCCTCGCCCGCCCGGACGTTGGCGTAGGCCGTACGAAGCTGCTCGACCGTGGGCCGGCGGGCATTCGTCGGCACGACCACCTCGCCCAGCCCGTGGCCGCAGAAATAGCAGTAAAGCTCGGCTCGAAGAGCCATCACGCGTGACCTCCACCTAGGGAAACGAAACGACCGATCCTTTGTTCCAATACCGTCAATCGGCCGTAACGGTTTCCGTATCAGTGGATACGCACCGGCGAGCGGGGTGGTTGCTCTCGCGGGGCCGTTTCTTAGGCGGTCTTTAGCTGGCGGTTGCCTCGACCTGGAGCGACACGAGCGGCGTGGACGACTCGCGGAGGTAGGTCAGCTGCCGGATGACGCCCCGAGGAATGATGTGGAAGTCGTTGTGACGGTAGTCACGTCCTTCGTTGGTGATGTCGTAATCGCCGACGACGACGACGTATTCGGGAGTGTCCTTCCACAGGAGTCCGCAGGTCAGTTTCCGCAGCCGATAGGGTTCAAAATCCTCGGGAAGCGCGGTCCGCGAGTAGGCGGTGATGTCCTCCCACTCGACGGCCACGAGCGGCGCCGCGACCTGGTCCACAGCCCTTCCCTCTACGACCCGTCTGGTCGTTCGCTTCTCGGTACATGGAGGTTCCGGAGCGGAACCTCCGCGTACAGAGCGAAAAGATAAAGGGGGGCCTAGACGTGTCAATGGGAAACGCGGGTGGATCGTGATCGGAATCGGATCGGTCGCACCCAAAGACGGCCGCATGTCGCTTCCTCGCCCGCTCTCCGTGCTGTCGCTGAAAGTCGCTATGTCGCCTGCCTGCCCTTCGCGATGAGCTCCGCGACCTTCTGTCCGCCTTTCTTGCCGATCTCCTCGAAGTGCTCGTGGCCGTACTTCTCAGAGACGGTGTCGCCACCGATCTTGCCGATGCGACCGTAGAAGCGAGGGCCGTAGAGCTCCTTCACTTTCTGGCCACCCTGTTTGCCGATCTGCTCGTAGAAGTCGGAGCCGTGCCGCTGCGCGGTCGTGCGTCCGCCCTTCTTGCCGATCTGCTCGTAGAACTCCGGACCATGTCGCTGCGCGGTGGTCGCGCCTCCACGCCGGCCGGCTTCGGCGACGGTCATCGCTCCTTTGTTTCGTGGCATACGAGGGCACCCTTTCTCGGCGATAAAATCGGCCGTCTGCTTTCCGGGCTAGATGGCGACTGATGGCAGCAAGTCCCATGCCATCGCTCGGCCGCCCGGTCAGCACGCGACCGTCCAGGCGAACGGTCGCAGCACAATCATGGCCCGATGCGCATGGAAAGCGTGCAAAGGTCGGGGCAAGCGAGGGCAAGGCGCGTCGCGTTCGAAAGATCGAGTGTGCGGCCGGCGATAAAGGGGCCGCGGTCGATGACCGGCACTGTCACCAAGCGCCCAGCGTGGCTCAGGGTCACCGGCGTCCCGCAGGGAAGCGTCCGATGCGCGACGCCGACGATCTCTGGCGAGTAGGTCTGCCCGCACGCGGTGCGATTCCCATAGAAGCCCGGCCCGTACCACGACGCGAGGATGACGCCGCTCGTCGGCGGGTCGGGAAGGGCCGGTAGCACAGCTTGGGCCGGCGGCATCGTCGCGGTCGGCGCGGGTGTTGGTTCGGCGGTGGGTTCGGGAACGGGCTCCGCCGTCGGGTCCGCGCGGCCCGCGACCACTTCTGGTCGCGCAAGGTCCTGCACGCGGGGCCCGCCTCGGGCCAGCCCCTGCACGGACACCGACTCGAACTCCGCCGCGACCCTGACCGGTCCGAGGTCGCGCGGATGCGATGGTCCGATGAAGGGAACAGCCAGAGCGAACGCGAACGTGAGGACGCCCGTCCCCGCCAACGCGCTCCGCACCACGGGTCGCCGGACTTTGCACGCCGAGTTCCACGATGTGTCGCTTTCGTGAACACGGCGGAACCCGGCTAACAGAGCGTGCGTAAAGTCGTCACTCGCCCGACCGAGGTTTCTCGCGATACGAGATCGTTACGTGAAGGAAGCGAGCGCTAGGCCGGCACCGCGATGACGACGAACCGCGGGTCGTCGCGGTTCGGGCCCGTCGAAGTCTGAAGGGTCAGACGTTCGCTGGAAGTCGGCAGGATCCAGCTCGTGTCCTCGGGCGGCACGCGCGGATGGACCTCCGCGACCACGTATTTGAGCGCGACACCATCGGGAGTGCTGATGACGACCTGGTCGCCGGCTCGCGCGCTCCAGAGCGTCAGGAACATCCCGCGGCGGGCGTGCGCATAGATGTAGGTGTTGCTTCCCATCCCCGGAATCGCAGTGCCCGGCAAATGAAACGCGAAGCTCTCCGGAGTCTGCTGGACGACCACGTCCCGCTCCACGTCACCTTCGGCGATTGGAAGGTCGATCGCGAGCCGCGGGATCTGGATGCGATAGCCGTCGCCGATCGGCCGGACCGTCGGCACCGGTGATGCGCTCGAGTCCGCAGCGTTGCTTGCGGTCGCGCCGGCCGTTGGCATGACGAGCGGAGCGACGGCTTCCGCGCGTGGCCGCTCTTCCATCGCGAGGAGCGCGACACCTAGCGCGAGAACAAGCACGCCCGCGAATGCGACAAACCAACGGCGCATACGGCTATTCTCCGAGTGCAGGACGAATGCCGACCGAACGAGCGAGCTTCGCGGACCGACGCGCCCGCGCCGCCGCGGAGCTTCGCGAGCGCGGCCTCGCGGCGCTGCTCGCCTCTCCCGGCGCCGACCTCTTCTATCTCAGTGGGTACCAGCTGTTCACCAGCGAACGGCTCACGTGCCTCGTCCTCGGCCGCGATGGAACGGCGACCATGGTCTGTCCCGAGCTCGAGGCACCGCGGGCCGCGGCCGCGGCCCCCGATCTCGAGCGCGCGACCTGGGGCGAGACCGATGATCCCTACGCCCTCGTCGCACGACTCGTGAGCGCCGGAGGCGGGATCGCGGTCGCTGACCAGATGTGGGCCGCGTTCGTCCTCCGGCTCGAATCAACGCTGCCCAAACGCGCGTTCAGCGTCGCGTCGGAGATCACGCGCGAGCTGCGGATGCGCAAGGACGCGATCGAACAGGATGCGCTGCGCCTCGTCGCGGAGTCCGCCGATCGCGCGTACGCGCGAATGC
>VBDX01000142.1 GCA_005881885.1 Chloroflexota bacterium
CCGGTCCGGGGCACCGCGCGGCCAGAGCCGGCGCAGCGCGTCCGACCGCATTCGAACGTGACGTCCGACGAGGACGTTCTCGATCGCGCTCAGCCCTTTGAAGAGGCGTACCCCCTGGAACGTGCGAGCGATGCCCCGCGCCGTGAGGGCGTGCGGCGGCGCGCCGGTCACGTCCGCGCCCGCGAGTCGGATCGCCCCAGCGTCCGCGCGCAGATGACCGGAGATGAGGTTGATGAGCGTCGTCTTCCCGGCGCCGTTCGGCCCGATAAGCCCGAAGGCCTGGCCCTGCGAGATCGCCAGGTCGACCGTGTTCACGGCGACGACCCCGCCGAAGCGTTTGGTGAGGCCCGCCGCCTCAAGCAACATCGGCCGCCCCGATCTCCTGCAGCCGGCGCGTGCGCCGAAGCTGCGCGATGGTCACGAGGCCGCGCGGCAGGTAGA
>VBDX01000143.1 GCA_005881885.1 Chloroflexota bacterium
TCGCGGTAGTCCTTGAGTGGCCGCAGTACCTCCGGCAGGGCGGTGAGGAGGGCCGCTCCAAAGATCGGCCCGAGCGGATTGGGGATGCCGCCGACGACGCCGAAGACGAGGATTTGCACGGCCTTCGAGAATGCGAAGTCGTTCGGCTCGATCGAGAACACCAGGTGCGCGGAGAGACCGCCGGCCCACGCCGCGAGCAGCGCACCGGAAACGAACGCGCCGAGCTTGTAGCGGCGCACCCGGATGCCCTGGCTCGCCGCGGCGGTCTCGTCCTCGCGGATCGCCGCCCACGCTCGCCCGACGGTCGAGCCCTGCACGCGCCACAGGACGTACGCGACCACTGCGAGGGAGACGTAGATGTGCCAGATCTCGGTCGTCGGGGGGATGCCGTTGAGGCCCTGGCCCTTCCCGGTGATCGGCGTCGCGAGGAGGATCACCCGCACGACCTCGCCGAAAGCGAGCGTCGCGATCGCCAGATACACGCCCCGCAGGCGGAAGACGGTGAGGCCGAGCGGGGCTGCGGTCGCACCGGCTGCGATCGCGCCGATCACGAGCGCGATGGGAAACGGCGTGCCCAGGTGGCGACCGAGCAGCGCCGAGACGTAGGCGCCGATGGCCATGAACGCAGCGTTCCCGAGCGTGAGCTGCCCCGCGTAGAGCGTGAGCCAGATAGAGAGCGCGAGGAGCGCGTTGACCCCGACGAGCGCGATGAGCGTCGAGTACGCCGAGAGAAAGTCGCGGACGACTTCCATCAGACGCGGTCCGCCGTACGCTGACCGAGAAGTCCGGACGGCCGCAGGACCAGGACGATGAACAGCAGACCGAACGCGAAGGCGTCGCGCAACTCCGCCGGCAGGTAGACGAGGCTCGCGACCTCGCCCAGGCCGAGGATGTACGCGCCGAGTACCGCGCCGGGAAGGCTCCCCATGCCGCCCACGACCATGACGGTGAACGCGCGGAGCTCGAGCGGCAGACCCATCTTGGAGTCGACGGAGTCGTATGCGAAGCCAAGGAGCACCCCGGCGAGCCCACCGAGTCCTGACGAGATGAAGAACGTCGCAGCGATCGCTCGTTCGACGTCGACGCCAAGGATCCGCGCGGCGCGCGGGTTCTCGGCGAGCGCACGAATGTCTCGTCCCAGGCTGGTCGCGCGGACGACGTACGTGAGCCCGAGCATGAGGACGATCGCGAGGACGATGATCGCGATGCGGACCCCCTCGAGGGTCGCGTCGCCGATGTGTAGCAGGAACGAGGGGACCGTGCCGCGCGGGAACGTGATGAAGTCGCCGCCGTAGCGAAGCTCGACGAGGCGGACGACGATGAGGGTCACCGCCAGGCTCGAGATCATCGCGGAGAGGGGTGGCGCCCCGCGCCGGCGCAGCGGGGCAAAGGCGATGCGGTCGAGGACGATCCCGAAGATACCGGTCGCGAGGAACGCAATGACGATGGCCGCGTACCACGGCATGCCGAGTGTCGCGATGACGAAGAGCGCAGTGAAGGCGCCGAGCATGAAGACGGTCGGATGCGCCAGATTCAAAATGTCGAGGACGCTAAAGACGAGCGCGAATCCGACGGCGAAGAGCGCGTAGATGCTGCCGATGAAGATCGCGTTGTAGAGCTGTTCGAGCATCTAATTAGAGAGTCTGACCGGCGGGGGCTGGAGCAAGCGGCGCAGCAGAGTGCCGCGGGTGGCACGGGGAGCGGCCTGCCCGCGCGATGCGCGGGTGCCCCGGGGCCCCGTCCGCGCGTGCACACGCGCGCGGACCCATGGCGTCGCGGTACGGGGAGGGTGCGCGAGCGCGGGCGGGCCGCTCCCCGGGACAGGACCCGCGGCACCGCCGTGGTGTGCTCTAAGCCCAGCCGATCACTGGAAGGGCATGAACTGCCCGTCCTTCACGGTCATGACGAACGTCGGCTGCTTCACGTCGTGCTCGGGGGTGAACGAGAACGGGCCGAGCGGCGTCGCGAGATCGCGCACCGCCTCCAGCTGAGTCTTCACCTGCGCCTTGTCGGTCATGCGGCTCGTCCGCTTCATCGCGTCGATCAGCGCGAGCATCGCGGTGTACGACTGCGCCGCGAACTGGTCGGGGTCTTTCGAATAGGCCTGCTTGTAGGCGGCGATGAAATCGGTATTGGTCTTGTCGGTGCTTGCCTTCGACCACGCCGTGCCCACGATGATGAGGCCGGCGTTCTGGTTCGCTAGTAGCGCAGAGGAGTTGAGCCCGTTCCCGCCGATGACGCGCTTGCCGGGCATCTGTTTCGCGATCTCATCGAGGATCTTCCCCGCCGGACCGGCGAGCGACGACGCCACGATCGCATCGGGGTTCTCGGCCTTCGCCGCGGTAACGAACGGCGCGAAGTCGACGTCGGTGGCGCGGTACGGGATTTCCTTCGCGACGGTGACGCCGTTCGCCTTGAACGCGTCCTTGAAGATCGTCAGGTCGTCGAGCTCGAATTTCCCGTCGCCGTAGATGATCACGACTTTCTTGAGACCGAGCTTGGACGTCGCCGCCTTGACCGTCTCGGGCACCGCGCTCTGCTCGCCGAGCGAGGCGCGGAAGATCCAGTCGCACGGACCGTAGTCGCACTTGCCGACGATGCCGATACCGGTGTTCGAGATCGCGATGACCGGCGTGCTCGCGGCCTGGGCGACCGGGTGTGCGCCCGCCGCGGTCGCTGACAGCGTCGGTCCGAGTATGGCCGCGACCTTGTCCTGCTCGATGAACTTCTTGAAGACGGTGATTCCCTGATCCTTGGTCGAGCCGTCGTCCTCGACGATGAGCTGGATCTTCTGCCGGCCGTTCTGGAACCCGCCGGTCGCGTTGAACTGGTCGACGGCCAGCTGCGCCCCGTTGGTCTGCTGCGGGTTGTAGAAATTGGCGGCGCCGGTCTTCGAGGTTGCGAGCCCGATCTTGACGTCGGGCAGCGGGCCGAGGCTCGCGGATCCGCTCGCCGTCGTATCACCGGTACCTCCGCACGCTGAGATCACGACCGACAGCGCGGCGACCGCGGCCACCAGACACCGGAGCTTCATCTTTGTCCTCCCGCGCGCGCGCCGCGCGCATCGATGCTAGCGAACGTCGAGCGCTTCGCACACCGCGGTCTGACTCCCGCCGGGGGTCGGGCCGCCGGCGAGGACGAGGATCGCACCCCGAGGCACGCCGCTCGTGCCGCCAACGGCAGCGACGCCGATTCCGTGGCGCGGCGTGGGCAGGTCTGGGCCTCGCGACCACGCACCGGTCCGCTCGTCATAGATCTCGACCTCTTTGAAGGTGCCCGACGGCTGCTCGCCGCCGATGAGGTAAATGCGGCCGTCCCACGCCGCGGAGCCGACACCGCCTCGCGGTGTCGGCGCGTCGGCGAGTTTCTCCCAGCGATCGGCCTGCGGCAGGTAGCACTCGAGCGTCCCGAGGTTCGCCGTGAGCGAGAGACGCCGGCCCGCGACGGCGCAGACCCGACCGTGGAGCTCGACCGCCCCAAGATGATCTCGAGGCGTCGGGATCGCCGAAAGGGTGCGCCAGCCGCGGGTCGTGACGTCGTACTCGTACGTCGGCGAGATGAGACGCGAACCATCGGCACCGCCGATGATGTAGATCTTCGTATTGATCGCGACTGCCGCGCCGGCTGCCCGCGGCGACGGCATCGGCGCGATCTCCGACCATCGACCGGTCGACACGTCCAGGCGGAACGACCGCGCGGTCGCGCTGCCGGCGTACCCGCCGAACACATAGACGCCCTCGTCTCCACTGGTCTGGATCCCGAAGACCGCCGCGGACATCGCGTGATCGACACCCTGGGGCAGGTCCGCGATGCGGTCCCAGCGGCCGGTCACGGCGTCGTAGCGCTCGACGCGGTCCGGGCCGCCGAACCCGCCGATCACGTACACCTTGTCCTGCTGGTAGACCGCGGCCGCGACCTCGCTGCGCGGCGTCGGGATATCCGCGAGCCGGCGCCACGCGACAGGAGCGGAGGCCGTGGCCGGGCCGGTGCTCGTGGGACTGGCCGCCCGGGGCGGCGTGCCCACTGGGGCGGGCGGAGCGGTGCACGCTGCCAGCGCGAGAGCGATCAACCCGAGCGACCGTCGCATCACTCCTATATATAGGTGCGGATGCCAGACGAGGTCATCACCGCCGCCGCGGGCCTCGTTGCGTCCTTCCTTTCGGGATTGCTCGGCATCGGCGGTGGGCTGGTGCTGACGCCGCTCCTCCTGTACCTGCCGCCGCTCGTCGGGGGAGTAGCGATCCCGGTGAAGATCGTGACCGGTCTCACCATCGTGCAAGCGATCTCGGGAAGCCTCCTCGGCGCGATACGGCATCGCTCCTACGGGAACGTCTCCGTGCCACTGGTCTGGCTCATGGGGCCACCGAGCGCGATCGCATCGCTCATCGGGGCGCTCGTATCGCAAGGGACCTCCGACCGCGTGTTGCTTCTGATCTTCGCGGTGATGGCCTTCGCCGGCGCGGTGATGCTCATGCTTCCGGTGGAGCCTCGAGATGCGAACACGATCGCCGTGCGCCGGCCGCTCGCGATCGCGATCGCCCTCGTGATCGGATTCTTCGGCGGCATGGTGGGCATCGGCGGCATCGCTTTCATCATCGCCGCGCTCGTTTACATCCTGCGGGTGCCCGCACGCCTGGCCATCGGCACCTCGCTGGGCATAGGGCTCTTTGCGGCGGTCGCCGCGCTCGTCGGTAAGGCCGCGACCGCGCAGATCGATGCGCCGCTCGCCTCTATCGTTTTCGTCTCAGCGTTGGTGGCGTCTCCGATGGGCGCGGCCGTGAGTGTCCGCACACAGCCACGCCTACTGCTCGGGATCCTGTCCGCGATCGTGATCGTCGCGGCCGTCCGCATCGCGATCACTGCGCTCACGGGACGATAGGGCTGGCGCGGGCGACTGCCCGCGCCCTACCATCGGGGGCGAGTGAGAGGGGAAGCGCTCGCGTCCCTCGCGCGTCGGTACGGCACCGCGATCGCGGCGGTCGCGATCACTGTGGCACTGAAGTTCTTGGTCGATGGACTGGGAACCGATCACCCCTACGTCTTGCTGCCGGTGCCGGTTGCGATCGCCGCCTGGTATGGGGGCCGCGGCCCGGGTCTGCTCGCCGCGGCGCTCATCGCCGTGGTCGGTGCCTTCTTTGCCTGGCCGGGCGTCCCGCAAGACTCTGGTGATCTCATCGCACTCGCCGTCGTCACGGTGGAGGCCGTGGTCATCGTCGCGATCACCGTGGGTCTCAAAGACGCGCTGAGTCGCGCCGAGGCCTCGCGAATCGCCGCGGACGAGGCCCAGCGCGAGCTCCACTTCGCGGTGGCGGTCCGAGATGAGGTCCTGGATATCTGGACGGAGAAGGTGCGCGGACCGCTCGCGCGGCTCGAAGCGACGGCAACCCAGGCCCTTCGCACCCTCGAGCGAGATGGGTACCACGGTTCCGCGACCGGCCCGATCCGCTCGATCGTCGACGACGCCGGGCTGCTCACCCGCGTGACCGCAAGCTGGAGGGGTCCTGCGAATCCAACCCGACACGATGACTCGTAGCGGTCGGTGAGGGAGGTCGTCGTCCACTTCGCGCCGAACGAGATCGAGGCGCAGACCGCCGCCGGCGCGCTGCGGGCGAACCGCCTTCATCCGCGGGTCGCTCGCGACGATGCGGACGCCATGCTCGGAATCGCTGGCGGTATCTCGATGGGAAGGTTCGTGGTCCTCGTGCCCGATGACGAGGCCGGAACCGCGCGCGAGATCCTGCGTCCCCAGAGGGGAAGAAGGCGCGCCCGCCGCTAGCGCGTCCCGGTCTCGCGCTCCTTCGGGACGATCTCCTCGCGATCGACAGCTAGGCGGACCTCGCCCTCCGCGATCCGGAGGATGTCATCGCGCGATATCTCAGCGAGCTTGCCGCCCCCGAACAGGCGCTCGAGGGAGGCCCCCGCCTTCACGGTGAATCCGAGAAGCGCGCCGGTGGCCGGATCGAAGCGAACCTCCTCGACCGCGCCGACAACATCACCGTCGCGGTCCTTGACGGTGTCGCCCTTCTGGATCGCCGGCCGATCCCGTTCCTCCATGGCCGAGGGCTCGTTGATCGGCCACAGGTAGGCATTGGGGGGAAACTCGTATCCGGTCGGGGCCGTCCAACCCGGCTCCGGAGCAACGTAGTCGCCCTCCTCGAAGGTCGGCTGCGTCTTGAGCTCCTCTTTCGTCAGGCCGAGAGTGACTTTCTCGCCCTTTGCGTCCGCGGCCTCGAACGCGTCCTCGCCGACGATGACCTCACGGCCAAGCAGCCCGCCTGTGCTGACCACGAACCCGGTGATCCTTTCGGTCGCCGGATCGACGATGACGCGGCGGACCTTGCCGGCGTCGTGGCCGTCCTTCGTCCTGACCCTGGCTCGTAAGTCGATGCGCATAAGCTCCTCCGGTTCGGCCTTCGGCCCGCGGGACTCCCCGACTCTAGTACGGAACGTCGAGGTTGCCGCTGCGCCGGACGCCCGTGCCCTCGAGAAACCCGGCGAGTCCGCGCTGCTCGCCGCGCAGCGCGTCAAGCAAGCGCAGCGCTTCATCTACGGTCAGGTCGCGGCGGAAGTCGGTCAGAGCGCTCTGGACCGACGGTGGCTGCGAAGGGCTCGCCGGCGCCGTGGCGCCCGGTTGCGGGCTGCCGCCCGGAGCGCCCGAACCGCTCGGCCCGCTCGGTCCCGGTCCTGGACTCCCCCCCGGTGGCGGCTGCTGTCCGGGCGGCGGCGTTTGCCCCTGCGGGTTCCGGGCCTGCGGGCGAATGAGCTCGAGGATCTTGTCGATCAGTTCGATGTTGAATTTCGCGTCGCGGTCGGTCGGATCGAGTCGCAACGCCTCGACGTAGGACGCGCGCGCGTCGAGGATCCGGCCCAGACGGAAGAGTGAGTTGGCACGGTCGTAAAACGCGATCTCGCGCGTGCTTCCGCCTTTCGCATTGTCCAGCGCGCGCCCATATGCAACGAGGGCGCGGTCATGATCGTTCAGCTTCGCGAGCGTGTTCGCAAGGTCGACCGCGATCTCGGGCGAGGCCGGCCGGGCAACCTGAAGGTCGCGGTACCGCGCGAGCGCCCCCGCGGGGTCGCGCTGGAAGAGATCGTTCGCGGCATCGACATCAGCGGCCATCGGATCGCTCGGCGCGCACGCGGTAAGGCCCAGCAGCGCGGCGCCGAGGAGACCCAGAAGCCGACGCCGCGGCGTCGAGCGAGCGCCTCTAACCCGGGGCCGCGGCATCGGTCGGCGCTCGTCGATGAGCCAATCGAGGATCAGGGCTGCGACCGCGAGAGCGAGGAAGATCTGGTAGCGATCCTCGGGGCTCACTGCGCCCTCGCTCGTCGGAGCACCGGCGTCGATGGCACGGAGCGCGTCGGCGAGCGAGCGCGCCGCGGTCTCGCCGTCGTAACGAAAGTAGCGGCCACCGCCCTGCTCGGCGAGCGCTACAAGGCGCGACTCGTCCAAGCGGCTCGTGATCTGGGTGCCGTTCGCGTTCACGAGCATCTGCTGGAACTGGCCCTTCGCGTCATAAACCGGGACGGGGCCGCCCTCGGGCGTGCCGATCCCGAGCGTGTACACGCTGATGTTCCGTTGGAGGAGCGGCTCGAGCACCGGAAGGTCGGGCGAGAGGTCCTCGCCGTCCGATATCACGACGATGGCTTTCGCGCGCGCACGGCTCGCGGCATCGGCCGGAAACACCGCCGCCGCGCCCTGCAGCGCCGCGCGCAGAGACGAACCAGGCGTGATCTTGAAGCCGCGGCCGGAGGTGTCGAGCGCAGGACCCACGATCTTGGTGTCGGCGGTGAGCGGATAGCGGAGCACGCTCGTCCCCGCGAAGAGGGTCAGTCCGACTCGACCCCCCGCGAGCTGCTGGCCCAGGATCTGAACGGCCTGCTGCGCGATGTGCAGGCGGTCGGGCGCCACGTCCTTCGTGGCCATGCTCTGCGATACGTCGAGCGCGATCACCGTGTCGACCTGCGCGGTCGCGCCGCGGCGCTGGACTTCGCCGATCTCCGGGCCGGCAAAAGCCGCGGCGACGCCGAAGCAGGCCACGCCCACGAGGACGATCTTCGCGACCTGCCGCGCAGGGCTCGCTGAGGCGAATCGAGCGCCGGACCGGCCGAACGCCGCGAGCGCCCGGCGCCGGCGCACGAGCGTCACCACGCAGAGGACCGTGATGGCCCCGGCCGCGAGCGCCAGGGGCGCGAGCTCGGGGTGCGCGAACACCAGATTCACGGGCTCCTCCGGAAGAGCGTCGCCGCGAGCGCGACCTCGACGAAGAGGAGGAACGCGCCGAGCCCGAGGAACAAGAGGTGGGCCTCCTGGTAGTCGGTGAACTCGCGGGTGCCCACGTGCGACTTCTCCAGAGACTCGATCTCGCGATAGACCTCGGCGAGCGAGTTCTCGTCCGAGACGCTGTAGTAATGACCGCCGGTCTGCTCCGCGATCTTTCGCATGAGCTGCTCGTCGACGGTGTCGGAGGCCCGGTCCTTGTCGGCGCCGGCCTGCAGCGTGATCGCGCCGATGGTGTAGACGCGCACGTCGAGAAGCTGGGCCATGTTCGCCGCATCGAGCGGCGTGATGTCGCCGCTGTTGTTCTCGCCGTCCGTAAGGAGGATCACGACCTTCGACTTCGCGTCGGAGTCGCGTAGCACGTTGATCCCCGTCGCGAGTCCGGTGCCGATCGCCGTTCCTCCGGCAAGCGCGCCCGTGTCGACGGGAGCGACGAGCTTTTGCGACGCTATGTAGTCGAGCGTGGGTGGACCGAGAACGATCGCCTCGCCGCTGAACACGACGATCCCCACGCGATCGTTCTTGAGGCTGCCCAGAAACTCGTTGACGACGCGCTTGACGGCGTCGATCTTCGATGAGCCGCCGAAGCCGCGCTCCGACATGGACCCTGAGGTGTCGATGACCAGGACCACGTCGATGCCTTCGGACACCGACTCGACCGATGCGCGCACGATCTGCGGACGGGCGAGCGCGACGATGAAGAGCACGAGTGCCGCGACCCGCAAGGCGACGAGGGTCCAGCGCATCCGCACGCGGATCCCGGGCGGCGACACGGGAAGCAGGCCAAGCGACGAAAAGAGCAGCCCCGCGCCGGGGCGCCGTCCGCGCAGGACGCTCAGTAGGGTTCCGGCGATGACGACGGCGAGCAGCGCGAGGAGCCAGGGGTCTTGGAAGTGGAGCGTGGTCACGTCGGTCACGAGGGCTGCCCCTGCATGAGGTCGTACTGCTCGGCGACCGCCGCTCGCCGCATGGCGTCGAGGGCGCTGCGGAGGGCGTGGTGCGCTCGGGCCGGGTACGAGATCGAACGATGGAAGCGCGCGACCTCTCCATCGTGAAGGACGTCGTAGATCGTCGCGATTTCCGTGCGGTCGATGCCCGCGCGGAGCATGTCCTCGCGGAGCTCTCGGGGGGTGCGCTCGGTCGCCGACAGCCCAAAGCGATCGCGCACGTACGCGCGAAGCGCTCGGGACAAGAGCGCGTAGTGCTCGGCGTAGCGTCCCTTCTCGGGCAGCCCCAGCGCCGCGACCCGATTCAACTCGGCCATGGCGCGCTGCGCCGGGGTCAGCTGGATGTCGCCTTCGGTCTTGCCCGCGCCGGCACGCCGAGCTGCGGCGCGGCGGGTCTGACGGATGATCAGGGCGAGCATCACCAGCACCACGACGGCGAGCGCGGCCTGGACGACGATGGGCGAGATCTGTGGCGCGGCGCCGGGCAAGCGGAGCTGCGGCTTCCACGGTTTGATGTCGTCGGTGGATTCGCCCGGCTGGACGACCGTCGTGATGACGATCGGGATCTCCGCGGTCGGCGCGACGCCGATCGCGCCTCCCGGTCCCTGGTAGGTCACGCCGATCGCGGGGAATACGAGATCTCCCACGCGGAAGGCCGTGAGCTTGTACCGGAAGGTGTACCGCATGCGGCCGTTCGCAATCTTGGTGAGCTGCGGGGGGAGTGCTTCAAGTATTTCGAACTCGCCCATCGTCCGGCCCACACCACTGTCGCTGACGGCGTAGCCCGCGTCGGCTTCGATGACCAGCGTGAGCGCGATCGGGTCGCCGATAGTGATCCCGCGCTTGTCCAACGTCGCGGACGCGCTGACCGGCGCGTCGGCCAATACCGCCGAGCCGAACGCAACGAACGCGAAGGACATGACCGCGACGATCACGGGGACGCGCATCAGTTTCGCCTCGACCGCGCGTTGAAGAGTGCGAGCAGCGCCGGCACGTACGGACGATCCGTCGAGATCTCGACGCGGTCGACGCCCATGCGGCTGAAGGTCCGGAGGCGATGGGCCCTGCGCTCGCGTGCAGCGCGCGCGTAGGTCTCACGGATCGCCGCGGCCGAGGTGTCCACGTAGCCGACGCTTCCGGTCTCGGCGTCCTCGAGCGCGAGCAGGCCGACCGACGGCAGCTCGAGCTCGCGGGGGTCGTTCAAGATGAGGGCGATCACGTCGTGCTTGTGGCCGAGCGCGCGAAGCGGCGCCTCAAAATCGAAGTCGAGGAAGTCCGAGAGGACGAATACCACATTGCGCTTCTTGGTGACGTTCGCGAGGAAGTCTGTGACGCTCGCGATCTCGGTGCGCGAGCGGCGCGGCTCGGCGAAGAGCAGCTCTCGGATGACGTGCAGCAGGTGATGGCGCCCCTGGCGCGGCGGGAGAAACTCGCGTACCCCGTCGGCGAAGAGGACGAGACCGATGCGATCGTTGTTGTGCAGGGCCGTCACCGCCAGGAGCGCGGCGACGTCCGTCGCGAGCTCGAGCTTGTTCACGTTCGCGGTGCCAAACCAGCCGCTCGACGAGACGTCGACCGCGAGGTAGATATTGAGCTCGCGTTCCTCGCGGTATTTCTTGATGTAGGGCACGTTCATCCGTGCAGTGACGTTCCAGTCGATGCTGCGGATGTCGTCGCCGGGCTCGTACTCGCGCACTTCCTCGAAATCGAGGCCTGACCCCCGGAACACGCTGCGATAGGTCCCGACGAGTGCCTCATCGGCGAGGATCCGCGCCTTGATCTCCACCTGTTTGACGACCCGTAGGACCTCGGGCGGGACGGGCTCGAGGCGACGTTCCGCGGCCTGCGTCATCTCACGGGACCGGAACGTTGTCGAGGACGCGGCCGATGACGACCTCCGGCGTGATCTCCTCCGCTTCGGCTTCGTACGTGACGATGAGCCGATGGCGCATGACGTCAAGGGCGACGGCCTTCACGTCGTCAGGCAGCACGTAGTCGCGCCCATCGAGGAACGCGTGCGCGCGGGCCGCGAGCGACACGTAGATCGTCGCCCGCGGCGAGACGCCGTAGGCGATAAGCGGCTTCAGGTCGGCGAGCTTGGGCCCCTGTGGGTCGCGCGTCGCAAAGACGACGCGCACGATGTAGTCCTTCACGGCGTCGTCCATGTGGACCTGCCGCACGGCGGCACGGGCGCCCTGGATGGCGGCCGGCGTGGCGAGCTTGCGCGGCACCGCCGCCTCCTCGATGGTGTTGCGGTCCATGATTACGCGCTCTTGGTCCTGCGTCGGGTAGCCGATGACGACCTTCATCATGAAGCGGTCGACCTGGGCTTCCGGAAGGCGGTAGGTGCCTTCGTGCTCGATCGGATTCTGCGTCGCCAGCACGGTGAAGAGCGCGGATAGCGGATGCGTCTCGCCGCCGATCGATACCTGACGCTCCTGCATCGCCTCGAGCAGCGCGCTCTGCACCTTCGGCGGCGCGCGGTTGATCTCGTCGGCGAGAAGGAGGTCGGTGAAGATCGGCCCCAGCCGGGGCCTGAAGGTCTGCTCCGAGGGGATGTAGATCATGGTGCCGTTGAGGTCCGCCGGCAGCAGATCGGGCGTGAACTGAATCCGCTTGAACGACGCGTCGATCGTGTCGGCCAGCGTCTTCACGGCGAGGGACTTTGCCAGCCCGGGGACGCCCTCGATCAGGAGATGCCCGCTGCACAGCATGCCCATGAGCAATCGGTTGACGAGATAGTCCTGACCAACGATCACCCGGTGGATCTCGTGCAGGACCGGCGCGATGAAATCGCCGCGCCGGAGTACCGACTCGTTCGGCACGGGCGCACGAAACGTGGTCGCCACCTCTCAACAGATTAGAGGCTGACTCGACGGTTGGTTCGTTCTAGGGCGTGGATGTTTAGGGCTGCCATGGGAGAAGGCGTCGGCGACTCGCACTAGGCTGCCGACGTGCGGCGGCTCATGTTCAGCCTCTGGTATTGGCTCCCGCGGCGGCCGCCGTGGGACACGGGCATCGTTCCGCCGGAGGTCGAACGCTTCGTCGCATCGCATGCGCCCGGTCGCGCCCTGGACCTTGGGTGCGGCACCGGGACGAACGTCGTGTATCTGGCGGATCAGGGGTGGACCGCGCTCGGGGTGGATTTCGCCGGGCGTGCGATCGCCAAAGCGGTGCGGCGCGCGAGCGTCGCCGGGGTTTCCCGCTGGTGCGAGTTCCGTGTCGGGGACGTGACGCGGCTCGATGGGACCCTGGGCCCCTTCGACCTGGCCCTGGACGTAGGCTGCCTGCACTCGCTGCCCGCGTCCAGGCGCGGCGCGTATTCGGTCGGGCTGGCGCGCCTGGTCCGTTCCGGCGGGACGTACCTGCTCTACGCGTTCGCGCCGGGTGGTCCGGCCGTCGGCATGACGCGCGACGACGTCGCCGCGACGTTCGCGGACACGTTCCAGATCACGCGCATCGAGGAGGGCAGAGGGCGACCTTCGGCGTGGTACACGCTCATGAGGCGTTAGCCTTTTCTTGATGGCCCCGTAGCTCAGTGGATAGAGCAGCAGCCTTCGAAGCTGTTGGTCGGGAGTCCGAGTCTCCCCGGGGTCGCAGATCCGGTACCGCGGTACCGACTGGCGGTCCTATTCGTCCGAGACTGAGAAATCGGCACGCTCGCGAGCATGCGAGCGTGCACGAAATGTGGCGAGCTCAAGCCGCTTGAGGCGTTTCCTCCAGTGCGGGGAGGTGAGCCGAAGCTCCAGACCTGGTGCCGCGACTGTTTCGCCCAGGCGAACGCGCGGAATTATCGGAAGAACCACGAGCGTGAGAAGGCAAGGCTTCTCCGGCAAGTTGCAGAGCGGCGCGCGGAGGTACGGCAGAAGATCATCGAGTATCTCCGCGACCACCCATGCGTGGACTGCGGCGAGACGGACATCGTGGTCCTTGAGTTCGACCACGTTGGCGAAAAGATCGCAAACATATCTACTTACGCGAACGCCGGAAGGACTTGGGAACGTGTACTCGCTGAGATCCAAAAGTGCGAGGTCCGCTGCTCCAACTGTCATCGTCGAAAGACACTCGAGCGCTCATCCTCACGACGAGAATCTCAGACGACGCGCCCGGCCGAGTCGCGCCCAAGGCCGGTACAACTACTGATCGATGCGGCTCTCGGTGTCCGCGTCTGTCGTGTCTGCCAGAAGACAAAGCCCTTGACAGAGTTCCCCTTCCGATCGCTCAGGCGTCAGACACGCCAATGGATTTGCCTTCTTTGCCAACGCGCGTACACAAACGCGTGGTATTCGAGGAACCGGAAGAAACAGATCGCGAATGCCAGGGTTCGTAGGGATCATCAGGCCAGGGAACTCCGCGCTTGGGTGCGCGAATATTTGAAGACGCATCCATGCCTCGATTGCGGCGAGTCCGACATCGATGTTCTTGACTTTGATCACTTGCGCGACAAGCTCGCAAACGTAAGCAACCTCAGTCACGCCGCGGTCTCACTAGAACTACTGAAGCGCGAGGTTGAGAAGTGTGTGGTCCGATGCGCTAACTGTCATCGTCGGAAGACCGCCCACGAAGTACTGAGTTACAGAGTCAAATGGCTCCTACAGCGACCCGGGCGGGACTCGGACCCGCGGCCCTCACATTCGTAGTGTGATGCTCTATCCACTGAGCTACCGGGTCGTGGGATGAATTCTAGCTCAGTTGGCTCAAGACGCGATCCAATCCACGCACATCCCCATCGAACTCCGCCGGCAAAATGAACGCGCGCATTCCCGCGCGCTCCGCTCCCGCATCAACGGCGTGGTCTCCGACCATCAGCGTCTCATTCGGCGCGACGCCAAGCGACTTCGCGGCCGCGAGAAAGATCGCCGGATCCGGTTTCTCCGCGCCGACCTCGAACGAATGCGTGAACGAATCGACGAGACCCTCGAGCCCGTGCTTGGCGAACACCGGACGCAGGTCCGCGGGCACGTTGCTCACGACGCCGACCCGAAGCCCACGGTCGCGTACCGCACGCAAAGTCGGACCCGTATCCGTGTAGGGCACCCACGAATGCGGATCCATCACCCGCTCGTAAAGCTCTCGCGACAGGTCCGGGACGACGCGATCCGCGCGGGTGAACAATGCCGTCCAGACGCGCCGGTGCGCCTCGGGCGAAAGATCACGTCCTTTGGCGATCTCTTCCGGCGTCTTCCCCGCCGCCCAGAGCTCATCCCACAGAGCGCGCGCGAGGCCGATGCTCATCGGCACGCCGGACCGCGCCGCGAACGACAGGATGACCTCCGGCGCGTGCGGAGCGTGAAAGAGCGTGTCGCCCCAATCGAAGAGCACCGCGCGCAGGTGCGGTCTTACTTGCGTAGCCACTCGTGCTCGGGATCGAAGGTCACGCACCACTTCCGCACCGGACCCGCCATCACGTTCAGGTAGTAGAGCTCGTACCCCGGCGCAGCGGACACGGTGTGGTAGCCGCGCGGCACGAGCACGACATCGCCGTCGCGCACCGCCACCGTCTCGTCGAGCGTGCGATCGGCCGTGTATACGCGCTGCACCGCGAAGCCATTCGCCTGGCGCAGCCGGTGGTAGTACGTCTCCTCGAGCTGTGTCTCCTTCGGCGGGTCGTTGGTGTCGTGTTTGTGCGGCGGGTAGCTCGACCAGTGACCCGCGGGCGTAATCACCTCTGTCACCAGGAGCGATTCGGCGGCGGCGTCCTCCATGAGGATGTGATGGATCGTCCGCTCCATGCTGCCGCTGCCGCGGACCTCGCGCCGCATGTCGGCTGGCCGGATGTGGCGTGGACGTTCCCCGCGCTTCGCCGGGGCCGATGCGATCGCGATCTCCACGTCCACCTTCACCGCGCGCATCTCGATGCTCGCGCCGGGAGGCGCGTAGATCGCGTGCGGCGCACCGTCGAAGGGCGTCGCACGCTCCCCCACCTCCGGCCAGCTGACCTCGCCGACACGGACGGAACACCGGCCCGCGATGACGACGACGCACACCTCGGAGTCCTCGGCCTCGACAACGAACCGCCCGCCCTTGGGGATCCAAGTCGCGCTGAAGCTGACGTAATTCCATCCCGCCGTCTGGGGGGTCAAGCTCACTCGGCCATCCAGGCCGCGGACCAGCAGCGAGCGCGGGGTCACAGGTAGCGCCGCTGCTTCGGCTTCGTCTTCTCGTACGTGTTGCGGGCGTCGCGGACGCTCGCGGGTTCCGAGACCTCGGCGACGGGCACGTCCCACCACGACTCGTAGCTGGGCACGGATGCATAGCGATCTACCTCGATGTGGATCACGACCGTGCGGTCGACCTTCTTCGCCGCGGCAAGCGCCTCGCGTAGCTCGGCGATACCGCGCGCGCGGATCGCGTGGGCCCCGAGGCTTTCCGCGTTCGTCGCGAGATCGGTGGGGAGGTAGGGTGCGGGATCGCGCTCGCCGTCAAGACCCCGCGAGCCATCCTTGCCCTGGCGAAACTGCGTGCCGAAGCCATCGGTCCCGAGCGATCGTGAGAGACCGCCGATCGACGCGTACCCGTGGTTATCCACGAGGACGACGACGAGCTTCGCGCGCTCCTGCAGCGAGGTGACGATCGCCTCGTTCAGCATCAGGTACGAGCCGTCGCCAACGAGCGCATACACCTCGCGGTCAGGAGCGGCCATCTTCGCCCCCAGAGCGCCTGCGATCTCGTAGCCCATGCACGAGTAGCCGTACTCCACGTGGTACTGCTTGCGGTCGCGCGCGCGCCAGAGCTTGTGCAGGTCGCCAGGCATGGAGCCCGCCGCGCAGACCACGACATCGGTCGGTGAGGAGAACGTGTTCACGGCGCCGATCACCTCGCTCTGCGCGGGTAGGGGCCGGTGATCGAGCGAGTACAGCCGTGTGACCTCCGCATCCCACTCCCGCGCGAGGTTCGCGCATTCGTCGCGGTACGCCTTCTCGACGCGGTATCCGACACCCGCGAGCGCCTCGAGCGTCACCCGCGCGTCGGCGGTCACGGCGAGCGCGGCGTGCTTGGTCGAATCCAACTCCGCGACGTTGATGTTCACGAACCGCACCGCGTTGTTCTGGAAGGCCGACTTGGACGCCGTGGTGAAGTCACTCCATCGTGTGCCGATGCCGATCACCAGATCGGCCTCGTGCGCGAGGCGGTTGGCCGCCGACGTCCCCGTCACGCCGATCGCTCCGAGCGCGGCGGGGTGGTCGTACGGCAGCGATCCCTTCCCGGCCTGCGTCTCGGCGACGGGGATGCCCGTCTCCTCGACGAAGCGACGTAGCGCTTCGGAGGCGCAGGCGTAGATGACACCGCCGCCGGCGACAATGAGCGGCCGTTTCGCCGCGCGCAACGCCGCGACCGCTCTGGCGAGAGCGGCGGGTTCAGGCGGACGGCGGTCGATGTGCCACACGCGTTTCGCGAGGAACTCGTCGGGGTAGTCATACGCCTCGACCTGGATGTCCTGCGGCAAGGCGAGCGTCACGGCACCGGTCTCCGCGGGGCTCGCCAGGACGCGCATCGCGGCGAACGCGGCGGGAATGATCTGCTCCGGACGCGTGATGCGGTCCCAGTAGCGGGAGACCGGCTGAAACGCGTCATTCACCGAGACGTCGCCGCGCGCTGGAACCTCGAGCTGCTGCAGCACCGGATCCGGGATGCGCGAAGCGAAGACGTCGCCAGGCAGGAGCAGCACCGGCAGCCGATTCACCGTCGCCAGGGCGGCGCCGGTGATCATGTTCGTCGCGCCGGGACCGATCGAGCTCGTGCAGGCGAAGGTCTGAAGGCGGTCCTTCATGCGCGCGTAGCCGACCGCCGAGTGCACCATCGACTGCTCGTTCCGGGCCATGTGATACGGCAACAGCTCGGGATGCTCGAACAGCGCCTCACCGATCCCGGCGACGTTGCCGTGACCGAAGATCCCCCAGCAGCCCGCGAAGAAGCGCTGCTCGACACCGTCGCGCTCGACGTATTGCGACGCGAGGAACCGCACCAACGCCTGGGCCATGGTCATATGCGTCACGTCGGCACCCGTCGCGCCAGAAGCGACTCGATCTCGGCGAGCGTGGGCATCGCGTCCGCGCACGCGAGACGCGACGCCACGATCGCCCCCGCGGCGTTCGCGACCTCGAGCGTCCGCGCGAGCGGCCACCCCGCGAGAATGCCGTGGCACAGCGCTCCGCCGAACGCATCGCCGGCGCCGAGACCGTTGAGCACGCGGGTCTCGACCGCAGGCACGCTCACCTCGTCGCCAGACGTCCGGGCGTAGGCGCCATCGCCGCCGCGCTTCACCACGGCGAGCCGCGGCCCCATCTCGAGCAGCGCGGCGGAGGCCGCTCGCGGATCGCGGAGACCGGTCGCCATCTCGACCTCATCGCTGTTGCCGACGACGACCGTCGCGTGACGCAGCGCCTGGCGCGCGTAGCGCCGCGCCTCCTCCTGGACCCGCCAGAACATCGACCGGTGGTCGAGGTCGTGGATGGTCACATCACGTCCGCCGCGAACCTCGAGCGCCGCCAGAGTGGCGGTACGGCTCGGCTCGTCCGAGAGCCCGGTGCCGGTGGTCCAAAAGAGCGGCGCCGCGGCGATGGCGTCCAGGTCGAGCTCATCGCGCGTGAGGTTCATGTCTGGCGCCTTGGGCTCGCGATAGAAGAGGAGCGGAAAGCGGTCCGGCGGATAGATCTCGCAGAAGACGATCGGCGTCCTCAAATATGGGTCGGTCCCGACCCAGCGCGCGTCCACGCCGAAGCCCGCCAGCGCCGTTCGGACGTAGTCGCCGAAGCCGTCGCGGCCGACCTTGGTGATGACCGCGGTACGTCGCCCGAGGCGCGCGGCCGCGACGGCGACGTTCGTGGCGCTGCCGCCGAGCGACTTCGCGAATGTCCGCACCTCGGCGAGCGGGACTCCGATCTGCTCCGGGTACAGGTCGACGCCGACCCGGCCCATCGTGATGACCTCGGGGCTACCCCTGCCGCCTCGCGGACCCGATGCGACGACCTGCTGCGTCAAAGAGATTCGCAGTCTAGAGTCGCGCCGAGTGAAGATCGCGATCCTCGGCGTCGGCCGCCTCGGAGCGTTTCACGCCAAAGCCCTGCGCGCGCTCCCGGGCGTCGACGAGCTGCGCATCAACGACGCCGACTCATCTCGCGCGGCCGCGCTGGCCAAGGAGCTCGGCGCCAAGCATGCCGCGTCGATCGACGCCGCGCTCGACGGTGCGGACGCGGTCGTCATCGTCACCCCGACGGGCACGCACGCCGAGCTCATTCGCCGCGCGCTCGACAGAGGTCTTGCCGTGTTCTGCGAGAAGCCGATCGCGCTCGACCTCGACTCGACGAAGCGCGTGGTCGAGCAGGTCGACAAGACGAAGGGGCGCGTACAGATCGGCTTCCAGCGCCGTTTCGACGCGGGCTTCCAGGAAGCGCGCCGCCGCGTGCGCGCCGGCGAGCTGGGCACCGTCTACAGCTTCCACATGACCAGCCGCGACGCGCTTCCGCCGCCCGACGCCTACATCGAGACGTCCGGCGGCCAGTTCGTGGATCAGCTCATCCACGACTTCGACGTGACCCGCTGGATGTTCGGCGACGAGGTCGAGGAGCTCTACGCCACCGGGTCCACTCTGGGCTTCCCCCAGTACGGCAAGTGGGGCGACGTCGCGACCTCCGCTGTTGTGCTGCGGCTGCGCGGCGGCGCGGTGGGAGCGCTCGAGGCCGCGCGGCACAACGAGGCCGGGTACGACATCCGCGTCGATGTCTACGGCTCCAAGGACACGATCGCCATCGGACTGGATCCCCGCACCCCGGTCACCTCCGTCGAGCGCGACGCGCCGCGCTTCAAGGACCCCGCGTATCCAACCTTCTTCGTGCGCTTCGACGCCGCGTATCGCGCCGAGCTCGCGCATTTCCTCCGGTTCGCGCGTGGCGAGGCCGAGAATCTCTGCACCGCACGCGACGGGATGGAGGCCCTGCGCATCGCGCTCGCGGCGCGGCGGTCGCTCAAGGAGCATCGTCCGGTAGCCCTCAAGGAGATCGCGTGACCGTCATGGTCCGATTCCTCGGGAGCGGCAACGCGTTCAGCGACGGTGGGCGGGCGAACGCCGCCATCCACGTCACCGCACCGGGCGTATCGCTGCTGCTCGATTGCGGCGGCTCGGCGTTACCCGCCATCAAGAAGCACCTCGATCCCGCGAACATCGACGCGATCGCGGAGACGCATCTCCATGGCGATCACTTCGGCGGGATCACCTTTCTGGTGCTCGAGCAGCATTTCGCCGGCCGAAAGCGCGAGCTGGTCGTGGGGGGTCCACCGTCGCTCGACCAGCGGCTGCGCGCGGCCGAGCAGGCGCTCTACCCGGACTTCTTCGGGCGGGTCGAGCTCGGCTTTCCGCTCCGTACGCTCGTGCTCGCCGAGAAACCGACTGAGCTTGGCGGTGCGCAGGTGAGCGCTCTCGAGGTCCGTCATGTACGCCTCTCGGAGCCGCACGGCCTGCGCGTCAAGGTCGGAGGCGCCCTGATCGCGTACTCCGGGGATGCGCGCTGGAGCGAACACCTCATACCGGTCGCCAGGGGCGCGGACCTCTTCATCTGCGAGGCCTCGTACTTCGACAGCGACGATCCCGCGCACATCTCGTACCGGCAGCTGATGGCGCACCGAGCCCAGCTCGGCGCGAAGCGGATCGTGCTGACGCACCTGGGCGCGGAGACCCTTGCGCATCTCACAGAACTGGAGCTCGAGCACGCCCAAGACGGGACGGTCGTCGAGGTCTAGAGGGGAGACCGGCCGCACGCCGGCCTCCCCGATGCGCTACTTCGCGGCGTCTACGTATTCGTTCGTCCAGGTCTTCGAGAGGTCGATCGTCTTGCCCTTGACATTGTTGTTGTAGGTCTGGAGGACCTTGAGGATGAAGTCGGGCGCTCCGGCGGGCATCTTCCCGTCCGGGCTGAACATCGGCATGCTGCCGGTCAGCGCGGTGAGGTACAGATCTTTGTCGCCCGCGTAGTAGTCGGCCGGGAGCTTGTCGGCGATCTCCTGCGGCGTGTGCGTCTGGATCCACTTGAGCGTCTTGACATACGCGTTCGCCACGCGCTGGACGACGCTCTTGTTCTGGGCGACCCAGTCAGCGCGCATGTAGATCGAGATGAAGGGGTAGTCACCGCCAAGAGCAGCACGGGTCAGCTCGGGGGTCCGAAGATCGATGAGGACCTTCGCGTCCCCTGTCTTGAGGAGGCGCGAGATCGTCGGCTCGGTCGTCATGCCGGCGTCGATCGTTCCCTGCTTGATGGCGGCGATGAAGGTGTCACCGGAACCGACGGCGATCGGCGTGAACTGATCGGGCGTGATCCCTTTGGTGCTGGCGAGGTACTGCGTGAGACCGTGCGTGCCCGAGCCGATCGAGGTCACGCCGAGCTTACGCCCCTTGAAGTCGGCCGGACCTTTGATGTCGTTCGCCTTGGCGGTCGCGACCATCTCGGCCTCACCCGGCGCACGCAGGAGCTGCACCACCTCGATCAGGTTCTTACCAAGACCGGCCACGTCGATGGTGTGGTCGTACGAGCCGGACGAACCCTCGACCTCGCCGGCGATGAGCGCTGTCGTCGCGTCCTTCCCTGACGGCTCGTCGATGAGGTTGACGGTGAGGTTCTGGTCCTTGAAGTAACCAAGCGCCTCGGTGAGCTTGTTCGGCAGGTAGATCTGCTTGTTGAGCCCGCCCACCATGATCGTGAGAGTTGCCGGGGCGGCGCTAGCCGCGGCGCTGCCAGCGGCGCTGTTCGTCGGGCTCGCGCCGCCGCCGGTGTTCGTCGCGCCGCCGCAGGCGGCGGCGACAATCGTCGCGATGAGGCCGAGCGTCGCGATGGTTCGCTGCATTCGCGGTCCCCCCTTTGTTTAGATGTGGACTTCGGTGATCGCGTTCGGACGCCAGCGGATCAGACGGTTTTCGAGCCAGGTTAGAACGACCTCGGCCGTGAGCGCGACCACGGCGAGTATGAACATCGCGGCGAAGACGCCGTTCGGGTTGAAGGTGGCCTGCGCCGTCGCGATGACCAAGCCGATCCCGTGGATCGCGCCGAGATATTCGCCGACGACCGCACCGACGAGCGCGAACCCGAAGCTCGTGTGAAGACTCGCCAGGATCCACGAGAGCGCGGACGGGAAGATCACGTGCGTCGATAGCTGCCGCTCGCTCGCCCCCAGGATGCGAGCGTTTGCGATGAGCACGCGGTCGACCTCACGCACGCCCTGGAATGCGTTGAAGAACACAACGAAAAAGACCAGAACGACGGCAAGCGCGACCTTCGACCAGATGTTGTATCCGATGGTGATGATGAAGATCGAACCGAGCACGACCCGCGGCATCGCGTTGAGGGCCTTGATGTACGGCGCGAAGACATCCGAGAGCAAACGCACTCTGCCCAGCGCGACGCCGAAGATAACTCCCAGAACGACGCCGATCAAAAACCCGAGGAAGGCTTCCTCGAGAGTGGTCGCGACCTGGAGCCAGAGCGGCCCCTGTGCGGTGCCGCTCGTGATCCAGGTCCACAACTGAGTCGCGATGCCGGACGGCCGCCCGTAGAAAAATGGGTCCATCCACAGGCCACTCGGGTGATTTGCGTCGATGGTCGTGCCGATCTCCCAAAAGCCGAGGACGAGGACGGCGAACGCGATTCGCAGGCCGTTGACCAGCAGCCGATGGTTGGTGCGTGCGCGCGCTCGCGCACGGGCACCTGCGGTGGTCGCCTCCTCGGCTTGCGCGGGTTCGTTACGAGACGCTGCGCTTAGAGCGCTCATAGCTCACGAGTACCTCGTCCCTGAGGTCGTTCCAGATCTCGTGGTAGATCCGCGAGAACTCGGCTTCGAAGCGGATCTCGGTCACGTTCCGTGGGCGCGGCAGGTCGACGCGATAGACACCCTTCACGGTGCCCGGTCCGGCCGTGATGACAACGACGCGGTCCGCCAGCGCGATCGCTTCCTCGAGGTCGTGCGTGACGAACACGACGGACGCGCCGGTCGCGGACCAGAGCTGTAGGAGCTCGTTCTCCATGAGCGTCCGCGTTTGCACGTCGAGCGCGCTGAACGGCTCGTCCATGAGAAGGATCCGCGGCTCATTGATGAGGGTCTGCGCGAGCGCCGCGCGCTTGCGCATGCCGCCAGAAAGCTGATGCGGGTAGTAGCGTTCGAAGCCGGCTAGACCGACGCGCGTGATCCACTCCCGCGCACGGCCCTCGGCATTGGCGCGCGCGACGCCGCGGAAGCGCGGCCCGGTCGCGACGTTGTCGAGCACGCTCTTCCAGGGAAAGACCGCGTCGACCTGGAACACGTAGCCCACCTGAGCGGCGACGCCGCGGACGGGCTCACCAGCGACGACCACCTCTCCCTCGCTTGGCGGCTCGAGGCCGGAGATGAGCGCGAGCGTCGTTGACTTTCCGCAACCGGTCGGCCCGACGACGGCGCAGAACTCGCCGTCCTCCACGGCGAGGTCGAGATCGCGAAGGGCGGTGTACGCCGTGCCGGCGGGGGTGAGGAAGCGTTTTGTGACATGACGCAGTTCGATCGCCAGGTTGGGCATCCGGGCTACGGTAGGCCAACTCGTGATCGGGTGATCTTTGGCGCGTCGCCCGCGGGCGACCACGCTACGTTGTCGTGCACGGTCACGTGCGGGAAGAGCGCGTAGTCCTGGAAGACCATCGCGGTGCCACGGCGGTGCGCAGGCAGCTTGACGCGGCGGCCGCCGATCTCGATGTCGCCCTGGTCGGGATCGTAGAACCCCGCGATCATGCGCAGCGTGGTCGTCTTCCCGCAGCCGGAGGGTCCCAGGAGCGTGGCGAACGCGCCCTTGGGCACATCGAATGAGACGTCATCGACCGTGGTGACGCCGCATCTCGCCATTCGCGCGGGGCTCTCGGTCGGCTCGTGAGCTGAGGCGATGCGGCCCCAGGGTTCGAGCGAGGTGGCCAAGGCGCATGCCGAGCGGCGCGTCGGGCTCTACGTCCTCGCAAGCGCGTTGCTCGTTGGCGGCACGCTCCGAGTTTGGCTCGCTTTCAACGATGACGGGATCTCCTATCCGGACGAGATCCATCAGAGCCTCGAGCCTGCGCACCGTCTCGTCTTCGGCTACGGACTGGTCGCTTGGGAGTTCGTAGAAGGCGCGAGGAACTGGCTGTTTCCGGGGACAATCGCCGCGCTCCTCGAACTATGCAGGCTCATCGGACTCGACGATCCGCGCGTCTATCTCGGGCTCACGAGGGTGACCTTCGCGGCAATCGGCATCGCGACAGCCTTGGGATCCTATTGGCTCGCTCGAGGGTACGGAGCGGGAACCCTTCCGGCAACTTGCGGCGCGGCGATCTTCGCGCTCGCGGGACCGATGATCTATTTCGCGCCACGCGCGATGAGCGAGACTGCTTCGGCCTTGGCGGTGGTGCTCGGATTTGCGCTGTCCCTGCCGCGGGACGCAGGCTCCGTGCGGCGGGTCGTGGGCGTCTCCATGCTCGGTGTCTCCGTACTAATGCGATTGCAAAACGGGATCTTCTGCCTCGGCCTGTTGGCGATCCTTGCAGGGCGAAGGGATATTCGCGGCGGCGCCGCCGCCAGCCTGGTGCTCGGCGTCTGGGCCGTGGCGTTCGGTCTCCTCGACTGGGTAACGTGGGGCGGCTGGTTCCACTCGGCCTTCGCGTACCTTGAGCACAACCTAGGACCGGAGCCCGAACGCTTCGGTACCGCCCCCTTCGAGTACTACGCGAGCGTGCTGTCGACTGCGATGGCCGCGCCGACGGCATTCCTCGCGGTACTGTCGGTCGCGGGGGTGGTCCGCGCACCGGGTCTCTTTTCAGTGGCGGTCCTCGTCGTGCTGGCGTACTCCGCCGTCCCACACAAGGAATTCCGTTTCATTTTCCCGGCGCTGCCCCTGTTCTGCGCCCTAGCCGGCATCGGCCTCGACCAGATCGGAAAGACCGCCCAGAAACGGATGTCCATCGAACCGCCCGTCAATCTCAAGTGGGTCACGCCGACGCTCGCTGTCTGCGTTCTCGTGAGCGCTGCTCTGTCCGCGGCGACCTTCCACGCGCTGACTTTTCGAGACTTAGGGCAGCTCGATCCACGACTTAGTGACGCCAGCGCGTACGACAGCGGCGGCGATATCAATCGGCTCCTCATCCTCGCGGGCCGCCGAGGGGATGTTTGTGGACTAAAGATAGAGGTTGCTTCGCTAGACATGACTGGCGGCTACTCCTACTTGCATCGCCGCGTGCCGTTGTACCCCTACTCGGGGCCATCGCGGGAATCGGGCTACTTCAACTATGTCATCGCGATTCGTGGTCCGGACACAACGGAGGAGGTCGTGGCGAGCGATGGGCGTCTGGCGCTCGCGCGCACCCGAGATCGTTGCGTCGCCGACGTGGGTTACGACTGGATGCTCCATCCGCTATCACGCTGACGTGTGGTGCTGTCCCCGGGACGCGGCGACGCGGGAACAAGCGCGACCGGGTCTTCTCAGTGTCGGTGCGGTTCCGTACGAAGAAGTGAGGCCGCGGCGGCACACCTATCCGGCGATGACGTGAACGCGATCCGGCTGGAGGAAGAGCGCGACGGCGCCGTCGAGCGCTGCGGCGGCACCGGGGTCGGGCTGGTCCACGATCCATTCGCGATCGTCGACCTTCACCCAGTACCGCATCGTGTCGCCGAGGAACGCGCGTCGCACGATGCTCCCCGCGAGCGCAATGCCTCCTGGGCCGGAGGAGCTCGCGGGCGCGATCGTAAAGCTCTCCGGACGAACGCAGAGCCTCACGTCTTGACCGCGCGCGAGCGCGACGTCGGCGGGGCGGCGCACCGAAGCCCGGTGCGACCCAAAGATCACCGTCACCGCGCCGTCGTCGATCTCGGCGACCATCGCCGGAACGAGATTCACCGCGCCGACGAAATCGGCGAGGAACGCGGTACGCGGGTGGTAGTAAATCTCCCACGGCGCACCGGCCTGCTCGACTTTGCCGGCGTTCATGACCGCGATCCAGTCGGAGAGCGAGAGGGCCTCCTCCTGGTCGTGGGTCACGTACACGAACGTCATGCCGAGGCGCCGCTGCAAGGTGCGCATCTCGACGCGGAGCTGCTCGCGCAGCTTCGCGTCCAGATTTGAGAGCGGCTCATCGAGCAAGAGGACCTGCGGCTCGATCACGAGAGCCCGCGCGACCGCGACGCGCTGCTGTTGACCACCTGAGAGCTGGTTCGGCCAACGGTCGTCGAGACCGTCCAGGCCGACGAACGCGAGCGTCTCCTTCACTCGCCGCGCGCGCTCGGACGCGGACACATGCGCGACCCGCAGGCCGTAAGCGACGTTGTCTCGCACGTTCATGTGTGGGAAGAGCGCGTAGTCCTGGAAGACCATCGCGGTGCCGCGCCTATGCACCGGCAGGTCGTTCACGCGCCGATTCCCGATCTCAATGTCGCCCGCGTCGGGATCGTAAAAGCCCGCGATCATCCGGAGAGTCGTCGTCTTGCCGCAGCCGGACGGCCCGAGCAGCGTCGCGAACGCGCCCTTCGGAACGTCGAACGAGACGTCGTCCACCGCGGTGACGCCGCCAAAGCGCTTCGTCACGTGCGACACGCGCAGGTGCGGATCGTTCGCCACGCTGACCTCCAGTGTTCGGCTCGGCCGGCCTTCCGAGCGTACGATGACGCCCGGTCCAGGGGGAATAGGTCGCGTCCAAGGAAGGGAGGTGGCGCACGACTTCGGCCCCTCTCGCGATTCCCATCGACAACTGGAGGCATACATGAGAAGAGCGCAATGGGCGCCCGCGCTGGTGGTCGCGGCGCTCCTGATTAGCGCGTGCCAGCCGTCGACGACTGGCGGCGGCGGTGCGCAGAAGCCCGCGAAGCTGACCATCGCCGCGGTCCAAGGCAACGAGGATGCGGCCCTCAAGGCCGTCGCCCCGCTGTACGAGCAGAAAACAGGCATCAAGATCGAGATCGTTGAGTTTCCCTACGACCAGCTCTTCGAGAAGCTGGTGACGACGTTCAAAGCGAACTCGCCAACCTACGACCTGGTCATGATGGACGACCCCTGGATGCCGAAGTTCGGCACAGACGAGTCGCTGCAGCCACTCGACTCGACGTACGGCATCAAGCGCGACTCCGACATCCCCGACGTCGTGTACGACGTCGGCACCTGGCCGCCGCCCCGCGGACCCGTTCCGCCGAAGGCCAAGGGCAAGGCAGCGCACCTTATCGGCGTCACCATCGTCGGTAACGTCGAGATGTTCATGTACCGGTCCGACATGGGCCCCGCCCCGAAGACGTGGGACGAGGTCAAGGCCAACGCGGACAAGAACAAGAAAGCGAACTTCTGGGGCTACGTGGTCCGCGGCAAGGCGACGAACCCGATCGTCGCGGACTTCCTGCCGATCCTGTGGTCGTTCGGCGGCGACGTCTTCGACTCCAACTGGAACGTGACGATCGACAACGCGGCGTCGCTGAAAGCGGTCAAGTTCCTGGTGCAGGACCTGAAGGCGGCAGCCCCGCCAGGCTCGGAGAGCATCGATGCGGCAGACCGCTCGCGACTCATGGCTATTGGCCAGGCGTACCAATCAACGGTGTGGCCGGGAGAGATCACCGAGATCGTCGAGAACTCGACCGTCTCACAGGTGAAGGGCAAGGTCAGCTACATCCCGATGCCGGCGGGGCCCAGCGGGAAGGGCATCGGCATGATGGGTAACTGGCTGCTCGGAGTCCCCAAGGCCTCGTCCAACGGACAGGCCGCGGCCGACTTCATCACCTGGCTTACCTCGTCCGACACGCAGAAGACCTACGTCGACAAGGGCGGCATTCCCGCCCGGAAGAGCATCCTCAACGATGCGTCGCTGAATCAGAAGAACCCGTACTTCGCGGCGCTCGCGAAGTCACTTGAGGCCGTCCCGAACTGGCGTCCGCGCACCGATCAGTGGAACGCGGTCGAGACGATCCTCGGAACGAACCTCAACGCCGCACTCGCCGGGCTCGCGACTCCGGAGGACGCGGTGAAGAAAGCCGCCGACCAGATCCGGACGCTCATGAAGGGAGCCGGGTACTAGGGCTAGCCTCTTCGCGGATCCGATGGCGAATGTGACCGCGCGGCCGGCCCCCCTGTCACGAGCGGGGGCCGGCCGCTTCACGCGACAAGAGCGTCTCGCCTACACGATGCTCGCGCCGGTCCTCGGGACGATCCTCGTGATCGTCACATATCCATTCCTGCTGGCCGTCCTGCAATCGCTGCAGGACTCGGCCGGACGCGAGTTCGTGGGACCGAGCAATTATGTGAACGCGCTCGCGAACCCGCTCCTCTACGAGGCGCTCGGCGCGACCGGCACTTATGCGGCGCTCGTGATGCCCACCGAGATCCTGCTCGGCCTCGGCCTCGCGCTGCTCGTGCACCGCACCGTTCGCAGCTCCAGTGTGCGGGCGCTCCTCTTCGTGTTGGCGACGATCCCGCTGGTGCTCCCGCCGATCGCAGTCGGCGTCATCGCCCGACTCATCTACGCGCCGGGCTACGGCGTGCTCAACTACTTGCTGATCGGCGCCGGCATCGTAAGGGACGAGATCAACTGGCTCGGCCAGCCGGCGACCGCCATGCCGGCCGTCGCGAGCGTTGACGTCTGGCAGTGGACGCCCTTTGTCTATCTGGTGCTCTTCTCAGGCCTTCTAACCGTGCCGCGGGAAGAGATCGAGGCGGCGCAGGTCGACGGCGCTTCCGGCTGGCAGCAGTTCTGGCACATTGAGCTGAACTACCTGCGACCGCTGCTCCTGCTCATCGTCTTTTTCCGCCTTGCCGATGTCCTGCGCGTCTTCGACCACGTCTTCGTCCTCACCGGCGGAGGGCCGGGGAACACGACGCAGCTGCTGAGCCTCTATCTCTATCGCATCGAGTTCAAATACTTCGACAGCGGGCAGGCGGCGGCGCTCGCGGTGCTGGTGCTCGTCGGGGTGAGCATCGCCTATTCGCTGGTCACGCGAGCGCTGCCGGTCGAGAGGCGCTGAGGTGCGACCACGCCGTTCGTGGCGGGCGGTCCTGGCGATCCCGGTCTTCGCGGTCATCGCGATCCTCTACGCGTTCCCGCTCTACTGGCTGCTGGTGACATCCCTGAAGAGCAAGGCTGAGCTGTACCAGACGACGCTCACGCTGTTTCCCGAGGCCCCGACGTTCCAGCCCTACGTCAGCGTTCTGGTGGAGCGCGGCCTCTGGGTACTCCTGCGCAACAGCGTCGTCGTCTGCGGGCTGAGCGTGCTCGTCGCGCTCGTCCTTGGTCTCCTGATCACGTATCCGATCACACGCCTCGAGGTCTCGCCGCGCGTCCGCGTCGGGATACTCAACTGGGCGCTCTCGCTGCGCTTCCTCCCGCCGATCGCCGTGGTCGTGCCCTACTTCGGCGTCGTGCGAACGCTGGGCCTCTACGACCAGCCGCAAGCGCTCGTCCTCATCTATTCGCTCCTGAACCTGCCGTTCACCATCTGGATGCTCAAGGGCTTCCTCTCCGAGATCCCGCGGGAGATCGAGGAGGCGGCCTTCACCGATGGTGCCGGCCGCTGGACGGCGTTCCGGCTCGTCCTGCTGCCGCTCGCCTGGCCTGGTTTGTTCGCGGCCGCGGTGATCGTCTTCACGTTCACGTGGAGCGAGTTCCTGTTCGCGCTGATCCTCACGAGCACGCCGAACGCGCAGACCTTCCCGGTGGGAGTCCAGGGACTCGTGACGCAGTTCGAAGTCATCTGGAACGACATGGCCGCGGCCGGCACGATCGCGCTCGCCCTGCCGCTCGTCCTCATGGTCCTCGCGCGTCGCTACGTGGTTGCCGGCCTCACCTTTGGAGTCGTCCGCGAGAAATAGGTAACGGCTCAGGCCCTCGCCGCTCCCAGCGCGATGCGACCGCGCGCGAGCACTGCGAAGATCAGAAGCGCGATGATCGCCATCCCGATGTCGGAGACGGTGTACGCCGTGGCCGCGCCCCAGTTGAGGTCGCCCACGAGCTGATAGATGCGGATCGTGGCCACAGTCGTCGGCGGCGTGAAGAGGAAGATCACGAGTGAGAGGGTAGTAACGGCACGCACGAAGGTCGTGATGAATGCGACCCGCAACGATCCGCCGAGCATCGGAAGGACCACCTCACGGAACCCACGAAGGCTTGATGCGCCGAGACTCGTCGCGGCCTCATCGATCGAGCGATCGATCTGACGCAGGCCCGCCACCGCCGCCTGATAACCGACCGGAATATTCCAGAAGATGAAAGCGATGATGATGAGCCAGCCCCGATCGACGAAGTCGAGCCATTTCTGGTTGAAGGCGACAAGGTAGCCGAGCCCGAAGAAGATGCCCGGAATGGCAGCGGGGAGGATCAAGAGGAGATCCAGCGCGCGCCGGCCTGGCCACTGCCCTCGCTGCACAAGCCACCCGGCGAAGAGCGCGAAGACTGCCGACACCGCTGCCGCGACGCCGCTGAAGATCAGGGTGTTGCGCAGCGCGTCGCCGTTCGTTCCACTCAGGACATATTGGAAGTGCTCGGTCGTGAATTGGAGATTGTTCGGGAAACGCAGGGTGAGCGCGCTCACCACGAGGCTGCCGTAGACGAGGAGGATCACGCCGGCAAGGCCGAGGCACGCCACGAAGCACGCCCGGCTGACGCCGGGACTCACCGGGGGACGCGGCATCGACGATGCGCGGCCGGAGATCGTGACGAACGAGCGCCCGCCATCGAGACGGACCTTCGCGAGGTAGAGCCCGAGCGCGAGGAGCAGGAGGATCGTGCTGACGGCGGCCGCGCTCGTGTACTCGCCGAAGCTCGAGATGAGGCTGTACGCCTGCGTCGGTAAGACGTAGAACACGCCGCCGATCAACTGGGGATTCCCGAAGTCCTCGAGGATGTAGATCGCGGTCGTGAGGATCGCGGCGCCGAGGCCCGGACGCGATAGCGGCAGGGTCACGCTCCAGAAGACGCGCCACGACCCCGCGCCAAGGTTACGCGCGGCCTGCTCCATGCGCGGATCGCTACGTGACAGGGCGTCGGCGATGAGCTGGTACGCGAATGGAAAGAACGCGATCGTTTGAACGCCCCAGACGCCGTTGAGTCCGTAGATGTTCGGCGATTGGCCGAAGACCCCGTAGCTGATCACCCCTCGCGCGCCGAAGAGGAGCGTGTAGGCGGCCGCGACCACGAAAGGCGGCGAGAGGAGCGGCAGGATACCGATGAGTCGGAAGAAAGGCTTCCAGCGCATGTTCGAGTAGACCATCGCGTAGGCGTAGATGAATCCGAGCAGGACCGCGGTCGCCGTCGACAGAAGGGTGAGCTGTAGCGAGTTACGGAGCGGGACGAGCCAGGTGCCCTCTTGTAGGAACTCGACGTAGCCGCCCGGTCCCGGCGTGAGCACGACCTGAAGCTGCGGGTAGACGATGAACGCGAGCACGAGCGCGATGACAGCCAGCAGCGCGAGCAGGAGTGCCGGCTCGCGCCGCAGGCTGCGCATCGTCTAGATCGTGCGGACTATTGGATGCCTACCGTCGTCTGCCAGAGCTTCTGGATCCGTGTCTTGTTGTCGGTCGCCCACTGGCGGTCGTAGTTGACCAGGCTGACCTGATCGAGGGTCGGCGAGCCCGGAGCCGGTGAAACGTCCTTGCGGACGGATCCGCGGTTGCTGAGCTTCACGTTGAGATCGCCGGCCTCCTTGGTCAGGACCCAGTCGACGAACGCCTTCGCCCCGGGCAGGTTCTTTCCGCCCTTCACGATGCTGACCGCGCCGACCTCGAAGCCGGTGTCTTTCGGAACGGTGAGGTCGATCCTGGTCGGGTCCTTGGCCTTCTCGGTGAGGATGTCGTGGCTCCAATTGGGGGCGCCCGCGGCCTCGCCGTTGGAGATGGACGTGATCACGCCGGGAGAGGTCGGCCCGTACGAGAGGATGTTGACGTGAAGCTTCTTCATGTAATCCATCGCCTGCGTCTCGTTCCGGTTGAAGCGGAAGATCTGGGTGGCGATGAAGATGTAGCCACCGCCGGTCTTGATGGGGTCGGGCAGGATGAGCTTGCCCTTCCAGGCCGGCTCGAGCAGGTCGTCCCAGGTCGCCGGCTTCTTGCCTCCGATGTCCGCGTTGAGCCGACTCGTGTTCGAGATGAAGCCGAAGATGCCCGTGTACCAGCCGGTCCAGAGGCCGGTGGCCTCCTTGAACTGCGCCGCCACGTCCTTCGCGAGCGGCGACTGATAGGCCTCGAGGAGGCCCTGCTTGCCCAGCGGATCGTGGAATTCGCTCGAGCCGCCGACGAAGATGTCCGCCTGCGGGTTGTTCTTCTCGGCTGTGATCTTCGTCTGGAGATCTCCGGCGGCCGCGAGAGGCAGCGCGCTCACGTCGACGCCGGTCGCCTTGGTGAACGCCGCGAAGAGCTGGTTGTTCGTGGACTCGTTGAGCGCCGAGTAGATCGAGATGCGGCCCGTCGCCTTCGCCGTGCCCGCAGCGCTGGCCGACGGCGCGGCCGATGGCGCGGTGCTGGCTCCTCCGCATGCCGCGACGATGGCCGTCGCTCCGGCGAGCATTAGGAACCTGCGCCGATCGAGCTCTGGTGTCATTTGACCCCTCCCACGTTGCCTCGCGCCGATACTACGCTCGTGACCGTCCAACGGACCACGGTTGTCGCACCGCACGATGCGGCGCGAGCCAACCGCGATGCGATGGAAGCGCTCGTCGCAGAGCTGCGCGAACGCCTCGCCAAAGCGCGCGAGGGCGGCTCGGAGCGCGCGCGCGAACGGCACACCAAGGCTGGGAAGCTCTTGCCGCGCGAGCGCGTCGAGCGGCTTCTCGATCCCGGGACCGCGTTCCTCGAGCTCTCGCCACTCGCCGCATTCGGGATGTACGACGATCCGCCCGGCGCCGGGATCATCACCGGCATCGGCCGCGTCAGCGGCAACGAGTGCGTGATCGTGGCCAACGACGCGACGGTGAAGGGCGGCGCGTACTACCCGATGACCGTGAAGAAGCATCTGCGCGCGCAGGAGATCGCGCTCGAGAATCGGCTTCCGTGCCTGTACCTCGTCGACTCGGGCGGCGCGAACCTCGACCTGCAGGACGACGTGTTCCCCGACCGCGAGCATTTCGGCCGCATCTTCTACAACCAGGCACGGCTTTCCGCGCTCGGCATTCCGCAGCTAGCGCTGGTCATGGGCTCGAGCACCGCGGGCGGCGCGTACGTTCCGGCGATGAGCGACGAGACGGTCATCGTCAAGGGACAGGGGACGATCTTCATCGGCGGCCCGCCGCTGGTAAAGGCGGCGACGGGGGTCGACGTGTCCGCGGAGGAGCTCGGCGGCGCCGACGTGCACACCCGCGTCTCCGGAGTGGCCGACCATCTGGCG
>VBDX01000191.1 GCA_005881885.1 Chloroflexota bacterium
CCAACCACAAGGACTCCCGCGCTGGCGGAGATGACCAGGTACGCCATCTCGCGGGGTCCGGCGCCGAGCGCGAGGAGCGCGACGAGCGGAAGCGCCGTGCGCGTCACGACGGACCCGAGCCTGGAAACGGTCTGCCCGGTCCAAAGTTTGAGGAAGTCGGAATGCCGCCAGAGCGACGGGGTCAACACAGCGGGGCGAGCGTACCGTCGCCCCAGCGCGTCGCGCGACATCCGGCGCGACCGATGCGGAGCTCTATCGGCCCGCCCGGGCCCGAAAGTACTGGGACACCGACGGTACCCATTGCGTCCCGGCCGCGACCAGAAATGCTCGGCAACAGCCGACAATCCTGCGCTTCGGGCGTCGGGAGGAATCGCGTTGCGGTTCAAGTTCTGGCATAAGACCGTCGCCGCGCTTTTGGTGGTTGGCGTCCTGCCCATAGCCGTCGTGAACGCCGTGTCCATCCAGGGCACCCGTGACCGGCTGACGGGCCTCGGCGTCACGAACATCAGCGAGCGCGCGCTCGGGACCGCGTCGTCTACGCCGCGCGGCGCGCGAAGTCCTGGCGGCGGCCGCCGCCCGTTCGCCCAACTACGAGTCGATCGCGATCGTCAGCATCGACGGCACCATCGCCGCCGCGTCGATCGTGAGCGACGAGGGGACCAACATCCGCTTCCGCGATTACTTCCTGAACGCGCGCGCGGGGCTCTCCTACATCAGCGACCCGAGCTACTCAGTGATCACGAACCGGCCAGCGCTCTTCTTTTCCGCGCCGATACAGACACCCGGCGGACTCGTCGTCGGCGTCGCGCGCATGAGGGCCAACCTGAACGCGATCTGGGATCTGGTCGAGGCGGACATCGGATCGGTCGGCGCGGGCTCGCACGGATTCCTCGTTGACGACTATGGCATCCGCATCGCGGTGTCCGAGACCAAAGGTCATCGCGATCAGGCGGAGTCGCTCATCTACAAGCCGATCGCCCCGATCAACCCCGACGTCGCGAAGAAGCTCGCCGCGGACAGGCGCTTCGGGCAGAAGACGCCCGAGCAGCTCGTGCTCGACCCGCTGCCTCAGCTCAAGGACGCACTCGACCGCCAGGCCGTCACCGCGACCCTCGCCTACAGCGTCGGCTCGGACGAGCAGCGCGCGGTGGCCGCCCGCCTTCGCACCAAGCCCTGGACCTACACGGTCGCCGTGCCACTTGGGACGTACACCAGCGCCGCGGACGAATCGACGGTCGGCCTCGCGGCGGCAATCATCGTCGGCATCCTGCTCGCGGCCCTGGTGAGCGTCCTGCTGACGCGATCCATCGTCGGGCCGCTTCGCGAGCTCGCGGGTCAAGCGCAGCTCGTGTCGTTCGGCGACCTCGACCTTGAGAAGGTCACCTTCGAGAATGTGAAGGGCGACGACGTGACCGACGAGGTCGCGACCGCGCTCCAACGGCTCCTGAGCGCCGTTCGCTACTACGCATCCACGCGCGGTGAGGCGCCCGCGCCGGAGCTGCGATGACGACGCGCCTCTTCGCGCTCGCCGTCGCTACGCTCCTCGCGATCGCCTGCACCAGCACCATGGGGCCGCAGCCCTCAGCCGCGCCCTCGACCTCGCCGATCCTGCAGAAGCTGGTCACCGCGGCGGCTATCGAGGGTGGCCTCGCGCTCAAGTGGGCCCCAGGGATGTACGACGCGCCGGACGAGCTCCGTCGGCAGACCGACGGCTTCAACAAGGCGTACGGGCTCAACCTCAAGGTCGCGTTCACGCCGGGGCCGACGCAGAGTGAGATGACGGCCAGCGTCAGCCAGGCCGTGCAGGCGGGGAAGCCTGCGCCCACCGACATCTTCCTCGGCGACGAGACCCAGATCCTCGCGCTAATGAAGGCGAACGCGCTCGAGTCGGTGCTGTGGACGACGTGGGCGCCGAACATCCGCGATCCTCGGCTGACCACGCCGGGCGGGACGGCGGTCCAGGTCCAAACACGGATGCCCGGCCTCACCTACAGCACCCGGCTCACCGGCGACGCGATCCCGCACAGCCTCGCCGACCTGCTGCGGCCGAGTCTTCGCGGACGGATCATGACGAGCCCGGACGGGACCGTCTTGGAGCACCTCGGCAGTCCTGAGCTCTGGGGCCCGACGCGGACGATCGATTACGTCCGCAGGCTCAGCGGTCAGATCGGCGACTTCGGCGGGTGCGGCGACGAAGTCAAGCTGCAGAGCGGCCAGTTCGACGTCTTCGCCTATGACTGCGGCGGCAACCGCGCCGCGCAGCTTGCGAAGA
>VBDX01000192.1 GCA_005881885.1 Chloroflexota bacterium
CGCGCACCGCCTCGGTCGGGTCGGCGCCGCGGAGCGCGGGTTTTGCGAGCTCCACGTAGAAATCGGCGAGCTCCCCCCACACGAAGCTCTCGAGCGCCGAGACGTATTCGCCAAAGTGATAGCCCTCGATGAGCCGCGTGCAGTCGGCGACCGCCGCTTCGGTGCGCGACAGGATCCAGCGCGCCTCGTCACTCGTCGCATCGGGCCGGTCATCGGCGACGTGTCCGCGGAGCGCCTCAGGATGCTTCTCCACCTGCGCGAGCACGAAGCGGGCGATGTTCCAGAGCTTGTTCGTGAAGTTTCGCGCGTGCAGAAGCTTCGCTTCCGATAGCGTTTGGTCCGCGCCCGCGGATACCCCGTTCACCAGCGCGAGGCGAAGCGCGTCCGCTCCGTACTCCTCGACGAGGCCCACCGGGCTGATCACGTTGCCCTTGGACTTGCTCATCTTTTCGCCGTCGACGAGCACGAGGCCGTGGAGATACACCGTGTGGAACGGGATCTCCCCCATGTTCTCGAGGCCCATCATGATCATCCGAGCGACCCAGAAGAACAGGATGTCGTAACCGGTCTCGAGCACCGATCCTGGGTAGTACCGCTTGAGGTCGGGCGTCTGGTCGGGCCAGCCCAGCGTCGAATGAGGCCAGAGCGCGGACGAGAACCAGGTGTCGAGCACGTCGGGATCCTGGTAGATGTCGTCGCTGCGGCACTTCGTGCACCGCGTTGGATCCGGCGCGTCCTCGTCGGGCACGATCACCGCGTCACAGTCACGGCAGTACCACACCGGGATTGAATGACCCCACCAGATCTGGCGTGACACCGGCCAGTCGCGGATGTTCTCCATCCAGTTGAAATAGACCTTCTCCTGGTAGCGCGGATGGATCTGGATGTCGCCGTCGCGCACGGCCTTGATCGCGGGCGGCGCGAGCCGCTCCATGCTCACCCACCACTGTTTCATCACGAGCGGCTCATCCACCGTCCCGCAGCGCTCGTGCACGCCCACCGCATGCGTGATCGGCTCCTCCTTCACGAGGAGGCCCTTGTTCCGGAGGAGCTCCACCATCATCTGACGCGCGGTCTCGCGGTCCGGGCCGGCGAGCGGTCCGGCGGCGGGCGTCATCATCCCGCGCTTGTCGATGACCGAGAGCACCGGGAGACCGTGGCGCTGACCGATCTCGAAGTCGGTCGCATCGTGGCCTGGGGTGATCTTGAGCGCACCTGTGCCGAATGTCGGATCGACGGCGCCGTCGGCGATGATCTTCACGCGCCGCTCCACCCCCGGCACGAGGACGTCCTTGCCGACCATCGCCTTCCACCTGGCGTCGTCGGGATGGACGGCCACCGCGACGTCCGCGACGATCGTCTCGGGGCGCGTCGTCGCAATGATCACGTCCGGCGTGCCGGCCGGCATCCTGTCCGCCCACGGATAGCGCACGTAGTAGAGCGTGTCTGTGCGCTCGACGTGCTCGACCTCGAGGTCGGAATAGGTCGTCTGGCATTTCGTACACCAGTGGACGATGCGGTCCGCGCGATAGAGATGCTTGTTCTTGTAGAGGCGGATGAAGTGTGTTCGCACCGCGCGCTGCTTCGACGGCTCCATCGTGAAGTTCGGCCTTGACCAGTCCAGAGAACAGCCGAGCATCCGCAGCTGCTTTTCGATGCGGGGGCGATAGAGATCCATCCACCGCCACATCTCTTCGAGGAATTTCTCCCGGCCGAGCGCCTGGCGCGTTATTCCTTCTTTGGCGAGCTCTTGCTCGACCACGTACTGCGCGATGATCCCGGCGTGGTCGGTCCCCGGCATCCATAGCGTCGGCTCGCCTTTCATGCGGTGCCAGCGCGCCATGAGGTCCTCGTAGCCACCGAAGCCGAGCGCGTGGCCCAGGTGCAGATCGCCGGTGACGTTCGGGAGCGGCAGCATCATCACGAAGGGACGGTTCGGGTTGCCCTCGTCGGGTGTGAAGAAACCGGATCGCTCCCACCACTCGTAAAGGTCCGTCTCGACGGCGGCCGGGCGGAAGTTCTTCTCCGCGAACTCGAGCGCTGACCCTGGCGGGGCCGGCAGCGTGGTCGCCATCGTTGGTACCTCCTCTTGTCCGTCACCGGACAAACAAAATCCCGGCTCGCCCTGGGGCGAGTCGGGACCCGCGGTACCACCCAGATTCGCACGGCGTCACGCCCGTGCCTCATTACCGCGCTAACGGGCGGACCCGATCGGCTCGCGGGCGACCTTCCGGACCCTTCTTGCCGCGGCGCACTTACACCCGGTGGTGCGCCTTCGCTATCGGTGCGGGGTCCGTACTCCTCCCGGTCGCAGCCGGTTGCTGAAAAGGATAGCGAAGATGGAGAAGAACACGAGCCCGGTGGCGAGCCCCACGAGGATCGTGGCCGTGTGGGGTGCCGCCGTAGCGACCGGGGCGCGGTCCGCGGTGAGCGGCGCGGCCTGGTAGCCCGCGACCGCCGGCGCGACGCTCCCGCCCGGAGCACAGCTCGCCGTGCCCTCGCTCGCTGACACCATCAGGATCTCGTCGCATCGCGCGACCGTCTCCGATGCCGCCGCGGTCATACCGATCGCGGCGCCCACGATGGACAACGCGAAGCCGATCCGCAGCAGGAGATTGCCCACGATCGCGCTTCATGCAGGTCTGATGCCGCGCCGGGGGGTGCGGACGAGCGAACGCTAGGCGGGCGTGCGCGTCCTCGCTAGCTGCTTCTGGCGATACATGGCGCGATCCGCGGCGTCGACGAGCGCGTCGACGGTCGCTTCCCCGCTCGCGTCGGCGACGCCCCAGGCGATGGTCGGCAGCCGCTGGCCGGTGGCGAGCGTGCCGCGAGAGATCCGCTCCGCGAGGCGTCGCATGATGCGCGCCGCAGTGAGGATGGGCGTCCCGGGACAGAGGACTGCGAACTCATCTCCACCGATCCGAGCGACCAGATCGCCGTCACGTACGCCGGCCTGAAGGACTTCGCCGATCTTCAGCAGCGCCTCGTCCCCCGCGGCATGGCCGAGCTCGTCGTTGAGCGCCTTCAGGCCGTTCGCATCGAG
>VBDX01000037.1 GCA_005881885.1 Chloroflexota bacterium
TCCCGATCATGAAGCTGAAGCCCTGCTCGACCAGGTCGGGCGCGGGCTGCGCACCCTCTGCGAGGTGAAAACGCCGGAGCGCGGCCAGGCCCGCTTGAAAGCGCTCGCTCTCGTGCGCGGGGTTGATAAATCCTTCGGCGAGCCATGCCGCGCGAAAGACCGCCTGAAGGTCGGCGAGCGTGGGCGTCTCCCCGTCTCGTTTGCGCCGCAGGTAGTCCTTGACCGCCTCGTGCAGGGCGAGGCCGTACGTCATCTGCGGTGTGGGCAGCACCGGGATTTGCAGCACGTGCTTGAAGCGATAGAGCAGCGCGCAGCGCTGGTAATCGTCGATCGCCTCATACGACACGGTGAGCACGTCGTCGAGGCCGAGCGCCGGCAGAGGCGCGTCGGCCGGCGCGGGCGCGCGCTGGAAGCGTTGCAACTCTTCGATGACCTGGAGCCTGGCAGAGAGGCGTGAGGGCTCACGGCCGAGCGCCTCTCCGATGAACCGACTCGGGCGCGACGGGCGCTGGAACCCGTAGTCGATCGCGCTCGTGAAGTAGAAGGCGTCCTTGGCGCGGGTCATCGCGACATACGCAAGGCGGCGCTCTTCGGCGATGTGCCGTTCGCGATCCGGAGGGATAGTCCGGGCCAGCTCATCGGGAAGGCGAAGCGGATCGAGCCGGGCCTGGCCCGGGAGCCGCTCGTCGGTCGTATGCGCCAGGAAGACCACGGAGAACTCGAGGCCCTTCGCCTTGTGGATGCTGAGCACGTTCACCTGTTCGTGCGAGGTTTCGAAGTCCGCGGCGACCGGATCGTCGCCGGCTTCGCGTAGCAGCTCGAGGTGCGGGACGAAGAACGATGCCCGGTCGGACGCCAGCGCGCGACCCGCGTTGTGGACGAGCCGTAGAAACTTGGCCACGTTCCTTCCCTGCTCCTCCACGAGCGCGGAATCGGGGTCGAGGTAGCGCGCCAGGAGCTTCGAACGGTCGAGGAACTCGAAGAGCAGGGCCGCCGTCGTGAGCTCCGCGGCGCGCGCCGCGTAGTGCGCGAGGTCAGCGCACAGGGCTTTCGCGGCGGCGGCGGCCGACTCGCTCGCGCCGGTCTTTTCGGCTGCGATCTCCTCGAAGACGTCGCGCAGCGGCTTTTGCCGCCGACCGCTCCCCTCCACCGCTCTGGCGAGCTCGTCTGCGGGGAACCCGTAGAGCGGTGAGACGGCAAGGCTGTAGACGTGCCGCGAGTCCGACGGGAGAGCCACGGCCGAAAGGAACGAGATGAGGAGCCGGATCTCGGGTCGCTCGTAGAGCTGGCCGCCTCCTGAGAAGTGCGTCGGGATCTGTCTTTGCGCAAGGGCACTCAGGAACGGCGTCGCGTCGGCGTTGTTCCGTACGAGGATCGCGAACTCTCCAAAGCGGCGCTGCCGGCGGACGGCTTCCCGCGCGATGAGATCCGCGACCGCGTCGGCCTCTTCAGCGCCCGTGACCTTTTGGATGTGATCGACTTCAGCCTCGTCTGATCCCGGTCGGCCGCGAAGGCGCTTATCGATGCCGAGGGTCGTCTCGAGCCGATCGGGGTTCTTGGTGATCAGGCGGTAGGCCGCATCAAGCAACCCTTGCCCCGAACGCCGGTTTTCGATCAGGGCCACCGTGGTGTGATCGGGGTAGGCCTGACGGAACCGATCGAAGTTGCGAAGCGTCCCGCCGCGCCAGGCAAAGATCGATTGGTCATCGTCCCCGACGACCGTGAGGTTGCGGTGCGACTCTGCCAGCAGGCGCAGCAACTCGAATTGCGCGTCGTTCGTGTCTTGGAACTCATCGACGAGGATGTAGTGGAAGCGCGTCCGCAGGCGCGCGGCCGCGGCGGGATGCTCGCGCAGCAAGCGGAGTGTGAGCGCGATCTGGTCACCGAAGTCCACGACGCCATGCCGCTCCTTGATCCGCGTGTACGCCTCGTAGGTCGCGGCGAGCTCCTCATGCATTGCGGCTTCGTCGGCCTTGATGTCCGCGTCGATAGACTCTCCGACCGCCGCGCGGAGCGTGCGTGCGTGAGCGACGTATGCCTCAGGCGAAACGTCTTCGTCGCGCGCGCGACCGAAGAGCTCGAGGAGGGCACGCACGTGAGCCAGCGGATCCCCCGCTGGCCGGTAGCGCTTGAGCGGCATCGCGATCTCGCACTGCTGACAGCCGTACAGATGCTCACGCACGAGGATCACCTGCTCCGCCGGCGAGAGGACGCGAAGCTCGCCGGACCGGCCAAGCTCGAGAGCGAACTCGCGGAAGACCTCGTCGCCGAAGCCATGGAATGTGCGGATGACGGCGTCGTTCAGGCCGATCGGCGTGTTGATATCGACGCGCTCCTGCATCTCGTTGGCGGCGCGCTCGGTGAATGTGACGGCCAGGATCTCGTTCGGCTTCGCGGCGCGCGACGTGATGAGGTGGACGATCCGCGCGGTCAGGACATGGGTCTTCCCCGTGCCGGCGCCCGCGACGACAAGCAGCGGTCCGGCCCCGTGCTCCACCGCTCGGCGCTGCTCGAGCGTGAGCGATCCGAGGATGTTCGGCCGCTCTTCTCCGAGCTCGAAAGTGAGCTGCTCGGTCACCGATAGATCATACGTTCTATAGCACCAAGAACGCGAGGGCCCCGCCGTGAGGCCGCCTGGTCACTCCTTCGCGTATCGCTCCGCAAGCGCGATCAGCGTGCGGACAACCGGACCCTGCGGCCCCTTGGGCGCATGAGGCCGGTCGCGCTCGAACCAGAACGTTCCGGCGATGTCGAGGTGCGCCCATTCGGTGCCGTCCTCGACCGCAGAGTCTAGGAACGCCGCCGCTTTGATCGCCCCGCCCTCCCGGCCGGCGCTGTTGCGAATGTCAGCAACCTCGCCCTTGATCTCGTCGCGGTACTCCTCGGTGAGGGGCATCGGCCAGAAGCGGTCGCCCGCGTCCTTCGCCGTCTCGCGCACGAGCTCGACGAACGAGTCAGGCTTGCCAAAGAGCCCGGTGAAGTGATTGCCGAGGGCGACGGCGATGGCGCCGGTGAGCGTGGCGACGTCGACGACACGCTTCGCTCCCTCGCGCTGCGCGTAGGTGATCCCGTCCACCAGCACGAGCCGCCCTTCGGCGTCGGTATTGATGACCTCGACCGTCTTTCCGCTCATGGCGGTGAAGACGTCTCCCGGCTTGGTGGCTCCCCCGCCTGGCAGGTTCTCGGTGCATGGCGCGACGGCGATCACGTTCGCCTTGAGACCGAGCTTGCCGATCGCGGCGAGCGCCGCGATAACCGATGCCGCTCCGGTCATGTCGGCCTTCATGTGATGCATGTTGTCGGCGGGCTTGATGGAGATCCCGCCCGAGTCGAAGGTGATCCCCTTCCCCACCAGCGCGAGGTCATAACCGTCGCCGCGACGGCCCTTGTGGCGCATGACGATGAACTGCGGCGGCTCATGGCTCCCTTGCGCGACGGACAGATAGCTCCCCATGCCGAGCGCGCGGCAACGCTCGGCGTCGAGGACTTCGATGCGCACGCCGGCCTCTTTGGCCATCGCCTTGGCCTCGTTGGCGACGACAGTCGGCGTCATCCGATTCGCGGGCTCGTTGGCAAGACGACGCGCCGCATTCGTCGCTTCGCCGATCGCGGTGCCGCGTTCGATCGCGCTGCCGATTGCCCGTTCGGTGATGAGGAGCACCGTGTCGATCTCCGGCAGCCGGCGCTCTTCGTCCTTCGTGCGGTGGACCTCGGGGCGCCACATCGCGTAGATCGCGCCTTCGACCGCGGCTTGCGCCGCCCGCTCTTCTCCGATCGCGTCGGGCGCGATCGCGATCGCGACTTTGCGCACAGACGATCGCCACAGCGCCCGGATCCCCGCGCTCGCGATGTTGCGGGCGCGCTCGGCGTCGAGCTCGCCGGGCTTGCCGGCGCCGACGAGCACGACACGAGGCTCACCGTGGAGCGTGTTCACACCGTATAGCCGGCTCGTGCCGTGCTCGGTCTTCACGACCCGCAGGGTCGCGGTCCGCGTCGCGCGCGGGAGCCACGCTGGAGGATCGGTGTTCGCAAAGAGGGGGATCACGATGGCGTCGACCTTGCCGATCTGGGAGGGCCGGGCCGCACGGAACTTCATGGACTGACCTTCTTTCGACCCGTGAGGGTAGCGATGCGCTCGCGCGCCTGCTCCGGCGGTACGACCAGGATCCGGTCGTCGCCCTGGCGGCGGGTCAGCCCGTGATCGTCGAGGAACTGCAGCAGCGGCAGGACATGCTTGCGGCTCGATCCGGTGAGATCGCGCGCTCGGGCGACGGTGATCGTCCGAGCGGTCTCGAGCTCCGCGACGACCGAATCAGCGAAGTGAGCGACCGCGTCCGGGAGGAAGACCGCCTCGGTCCCGATGCGGACGAGCTCTCCCCGCTCGGCGAGAGCCACGAGGAGCTCGCGGTCGAGCCCGAAATCCTGCTCCAGCGTCTGGGGCGACGGAGGCTGGAGCGGCTGGCGCCCAAGCTCGTCGCGCGCGTGCGACCAGGCCTTCTCCTGCGCCGTGGTGAGGGCCACCACGTGCCCCGGTAGCGCGAGTGCGCTCCCGTGCTCGACCAGCCGTCCATCGCGCGACAGGCGATCGACGAGCGCGTTGAAGCGCTTCGGGGCGAGCCCCAGCGACGAGCGGACCTCCTCGCGGGGGGCTCCCGCCCGCAGCGGCGAACGGCGATGCGCAGCCGCGAGCCCGCGCTCCACGCGTGTCGCCAGCGCGTCGAATCCCTCGCGTCCGACCAGCGCGTCACCGAGCGGCACGACTTGGCCGTTCGCGACGAGCTCGGCCGTAGCCGCCAGTCGTTCCGTCGCTTCGAGACCGCTCCTTGTACCGGCCTCGTCCGGCGTGCGGGGCACGTCGAGCGCCGCGAGAAGCCGCGAGGCGGCGGTCGGCGCGGTCCTGCGTTCGAGCGTCTCCACCGCTTCGCGCCGGCGGCGCATCCGCTCGCCCGACACGTCGGCGACCATCCCGCCTCCGAGCGTCTCGGACGGCGACGGCCGCCGGAGGACGAACCGATCGCCGACGGCCAGCGCCACGGGTTCGGCGAGGCGCAGCTGCGCCCACGCCGATGCGCCGGGGTCGAGCACAGCGCCCTCCAGCAGCGAGACACGCGCCATCACCTCGGCCGTACCGATGTGCACCTTCACCGCTTCGTTGTGAGCGAGCGGGCCCGATGCCGAGGGCAGGAGCGCAAGTCGCGCCGATATCACCGACGCCGACTCGAGCGAACCGGGCCGTGCGACAACCATGCCGCGCGCGAGCTCGTCCTTCTCGATGCCGGTGAGATTCAACGCGACGCGGCTTCCGGGGCGGGCGCTCTCCAGAGCACGCTTGTGGGTTTGGATCCCGCGAATCCGCGCGCGCTTCGCGGTCGGAAGGATCGCGACCTCATCCCCGACGGCGAAGGCTCCATCCACCAGCGTTCCCGTGACGACCGTGCCGAACCCGGTGAGCGTGAAGGCGCGATCGATCGGCAGCCTCGGGCGGCCGGCGTCGTGCCGGGGAGGCGCCGAGACGAGGACCTCCGCGAGGGCGCGCACCAGGTCGTCGAGCCCGCTCCGCGCTGTCGCGGACACCTCGACGAACGCGGCGTTCCTGAGCGGCGTGTCTTGAAGGACCGCTGCGACATCGGCTTTCGCGAGGGCGGCCCATTCGTCATCCACGAGATCGCGCTTGGTGAGCGCGACGACGCCGCGGTCGACGCCGAGGATCCCGAGGATGGCGAGGTGCTCGCGCGTCTGCGGCATCACTCCTTCGTCGAGCGCGACGACCAGCAGCACCGCGTCGACCGGTCCGACACCCGCGAGCATGTTGCGGATGAAGTCCTGATGGCCGGGGACGTCGACGATACCCACGTCGCCGCCGCCGGGAAGCTCGAGCCACGCGAAGCCGAGGTCGATCGTCATGCCGCGCTCGCGCTCCTCGTTCAGGCGATCCGGGTCTATTCCGGTGAGCGCGGTGATGAGCGTTGACTTCCCATGGTCCACATGGCCGGCGGTCGCGATGACACGAATCGGGGGGCTCTCCCGAGTCGGGAGGCTCGGCCCCCCGGCCCCCGTGCTCTCGGCTATCTGCGGACCGCGATGCATTCGATCTCGACCTTCGCGCCTCGGGCCAGCGCGGCGACCTCAACGGTCGAGCGCGCGGGCCGGTGGCTCCCGAACCGCTCCGCATAGACCTCGTTCATCGCGGTGAACTCCTTGAGGTCGGTCAGGAACACGGTGGTCTTGGTCACGCGGTCGAGCGACGAGTCCGACGCGGACAGGACCGCGGCGAGGTTGTCGAGGACACGTCGGGTCTGCTCGCGCACGTCGTTCGCGCCCACCAGCTCACCACTTGTTGGATCGAGGGCGAGCTGCCCCGCGCAGAAAATGAGATCTCCGGCGACGATGGCCTGGCTATACGGGCCGACGGGCGCGGGCGCGCGATCGCTCTTGGTGACGCGAAGTTCCATCTCCTCCCCCTTTCGCGAGCGCGCCGACGACGGCACGCACGAGGCCCTCATCATCCTCCGGCAGAACGCTTCGCAGGTCGAGCGCCACGCGCTCCAGGGCGATCCGCGCGACGACCGGCGGGTCCGCGGCGCGCAGCGCTTGCGCCAGGCTCATCGCCGGAGCCCCACCCAACGTTACAGCGAACGAGTCCTGGGTCTCTTCAGGCAACGAACCGCCACCGACGGTGGAACGCGTCTCCGTCACCAGAGCGCTGATACCGCTCGCGCCGAGCGCGCGTGCCACCTTCTCCGCGCGACCGCGTATCTCGCTCGGGCTCGCGGCGATCATCCGCCAGACCGGAAGCTCCTCCTCGGCGCGACCGTCCCGATATGTCTCGAGCGTGGCGATCAGGCCGGCGATGGTGATCTTGTCGGGGCGGAGCGCACGCATCAGTGGATGTATCCGAAGGGCGTCGATGTGCGTCTGGCGCCCGACCGCCATCCCGGCCTGCGGACCGCCCAGCAGCTTGTCGCCGCTGAACGTCACCACGTCGGCGCCCTCGCGGACGGCCTCGGGCACGGTGAGCTCTCTTCCGAGCCCATAGCGCGACGTGTCCAGAAGCGTCCCGCTGCCGAGATCGTGGATGAACGCAAGGTTGTGCTCCCGCGCGAGCGCGGCGAGGTCGCGACCTTCGGCGCGCGCCACGAAACCGCTGATCTTGAAGTTGCTGGCGTGCACACGAAGGATCGCGCCGGTCCGCTCCGTGATCGCTCCCGCGTAGTCGCGCGCGTAGGTCCGGTTCGTCGTCCCGACTTCGACGAGCTTCGCGCCGGAACGCCGCAGGACATCCGGGATACGGAACCCGCCCCCGATCTCGACGAGCTCACCGCGCGCGACGATCACCTCCTTCCGCGTGGCGAGGGCGGCGAGCGCGAGCAGGACGGCAGCCGCGTTGTTGTTCACGACCACCGCGTCCTCGGCACGCGCGAGATCCGCGAGAATCCGAGCGGCGTGGCCGTGACGCTCGCCACGCTTGCCGGCAGCGAGGTCGTATTCGACGCTGACCGCTCCCGCCGCATCGGCCATTGCCGCGAGCACGCGCGGTGAAAGCGGCGCACGACCGAGGTTGGTCTGCAGGATGACGCCGGTCGCGTTCAGGACCCGGCGCAGCGTGCGCCGCTCGCGGTCGGCGAGGAGCGCGCGGGCCTCTGCCGCGAAGGCTTCCGCGCCGCCCGTCGTACGAAGGCCGCGCGCGCGCGTCAGGACCTCTCGTGCCGCGCGCGTGAAGCGATCGCGCTCGGCGTCGCTCGGCCGGCCCGCGCGGAGCACGGCATCGACGGAAGGGAGAGCGCGGCGGGGGTCGGTCCGCGTCATCGAGCGAGCACGTCGAGGGCGCCCGGCCGCACGCGGATCGAGAGTTTCGCGAGCCGCATTACCTCACCGTCGAGCTCGGCGGCAAGCGGGCGCTCGAGCTCGATCTCCACGGCGCGCGCTCGCTTCATGACGATCGTCCGGCCATTCACGTGCGTCCCGCGGTAGAGCTTGCCGAGTGCGACAAGCGACGCCCAGCGCGAGAGGTCACCGGCGAGGAGAACGTCGAGCTGGCCATCGTCGAGCGATGCCTCTGGAGCGACATGCATCCCCGACCCGAAGTGCGTTCCATTCGCGGCGACGACCGCAAGGAACGCTCCGCTCTGGAGTTCTCCGTCGACGAGCACGCGCATCGGGCGCGGGCGATACGTGGTGATCCCGACGAGCGCTCCCACGAAGTAGCCCAGCGTCTGTCCAACGACGCGCGAGATCGCGGACACACGCTCGGCGACGTGGCCATCGATCCCGACCCCTGCCGCGTTCACGAAGACGCGTCCATTCAGATCCCCGACGTCGATGGTGCGCCGACGCGATTCGCGGATGAAGCGCGGCACGTCGCGGGTCCGCTTGGGATATCCGAGCGCGCGGGCAAAGTCGTTCCCCGAGCCGATGGGATAGAGAGCGAGGGCTGCGGCGCTACCGACGATGCCATTGGCGACCTCGTTCGCCGTCCCGTCGCCACCGGCGGCAACGATCACCCGGTATCCGTCCGCGGCGGCCTCGCGCGCGAGCCGTGCGGCCTCGTCAGGCGCGGGCGTGCGCACGACGTCGAGACGGACACCGTGCTTGCGGAAGTCGGCGGCGATCCGACGCGCCACGCGCTCGCCCGCGCCGTTCCCCGCGACCGGGTTCACGATGGCGAGGGCACGCTCGTCGCTGAGCGAGGTCGCGGTCGTCACGCCCCAGAGGGCGCGAGCGCCTTGCGAATGGCGTCCTGCTCCTCATTGGAGAGCGCATGCCGCGAACGTCCGCCCTGCACCTGCTTGGCGAAGATGCGCGTGTCGGTCCGGCTGTGAAGGCTCGAGACGACGACGCCGTTGCCCTCCGCGTCGAGCAGCGCCATCGCGAAGGATTGATCGCCGCCCGTGTCGGCGAATGGGTTGAAGCGGATGACCCCGACCTTCTGGATGCTGCGCTGTGACAGGGCTTCGAGCTCGTGGTGGAGCTTGTTCAGCGCCTCGACGCGTTCGGCGACGGAATCCAGACGGCGGAATTGGCGATCGAGGACCTCGTCGAGACCGGCGCCCTCGCTGTCGCCGACCAGACGGGTCAGGCGCCGCCGCAAGAGCGCGTGTGAGCGCTGGAGCCAGGCGACCCAGATCGCGAGGATCACGAGCGCGACCGCCAGCGCGACGGCGAGCATGGACAGCGTCGTCTGCTCGAGCGGCATCGCGGCGGAGCATACGAGGTCCGCTATCCTCGTCTTTCCGTGGCAAAGAAGCATCGCGTACGCGCGCGCTCGCGTCGGGCCGTCGAAGCGGCACGGCGCGCGTCCGCGCCACGCGTCACGACATATGAGCGCGAACCGGCGCGAACGGCGGTCGCGCGACCGCAGCGTTACGGCTCGCGCAGCGGAACATCGCGCGCCGTCGGCGCGCCGTCCGCCGCGCTCGAGCGCGCGGCGTCGTGGGAACGCGGTTACGTCGTCAAGGACTTCCGGCGCATCGCGATCGTCATTGTCATCGCGCTCGCCCTCCTCGTAGCGAGTGGCGTGGTCCTCAACTTCTTCGAGCGCTGACATGGGGTGACGAGATGAGTACGACCGCGCAGATCTACCGTTGGCAAGTCCGAGCACGCTACGGAGGCAACGACCCCGCGATCCGAGCCGAGCTCCTCAAGCGCGCAGGACGTGTTCAAGACATCGGCAGCGGAGCAAGCTACGGCGACGTGCTCCCCGAGCTGACCTCATACGTCTGGGTCTTCCCGACAAAGCGGGAAGGCGACGACTTCGCACGGCGCCTCGAGGGCATCGACGGTGTGACCGTTGAGTCGGCATCGATGGGAAACCGGGTCCTGAGGGACACCGAAGGCCGAAGCACCAAGGCCGATCTCCTCGCAGGTAGGCAGGAATGCGTCCAGTGCGGAGCACACGTCAATCCGCGCGACCCTCAGATCGTAATGAACCCGTTTGGGCTCGAGCGAGGCTCGGTCATTCGGTACGACTGCCGCGACTGCGGCATGAGGAACGACATCCACATCATCGACGAGACGTAGTCGCGCCATCGCATGGAGGGTGCGTGAACGTAGGTGCCTTTCTTCGCAGGAGCCTGCCCGGACTCGTCGCCGCCTTCACTATTCGCGAGGTGCGTTCGTCGCCGTCTTCGTCCACGACGAGCTCACCGAGGCGCGGGTCCGCTGAGTCGCGAACCTCGCGTTGACGCGCGTGAATGCGAGCGTGGGCGGAGTCTACGGATGCGTGCTGCGCGAAGAGATCCCTGGAGTCGCGACGGCCTCGTAAGCGACTCAGGCGGCTTCCCACACTGGGCGGCCGTTCTACGCTCTCCCGCCGATGAAGCTTGACCCAGAGCTCCACGCAATCCAGTTGGCCAAGGAGGGACCGAAGAGGCGCTTCGCGTTCGCGGCGACTGGGCTGTTCGGGGCTCTCCTGGTGATTATTGCTGCCCTGCTGGGATCGGCGCCCATTTCTCACGCCTTCGCCGCGTGCGGGCTCATCCTCGATATCGCCGGCGTGATGCTGCTCACGACTGGACTCATGCTTCCCGACTGGCTCGTCGCTGACATGGGAATCGCACGGTGGGGACAGAGCCCTGCGGTCAGTGCGTACTGGGCCCAGGCACGTGACGACGCACGCGCCGCGGCGGGACTTCTTGTCGTTGGCTTCGCGCTGCAGACCGTGGCGCTTATCTTCTAGGCCACGGCCGCTCTAGTGCGGTATCCTCCTAGTTCACCGTGGCAGGGAAGCGTCGCCGGCCGGCGAAGAGGAAGCCACTCCCGCTCATTCTGGTGATCAGGCGCGATTCGGTGATGTAGAGCCGACTGGCTAGGTCGGCGGACTAGGCTCTCGCGCATGCCGTGGCTCTTCAAGCGTCGCGTTCGGCTGATGCCGGGGCTGACCCTGAACCTCGGCAAGCGCAACGTCTCGGTGAGCGTCGGCCGCCGAGGTGCGCACTACACGACGGGCACGGCAGGCAGTCGGTTCACGGTG